>JASHOY010000036.1 GCA_030038435.1 Acidobacteriaceae bacterium | reverse complement strand
GGGCTGGGAATACCTTGAGTTGGTGGGAACGCTTCGTGGCCTGCCGCGCGCAGCGCTTGCGAAGAAGATCGGCGCGATGCTGGAGCTTTTTTCGCTGTCGCCCGCGAAATACGTGGCCATCGGAACGTACTCGAAGGGAATGCGCCAGCGAATCCTGCTGATCGCCGCGCTGCTGCACGATCCCACGCTGCTGATTTTCGACGAACCGCTGTCGGGCCTCGATGTAACCTCGGCACTCATTGCCAAGAGCCTGATCAAGTCGCTCGGCGAACGGGGCAAAGCCGTTTTCTACTGCTCGCACGTTTTGGAAGTCGTCGAGAAGGTATGCACGCGCGTCATGATCCTCCGCAAGGGCAAAGTGCTGGCGTACGCGGCGGGCGCGGAGATTCAAGAGGGCGCCGGCCAATCTTCGCTGGAAAGCAGTTTCGTCCACCTGGTGGAGGAGCGCGATGCTGCGCGCACCGCGCAGGACATTATCAAGGTCATGGAAGCGGGATGAGGACGAGTAAGGCACAACGGGCTCAGGAGAGCAGCCGCCAGACAGGTCAATTCGCGCGGTTAGTGCGGCACTCGATCGAGCGTGTGATGTACAGCGGCGGCGAATCCGGTGAACTCGATTTTGGCATCGGCGCGATGCTGGCGCTGCTGGCTGCTCCCGGCGCATTCGCGTCGATCGGAGCCACGCCGAACGAGGAGTATTTTTTCATCGTGCTGGCGATGGTCGCGGCCGGCGCAGTGGCCATCTGGAAATGGGACGCACTCATTCCCGACCGGCGCGATTATGTAAACCTGGCGCCGCTTCCGATTCCGGCGACGCACATCCTGTATGCGAATCTCGCGGCTCTTTTGCTGGTGGCCGCCGCGCTGGGTTTGGATGTGAACGCGGCATCGTCCCTGCTGTTTCCCCTGTTCGCCAACGGTTCGCACTCCTTTGGGTACATGGCGATATTCTTCGCGACGCACCTTTTTTCGGTCTTCCTCGCAAGCATGTTCGGCTTTTTCATCGTGCTGGCGATTCTTGGTTTGATGATGGCCGTGCTTCCTTATCGACTTTTTCGGAGATGCTCGATTTACGTGCGCTGTGGCATGGTCGCCGTTTTGATGGCGGTGCTCTCCACGAGCTTCGAGATAGGCGCAATCGTCCGCGAGCCGGCTTCGAGCTGGGGGCCGCTGGTGCAATTGTTGCCGCCAGTTTGGTTTTTGGCGTTGTGCCAACAGCTGCGGGGGCTGACGAATCCGGTGTTCGGGACGCTGGCGAAAACGGTCATCCTTGCTTCCGTCGCGGCCTTGGCAGTGGCGATCATGGCGTACACGCTGAGTTATCGCCGCTGTTTCGCGAAGAGCGCAGAATCGATCGCGAACTTCGCCGGCGTGGGCGGTGCGATTCGCCACAGGACACGGCATCCCGCGAGGGATCTGTTCCTGCGCACGCCTTTCGAGCGCGGCTGCTTTTCGTTCACATTGAAAACGCTGTTCCGCAGCGAGAACCACACGCTGATCTTGGGTGGATTCACAGGAGTCGGCATCGTACTCGCCTCGGAAACGCTATTTCGATCGGTGGAAGCTGTTGGCGCGAACCGATGGCCGTCCGCCGCGCTGCTCAGCATTCCCTTGATCGTGCTTTACCTGCTTCTCACTGGACTGCGGCTCTCGTTCGAAATTCCGGTCACGCAGAAGGCCAACTGGATTTTTCGTGTACGAACGAACCCCGGCGCGAGCGAGTGCGTCGGCCTCGCGCGGAAAGTCATGCTGGCATTCCTAATTGCACCGCTGCTGGCGATCGTGCTCCCGGCGTATGGCTTCGTCTGGGGGTGGCGGGTGGGAGTGATCCACACAGCCATCATCGCCGCAGCGTCGATGGTGTTAATTGAAATCCTGCTCGTGGGCTTTCGCAAAATTCCGTTCACCTGTTCAACGCCTCATTTCAAAAGCAACATTCCCCTTTTGGTGTTCTTTTATCTGGTCGGGTTCATGGTGTTCACTTCGTTGGTTCCGGGGATCGAGGAGCGGGCGGCTGACGACCCGCTGTGGTACGTGGGATTTATTCTGGCGCTAACGGGAATTTCGCTGGGGCTGGCTTTCTATCGGCGGAAGATGTCCGGCGTCGATCGCCGGCCTATTTTCGAAGAACAATCGAACATCGGCGATGTCACCATTGAGGTGCTCAATCTTAGTTGGATCGCAAGGTATACTGGGAGGACCCATTAAGCGGGGTCATCAAAAAATGGCTATTGAGTTCGAATTCCAGGGCGAGTGGTACAGGGTGGACACCCCGCAAGAGGTGGTAGCGCTGACGAAATACCTCAGGGCTCACGCGCAAGAGGGAGAAGGTCCGTCCTCTAGTTCCTACGCCGGTCTGCCCGCGCATGGGAAGTGGACGAGCGACCGTTTCAGCCTGCTGATTGAGAAGATTGGATATTTGGAGAAAAAATTCCTGGCTGCTCTCCTAAGCGTCTCACACCCCATCGACGCTCGCACGGTATCCACCTTCTTTCCGGCCCAGGCGCGCTACGAAAAAAAAGGACTGCGAAGGAAGATGGGAGGGGAAGGATTGCTGCTCCTCGGCGGCATCCAGAGCGGGCTCGTACGCCATGTCAGAGCGCTCGGGCTCGAACCGTTCGACCTGTATCAGGTCCACATTAGTTGGAGGAACGGCCAGCGCACCAGATATTTCACGGTGGATCCGGGGTTTCGCTTCACGGCTGAGGAGCAAGGCTGGCCGCCGCAGTTCCTTCGCGACGCCCTGGAGACATAACGAACAATTTGCGGGAGGAGGCGCAGGTCCGCGGAGAAGTCATCATTAGATTTGGCACCCACTACAGGCTTTTGGTTTGCCGTGTTACTTCACCTCATAGAATCGAATGTGCACTGCCGTTTCGCCATGGTACTTGGCAAGCTCAAGCGTCCCGACGTACGCCCCGCCATTCAGCCAAGCATGCGGGCCTAACGGGGCTTCAAAGGTCGGCGTGGTGAAGAGCTGCGCTTCTGCACCAGGAGACGTGCACAACATTCCTTTGTTAATC
>JASHOY010000035.1 GCA_030038435.1 Acidobacteriaceae bacterium | reverse complement strand
GAGCGGGCGATCATACAGGACCTGGAATTGGATGTTCTATTCGACGCGATGGCCAAGGACGACGAGTTCCTTTTCGAAGTCGCACGAAAGGCAATCCTCTCTGGGACCGCAAACGATATTGACACCATTCTCTATCGCCAACGAGCGCTGAAAGACTGCCTGGACAACCGGGAGACGGTGCGAAAACTTTACGATATTACCGTCGAAGCGACCATAGGAACCCGGAAATTGCAGTGGACCAGTTCGACTTATGAGTATCCGTCCTCTCTTCTGCTTTGTGCCATCGCTCTCTTGGAAGTGCTGTCAGAGAGACTCAAGGAGCTTCGCTCAATTGCTGAAGGCTCGTCAGCACGATTCGGTTCGAAAGCATTCCGCACGCTTTTCGCTGTGCTCCAGGAAGAACTGAGCGACGAGTACCTGGCGAAAATCGGGAGCCATCTATCCGAATTGAAATTTCGCAAGGGCATGCTGCTCAGTGCAGAACTCGACGAACACAATGAAGGCATAAATTACCTGCTGCGCAGACGGACCAAGGAGGAACCGAAATGGCTCGATCGAATCCGCGGGAAGGGGCCGCCGACCTATACGTTTTACCTTGCGGAGCGCGACTTTGCTGGCGGGCAGATCTTAGCGGAAATGCGGCGGCGCGGAATATCGAGAGCTGCGATGGCCCTCGCTCAGTCTGGCGAGCATGTGCTCGGCTTTTTCACAATGTTGCGAACTGAATTGGGGTTTTATCTGTGCTGCTTGAATTTGCACGATCGTCTCGCCGCCGAGGGATCTACGGTATGTTTCCCGTCGCCGGTTGCGGCGGGGGAACGCAGATACTGGGTTTCTGGTCTCTACGATGTATGTCTCGCTCTGCAGATGAAGCACAGTATTGTGGCGACTACCACGAACGCGACTGGCAGGGGCCTCGTACTCATCACTGGTGCTAACCAAGGAGGAAAGTCAACATTTCTTCGCGGTGTGGGCGTTGCCCAGCTGATGATGCAGGCCGGAATGTTTGTCGGCGCGGAGGAATTCCAGGCGGAGCTTTGCCCCGCGCTTTTCACTCATTACAAACGGGAAGAAGACGTTTCGATGAAGAGCGGAAAGTTCGACGAAGAACTCGCCAGGATGAGTGATATCGCTGATCGAATTGTTCCTAACGCAATGGTGCTCTTTAACGAATCCTTCGCCGCAACAAACGAGCGGGAGGGCTCGGAAATTGCCGGGCAGATTGTCTCCGCGCTTCTTGAGAAGGGCGTGAGGGTTGTCTACGTGACGCATCTATTCACATTCGCGCGTACTTTCTGGGAGAAAGACAGAGAGCAAGCCCTCTTCTTGCGAGCGGAGAGGAATCCCGACGGGGTGCGAACGTTCAGGATGATTGAGGGCCAGCCGCTGGAGACAAGTTACGGCGAGGATCTTTATCGTGAAGTGTTTGAGAGCGGACGGCAGGAATCAGTTGACGTGGAGAATCGTATGCAATCAGTGATGAATGCTTAACGGCTCACGGAGCTTCCTGATGTCAGTTGCTCGCCAACCCTCGGCGCCCACACCTTCCCGCGGATTGACAAACTCGGACGAGCGTGTTTATGCTTTGACCGAAGCATCAGGAGCGATGCGGCCAAGGGCCGCGTCCGGCAACCGGGTTTTGGAGACGTTACGGTGCCTGAGCGAAAGCTCGATGCGCGGAATGGAATTTCCGAAGCAAGTCTCCGATGGCGACAATCGCCCGACGTCGCGGTCTGCGCTCCTGATCCAACTGCTGATAAGGAGCGCACCTCATGGCGACTGTTGTTTCCGAGACCAATCCAGATTCGCTGATCCAGCCTGACAAAACCACCACTTTTGTTTTCTCTTCCGAGTCTGTTTCCGAAGGGCATCCGGATAAGGTTTGCGATTTTATCGCGGATTCGATCCTTGATGCTTATCTCAGCCAGGATCCAGGTGCGCGAGTGGCGTGCGAAGTACTCTGCAAGAGCGACACCGTCGTTCTTGGCGGGGAAATCACCTCTACGGCGAAAGTCGAGCGCGACGCAATCGTTCGTGAAGCGATTCGCCAAATCGGTTATACCGACAAGGACTCCGGATTCAATCCCGACGAAGTACGCGTCCTCGAATTGATCTCAACTCAGTCTCACGATATTGCTCTTGGGGTGGATAGCGAAACGAATGCCAAGAAGGAACAAGGTGCAGGCGACCAGGGGATCATGTTCGGATTTGCCTGCAAAGAAACCCCGGAGTTGATGCCGTTACCAATTTCTTTGGCGCATCGGCTCACCAAGGGACTTGCCGAAGATCGAAAAACTGGGAGACTTCCGTGGCTTCGCCCCGATGCGAAATCGCAGGTTTCCGTACTCTACGAAGGAAACACGCCTGCCGCAGTAACGGATGTGCTCGTTTCCACGCAACATGCAGCCAACGTGAGCCACGAAGAAATCGCCGGCTATGTTCGGGACGAGCTCGCGCCGCGCGTCCTCGGCACATGGTTCAATGGCGGGATCCGATTCCACGTTAATCCGACCGGAAACTTTGTCCTCGGTGGTCCTGCAGCGGACTGTGGAGTGACCGGCCGGAAGATCATCGCCGATACTTATGGCGGTGCTGCCCATCACGGAGGCGGAGCGTTTAGCGGCAAGGATCCATCGAAGGTAGACCGCAGTGCTGCTTACTTTTGTCGGTACGTCGCGCGCCAGGTCGTCGCGGAAGGGCTCGCAACGAAGGCCGAAATCCAGGTCGCGTATGCGATCGGTGTCGCTCAGCCAATTTCGATCAAGGCAGAGACTTTCGGCACCGGTGATGCGAGAGCGGCGCTGGAGTTCGTGAAGGGGTTCGATTTTCGGCCAGCGGCAATCATTGAAAGGCTATCGCTGTTGCAACCCATCTATAGCCAGACGACGAATTACGGACATTTTGGCAGGGCCGGTCTTCCTTGGGAATGCTAGAACCAGCGCTCGGAGCCGATTCTCGCGCGATTGCTGTGAGCTGAAAACATGGCGCGGAGGATAGCCATGTCGCGTTTCCGGATGCGATCAAATGGTGACTTTCGGAGTCGCTTCGAGGCGTATGCGCGCGATCATGGGATGACTCCTGAGCAGATGCGGTCTCACGACCGAACTTGTTATCCGGACGCTATGTTGACACCGTTCTTTCATTGGCTCAGCGGAAAGAAGCTTGAATGGATCCGATTGAATCCCGGGCGAAGACTCGAAAGCGGCAGGGACCTCGCTGATCTTGAGCGCTGGCTCGGACAAGTGGAACCGAAGGCGGACTCATTGACCTGCGAATGTCACATTCGATCCGTTTTGCCGCATTAAGTCCGTAGGGGCTTAAAGATCATTGTTCTCGAACGAGTGGTTCCACACTTGAATGACCCGAGTCTCTCGCTCAAACCCGAGTATGCTGACCGAACCTGTGTTCAGAGTCAGCAATCTTCCTGCATTTGGGGGGAGTCCCAGCCATGATGCAGCAAGAATGCGCAGGAAGTGAGCATGAGAAAAGAATGCGACAGCTCCTCCAACGGACACTGCTCGCTCGATAACCCTTATCGCCCTGGCTTGCACCTGCTCGATCGATTCACCGCCGACTGGCCCGTCGGCCCAGATCGACCACCCTGGATTATCTTTCCGGATTTCATTTGTCGTGAGGCCCTCGTATTCGCCATAGTTCCATTCGGAGAGATCTCCATCTACCGGGGAGGTAGAACCGTACCCTGCGATTCGGCAGGTTTCCAACGCCCTTCGCCGAGGGCTGACCAAGGTGAGTGAGAATTCCTTGCCCGCCAGCCACGAGCCGATTGCGCCGGCAGATTCCTCGCCTATGGGAGTTAAGGGCACATCGCTGTAGCTCGTGTGGGCTCCTGATGCGCTCCACTCAGTCTGCCCGTGGCGAATGAGCCACAACTGTAACACCTCTGACATTGAACAACTCTCTCCGGCGGTTTGCCTTTTAGCATGGCATCATCGGGCTTGTTACGGCGCGATCGACTGAACGCCCTCAGAATCTGGCTGGAAAATTTGTCGAAACAGATCTTCCCCGTAACTTGTCCGTTCGGGAGCCCCTTGAATAAGACGGAAAGTGCGCGAGCCATCCTCCAGACGTTCAGCGCGGAGAAAGAGTGCGGAGTCCATGTGTTGACGGTGAAATCCATCTGCTAGATCGAACATATGCGTCACATAGAGAATCTTTACCCTTTTCTCCAGAAGGGCTCGAACAATCTGTCGGGCGATTTCGGATCCCTCCCGTTCATTCGTCGAAGCAAATGACTCGTTCAAGAGAAGCACGCAACGAGGTGAAATTCTCTCTACGATCGCGCTCATTCTGCTTAGCTCTTCGTCGAGCTTGCCACTCTTCATGCTGGCATCCTCTTCCCGCTTGAAATGAGTGAAGATGCCCTGGCAGATGTTCGCCTGAAATTCCTGCGCCGCTACAAACATGCCACACTGCATCATCAGTTGGGCCAAGCCAACGCCGCGCAAGAGCGTCGATTTACCGCCGCGGTTGGCGCC
>JASHOY010000293.1 GCA_030038435.1 Acidobacteriaceae bacterium | reverse complement strand
TTTGCCCACTGATCGGAATTGAGCCCGAGAACATTTTCAAGAACCGTGTCCAAAAGAGTGGGCTGTACTTTTCCCGAGTCTGAATCCTGCTGTGCCTGAACCGCGGTACGGAGTCGGTCCGCCAAATAGCGCGGAATATTCGGGCGCTGCGTCGGAAAGTAATTAGCCAAGCGCGCCGGAGAAATGAGCATTCCGCCATGCTTGAGGCTCGACCACCAGCCGAATTGATTGAGCGGATCGTTGTTGATGGTCATTTCGTGGCCTCGGGTAATCTAATCTCAATGGCGACAGGAAAAACCTGTGCGCTCTGCCGGAGCTGATATCGCATCGGCAGCACTTTGGTTACGACTCTTTCCTGGTCAGCCTTCAACCGATCGAGAAGATCCTTGAAATGAAACGAACGGCGCTGGAGTTCTGCCTCCAGATCGCGCAGCCTATCTTCCTGCGCTCGGCGATCGATATCGATGAGCGAGAGTTGCTGCATGTCAGCAATCAAATCGTCTCGTTCGCGCTGGAGTTTGACGACCGTGTTCTCGCTCATTGCTCTTTCAACTTCCTTGAGTCGCTGACGAAACCTGTTCTGCTCCTCCTCAATTGCGGCCTTGCCCGTCTCCTTCATTCGATTTCGAAGGGCTTCGGTCAGTTCCGTAGCGCGGTCCTGAACAAAGCCACGTAAATTGGGC
The DNA here is from genome assembly GCA_030038435.1 of Acidobacteriaceae bacterium. Lineage (GTDB taxonomy): Bacteria > Acidobacteriota > Terriglobia > Terriglobales > Acidobacteriaceae > Telmatobacter. The sequence goes on along the minus strand of JASHOY010000293.1, from coordinate 3,343 downwards.
TCTATGTCGTCCCAGAGCTGCCGCGCGGCGACGACGCCGTCCGCATTCTCGACGCCATCACTAGCCGGTGGTTCATACGGAAGCGGTGAGCCAAGATCGCCGTTGACTACAGGAATTCGATAGGTCCTAGTCCAGTGATGAAAGGGCTCACGCAGTTCGTTGATAGCGAGTTCCTCGACCGTTAGGAACACAAGCGCGTCGGCTCCGGCAGGAACCGCGCCGGAGCGGACGATCCAGCGGCTCGCTTTGTGCTCGCCTGCTCTGGATCCGGCACCAGGAAACCGCAGGCGTGCGAGCGTCGAGAGGGCGTAATGGAATAGTGGATGGCCAAGATGAAGGAGTGTCGTGTCCGGCTTCGATCTAAACACCGCCCGCTCTCTGGATGTGTCCACAAAATAAAGGGGGTCGAATACTAGATTCGGCAGTGGACCGATGGCCCCCTTTCTCTCCAGCCTGAGAGTGTCGTCAATCAGAGCCTGCCACTTTAGCGGTATGGGTTGGGCCAGGCTCATACGCCCCTTTGCATCTGGACCCTCCAGACGCGGATATCCAAACCCAGCTCCCATGGCGACCTCGAGCGCATCGCGAAGTGTGGTCGGACTGAGATCGATGTGACGCGAAAACTCGCTGAGGCTTTTTGCGTAAGGTTCTCCGTCCAGCTCCTGGCGCACGCGTGGAATCGCAGCTTTTCCTGTCAGTCTTTTGACGTCATGGTCTATGCCCTCGATAAGGAAATCCGCGCCTTCTTGATCCAGGAACCGGCGTTCGAAGGCAGAGTCAAAAACTTCACCCATCGATCCGAGGTCGTCGCGAATCTCGTTGACCTTTTGAACGACCTTGCCAATGAACTTGAGATCGGCGTCGTCTTCACTGGTAAAGTGAAACACTGTTACGTCCCGTGCTTGTCCGTAGCGATCAAGACGACCGTTACGCTGTTCGAGCCGCGATGGATTCCATGGGATGTCAAAGTGGAAGACCATCCGAGCTGTCTCTTGAAGATTCAAACCCTCCGAGGCAACGTCGGTAGCAACCAAAATCCGGATTGGGTCGTCGGGATTGTTGAACGCCTCAATTACTTCTCCCCGATTGAGTTGGCCAGCCAGCGTCCTGCCACCATAGAGAACGCGAATTCGTTCTTCATTGCTTTCGGCGAACTCGTTTTTGAGCCGGCCGTGGAGGTAGTCGAGCGTGGTCTTGTATTCGGTGAATATGATGAGACGCTCGTCGAGACGCCAGTTCTTGGCGTCTCGCCGCTGTCTGTTGATGAGCAGGTGCTGGCCGATGACCTCCATCAATCGCGCAAATCGTGAGTCTTGATTGGGAACGCTCAGGACATCACTTCGCCACGCCAGCCCGAGACGTTCTAACGAACGATCGATCTCTTCCACCTCAACTTGTAAACTTGGCAATATCGGTTTTAGCCACGCCCCGACCATTCTCGCCGCGTGATGGGTGCGGCTCTCGATCTCGCAGTCATCGTCGAGGTCTTCTTCCAGAGATCGCTGGGCAGCTCGAACTGCGGCGGAGTCGGTTGGTTCCCCTTCTGCGCCGTCTCGGAATCGGTACCAGGACTCCGCAAAAGTGAAAGGCGAGGAAAGCAATCGCTTGGACAGAATCTCGATAGCAAAACTGCCAGCTAGCTGTTCAGTTTTTTGCGAAGCCGCAATGATGGACTTAACTCTCTTGCGAAACCCTTCAACCGAGAGAGAGAGCGCGCGCTCCTCTTTGGACAAAAACAATGGCTTTGAATCGAGAAATCGCTGCGGGAAACGACTTGGCCTATCGTTCTCCGTATCGAGCTTATTGATTTCGCTTTTTAGTCGGCGAACCAACACTTGCTCAACCCGTTCTCGTTCGGCATCTTTGAATTCGCTTGTCTGCGTAAAGCGAACCGGATCGAGAATCTCCAGAAGCCCCGAAAAGCTCCGTGTATGGCCATTGTGCGGGGTCGCCGTCAAGAATAGTTTGTGTTCAAAGAGAGGACTGATTTCTCGGAGTGCCTTTACAAGTTGATTGTCTTCGCCAAACGGGGAGGGCAGAAGATTGTGCGCTTCATCGACGATCAGCAGGTCCCAAGGAAGTTCTGCCTTGGGACCACCGTTTGCGGGATCAGGCGTGTGGCACGTGGCGAGGAACTGCTGCAAAATGTCTGGCTGGCGGAGGTAATAGTAGGAAGCAATGATACGGGGGTAAGTCCTCCATGGATTGGCATCCAACCCAATGCGGCGCTGAAGAGCATGCGTCTCGGCTCTATCGATGAGGTCAAAGTTAAGGGCAAATTTGGCCTTCATCTCGCCTTGCCATTGCTGACTGAGGGAGGCAGGAGTCAGGATCAAGACGCGACGTACTCGACGACGGATCAGGAGTTCCGTCAAAATCAAGCCAGCCTCAATTGTCTTTCCAAGGCCAACATCATCTGCAATTAACAGAGAAATACGCGGCATCTGGAGTGCTTTGATAAGTGGCACGAGTTGGAAATCATCCACTTGCACGGCCCCGAAGAATGGGGATGAAACGGGCATTTCGGGAGATCGGCCGGAACCATCAGGATGCAAAAATGGGCTTAGAGCCGACCAACGGGCCGCTCTAACGAGTGAATCGAACTCCCGCGGTTCCATTGCGGGATCTGCTCCTACTTGCGGCAAGGCGTTCGGTTCCAAAAGGTCCCGACCATGTTCGCGCTCCCATAAAACGGTGTCTTCCGGGACTCCGTCAGCGTCGGTGTACTCGATAGTCGCGAGATGGAGTTGACCGCCCGCGGAGTCCGATGAAAAGGGCTCTACAGACGAGATAATCCCGCGTCGGTTGCGAATAGTCGCAAGCATACCGGGGCGAGGGTATTTGAAGGCTTCGTTCTGCATCGTTTCAGTTGTACCTGCGTGGCGCCACTTCCATTTTCCTCTAGTCGAGCGACTTGGTGGGTCAGCTGGCCGATTCGGATTCGCACTGGACGTCAGAGCTGCAGCCAGAAACCAGGAGGCACTGCGGCCGTTGCGCTAGGAAACGGATCATGCCCATGAGGTCTGGGTCCAAAATCGCGCAGTCAATCCTTCCTATTTTCAGGCAATATATTCGTGTAGCACGAAAAAGTGCGTATAATATAGCCGGAGGTGAGAATGCAGACCGCAACTCATTCCGAAGGACTCGTCGTCTGGACCGAACCCAAGGCGCTGGACGAGGCGAAGTCGCTCTTCGCACCCTACGCTCCCCGGTTTCAGACCATTCCCTGTCACCTGAAGTCCGCACTGGGCAAGGCTCAGGTCAGTGTCCTTTACCTGTCCAGGCCCGAAGAGGACGCAGCGGTTGAAAGCACCCTCGCCACCCTTCGGAATTGCAAGGTATC
>JASHOY010000292.1 GCA_030038435.1 Acidobacteriaceae bacterium | reverse complement strand
GCGGTCTTCTGGTCGATGACCTGGCGAACGGCGGAGGGGTCTTGCCAGAGGGTAATGCCGTCGGCGTTTGCGACGCTGCGGATAAGGCGCGGTGCGACGCGGAGGCCGTCATTGGGGAAGACAGCGTAAGAGGCGACCTGCTGCTGGAGGGTGATGCCGACAGCGCCCAGGGCGATGGGAAGATAAGGCGGGATATCCGAGGTCACGCCGAAGCGGTGGGCGGTGTCGATGACATTGTGAATGCCGACGCGGGCGGCGAGCTTGAGGGCGGGGATGTTGCGCGAATCGGCGAAGGCCTTGGTGATGGTGATGGGGCCGAGGAAATTGTCTTCGTAGTCGTGGGGCGTGTAGCTGCCGAAGGAGACGGGGGTGTCCATGATGATGTCGGTGGGCTTGACGCCGTCTTCGATGGCGGTGGTGTAGACGTAGGGCTTGAAGCTGGAGCCGACCTGTCTTTCCGCTTGTGTGGCGCGGTTGAACTGCGAGAGGGCGTAATCGCGGCCGCCGACCATGGCGAGGATGTCGCCGGTGGTGTTGTCGATGGCGAACAGGGCACCCTGGGCGCCGGAATCCTGCTCCAGCGTGGCGCGGCGAAGGCCGGCGGTGATGATGCCGGATAGCTGGACGTAGATGATGTCGCCGGGCTTGACGAGGGAGTCGGCGTAGCGCTGGCCGGTCCATTGCCAGTCTTCTGGAAGCAGCAGGATCTGCTCATCGCCGACGCGGGCATCGATTTCGTTGGGCAGCACGCGCATGACGAGAGCATGGACGTAGTCGCCGGGGTTGTAAGCGATGGCCCAGTCGGGGTGTTTGTAAGTATCGATGTCGCCGCCGGCGGCGATGACGTTTTCGAGATGGCCGACCCATCCGCGGCGGCGCTCATAGGCGGCGAGGCCGTCAAGGACGGCGCGGTTGGCGACTTTCTGGAGGTCGAGGTCGAGGGTGGTCTGGACGCGCAGGCCGTCCTGGTGGACTTCTTCGCTGCCGAAGCGGTTGTCGAGCTCTTCGCGTACCTCGTCTTCGAACCAGGGGGCGACGGAGCCGACGGGTTGGGCGAGGTGCAGGCCCAGCGGGGCGGAACGGGCGGCTTCGGCCTGGGCGTGGGTGATAACGCGGTCGTTTTCCATCTCAGTGAGGACGAGATTGCGGCGGCGCAGGGCCTTCTGAGGATGGAGGATAGGCGAAAAAGCGACCGGGCCTTTGGGCAGGCCGGCGAGCAGGGCGGCTTCCGTGAGGGTGAGGTCGCGGGCGTGCTTGGAGAAGTAGTATTCGGAGGCAGCTTCAAAACCGTACATTCCGCTGCCCAGGTAGATCTGATTGGCGTATAGGGTAAAGATCTGCTGCTTGGTGAAGGCGCGCTCGATCTGGATGGCGAGGTAAGCTTCCTGGATCTTGCGGCTGAAGGTGCGGTCGTCGTTGAGGAAGAGGTTGCGGGCGAGCTGCATGGTGAGGGTGGACGCTCCCTGGCCGCGCGAGTGGGTGCGGATGTCGTGGATAGCGGCGCCGAGAATGCGGAAGACGTTGATGCCCCAGTGGGAATAAAAAGATTTGTCCTCGATGGAGATGACGGCGTCGCAGAGGATGGGTGCGAAGTCATTGAAGGTGACGTCATCGCGCTGCTCGAGGGCAATGCTGCCGACGAGCTGGCCATTGCGGTCGTAGAGATCGGTGGAAGTGGAGGGGCGGTAGCGTTCCAGGTCGCTGATCTGGGGCAGATTGACGGAGTAGACGAGCATCAGGCCGGCGAGGGAACCGGTGACGGCGGCGAGGATGATGAGAACGGCGAGGGCGGTGCGTCCAGCGAGCTTGCGGCGGCGGCGCAACGCGGCGGGACGAACGGCGTCGACGCGGTAAGACGCAAGGGAGCCGGCGCGCGAACCCGGGCGGGATGGTGCCGGCGGACGTTGGGTGGCAGCCAAGACAGATCTCTGCAGGTTTGAGGGCGATTGTGCCTGCCCTTGAACTACTCCAAGCCGTGCTCCCTGCCGGTGGCATCGGTTTGGCGGATGCGGTCTCAGAGTACGGCGACCCTGGAACCGCGATGTGCGTGTGTCTCCGGCGCCGAACCAAACCGGAACTGAGGGAGTAACGCTTTAAATCAAGGCTAGCACTTTGGCGGGTGAAGAGACAGATGACTTGCGCGAGGGCGAATCAGAGCGGTAAGGGGTAGGGCCAAGACGGGAACCTGTTCCCGTCTTGAATAAGAATTTTCTCTCTGCACCCTTTATAACAAGGTGGGCGAACGGCTTCAGAGGGGACGGTTTTGAACTCGGCGGCGGCCGATCCCAGGTCCCAAATCCGGGACCCGGTGCGCCAGACTCGGTACAAGACCGAGTTGTCAGAGGCTTAGCTGTTGTTGCCTTGCAGGACGTCAAGAGCCTTCTGGAGGGTCTGGTCGCCTTGGTTGGGAGTGGGCTGGAACTGGTCTTCCAGGTTGGGCTGGGCCACGGCTACCGTGGGCGAGACAGCATTGTCCTGGATAATCTTCCCGTCGGGACCCTGGTATTTGGCAACGGTGAGAAGAATCGCAGCGCCGTCAGGCAGGTCAATAGTTTTCTGGACGGAGGCCTCGCCGAAGGTTGGTGCGCCGACGACTTCGCCGCGGTGAAGACCTTCGATGGCCGCAGCGGTCAACTCAGGCGCCCCGAAGGTGCCGTTATTGGTGAGGACGGCGACGGGTGCGTCGGTGAGGAACTTGCCGGGGTCGGCGGTGAAAGTCTGGGTGGGATATTTCTGGCCACTAAGCGTGGCCAATGTCCCCTGCTTGATGAAGAAGTTGGCGAGACGGATGCCCTGCTGCAGATCGTAGCCGAAGCAGTCGCGGAGATCGAGGACGATTTTTTTGCCCTGGCCGGCGGTTTTGATCTGCTGGGCGATCTGGTCGACGCGGTCAGCGGTGAGCTCGCCGGGTTTGAGATAGAGGACTGTGCCCTTGTCGAATTGCTGGACGGTAAGGGGCGGCGGAGCAATGACTTCGCGGGTGAGGGTGATCTTATCCGGGTCCGGCTTGTTGGGGCGGACAATGGAGACTTCCACCGTCGAGCCGGGATCGCCGTCGAGCATAATGCGCATAACGGCGAGAGAGATGGTGCGCGTGGTGCGGCCGTTGATGGCCTCGATAATATCGCCGTCAACGATATGCTGCTGAGCGGCGGGGGAGCCGGGAAGCACACTGACCGCGGTGCCGTAACCATAGCGCTTTGAGACGACGATGCCCACCGTCGCGTCGCCGGGGTGCTCCTGGTAGATCTTGAATTCGGCGGGAGTGAGATAACTCGAGTCGGAATCGAGGGAATCGAGCAAGCCGTGAAGCGCGCCGTTGGTTACATCACCAAGACTGGGCTGGGTGACGTAGTCGTTCTGGATCTTCTGCAGGACCTCGGCGTAGACGCGCATTTGCTTGTAGGCACCATCCTGCTCGCCGCTGGCGTGGACGCCGATGACGCCGAACTGGCCGAGGATGAGGCCAACACCGAGAGCAGAGAAGATGCCGAGCGAGACCACGAAGACAAGACGCTTGACGAATTTAGACACAAACACCACCGGCGCGGCCAAAACGGGGAAACTGGCCGCTGCTACTACATAGACGCAATGATAACGCAAGGGGTGGTGGAAAGCGATTTTCGGTTCAGGCAGGCCAACTCTTCTAAACTGAAATGGTATGAGCGACCGTCCGACTTCCCTAGGCCCCACAGCCCGCAAAGAGCATACAGAGGTTACATTGCACGGCGTTACCCTGGCTGATGACTACGGCTGGCTGCGCAACAAGGAAAATCCCGAGGTGACGGCGTACCTGGAGGCGGAAAACGTCTATGACGAGGCAGAAATGGCGCCGCTCGAAAGATTGCGCGAAAAGCTTTACCAGGAAATGCTGAGCCATATTAAACAGACCGACGTCTCCGTGCCCTATCGCGATGGGGCGTGGTGGTACTACTCGCGGACCGAGGAGGGGCTGCAGTACGGGATTTATTGCCGGAAACGCGGCGACGAGGCGGGGCCGGCGGAGGACGCGGCCGAAGAGGTGGTGCTGGACGGAAACAAGCTGGCGGAGGGGCACGCGTTTTTTGCCGTCGGAGCGACGGATATCACCGATGACGGGCGATGGCTGGCCTACTCGACCGATACCACCGGGTTCCGGCAGTACACCTTGCACATCAAAGACCTGGAGACAGGCGAGACGCTTGAAGGATCGGTGGAGCGGGTAGGATCGGTGGTCTGGGCGGCGGACAATCGCATTCTTTTCTACACGGTGGAAGACGAGGAGCAGAAGCGGCAGTACCAGTTGTGGCGGCACACGCTGGGCACCTCGCACAGCCAAGACATTCTGATTTATCAGGACGACGATGAACGGTTCAACATCGCAGCGGGGCGGACGCGGGATGGAAAATACGTGGTGATGGAGTCGGCGAGCCACACCACGACGGAGAGTTGGGTGCTTGCGGCCGACCGGCCGGAGGACAAGTTTGCGCTAATCCTGGCGCGCGAGGATGAACATGAGTACTCGGTAGACCATCGCGGGGAGGTGTGGTTTATCCGGACCAACGACCGGGGGCGGAATTTCAGGCTGGTAATGGCGCCGGTGGATGCGCCGGGACGCGAAAACTGGAAGGAGATGATTCCGCACCGGGAGACGGTGATGCTGGAGGAAGTGGACCTGTTCGCGGGATTTTTTGTAGCTTGTGAGCGTGAAGACGGGCTGCCGCGACTGCGCATCTGGAATTTTGCGGGTGAAGAGGCCGAGGCCGAACCGGCGGGGGAGATTGCGTTTCCCGAGCCGGCTTATGATGCGCATCCGCATGTGAATCGGATTTTTGACAGCAGGAAATATCGATATAGCTACCAGTCGCTGGTGACGCCGAATTCAGTTTTCGAGTTCGACCTGGCTGGGCGCACGTCAAGGCTGTTGAAGCAGATAGAGGTGCCGGGCGGGTTTGACCGCACGCTGTACGCAAGCGAACGAGTTCACGCGACCGCGCCGGATGGGGTGCAGGTGCCGGTTTCGATCGTGTACCGGCAGGACAAGCGGGAGCCCGGAAAGAATCCGCTCTATGTATATGGATATGGATCGTATGGATATTCGCTGCCACTGGGGTTCAATTCGAACCGGCTGAGTCTGCTCGACCGCGGCGTGGTGATGGCGTATGCGCATATTCGCGGCGGCGGCGAATTGGGCAAACCGTGGCACGATGCGGGCAAGATGCTGGTGAAGCGGAATACTTTCACGGATTTTATTGCGGTGGTTGAGCATCTGGCTGCAGCGCGGTATGGCGACGGGAATCGCGTTGCGATTGAAGGCGGGTCGGCGGGCGGGCTGCTGATGGGCGCGGTGGTGAATATGCGGCCGGAACTGTTCCGGGCGGTAATTTCGCACGTGCCGTTTGTGGACGTGATAAATACCATGCTCGATGCATCGCTTCCCCTGACGGTGCCGGAGTATGAGGAGTGGGGCGACCCGAACGACGAAGCTTACTTCCAATACATGCTGAGTTATTCGCCCTACGACAACTTGAAGCCGGCGGCCTACCCGGCGATGCTGGTGAAAACCAGTTTGTATGACAGCCAGGTGATGTATTGGGAGCCGGCCAAGTATGTTGCCAAGTTGCGCACGCTGAAGACAGACCAGAACCGGTTGCTGCTGGTTACCAATATGAAGGCGGGACACGGTGGGGCCAGCGGGAGATATGACTATCTGAAAGAGATCGCGCTGGACTATGCGTTTTTGTTGCGCGAGCTGGGAGCGGCGGATGAGCGGGTCGGCGGGTTAGCAAGTTAGGGGTTTGGCAAGTTGGCAATCCGGTGCGGAAGGCAAGCTGGAGTGGATTCTCACTTTCTGATTTGTGAGTTAGAATCGGTGTTCGGAGTTGAAGGCCCGATATGCGGCGGTCTTATCTGATCGCAGTGATTGTGGCGATGCCGGCAATAATGGCAACCGGGCAGCAGGGGGGGAGTGTCCGGCCGTCGGGGCTGGTTGCTGTCAGCGTCCATGCTCCCTCTTCCCAGATCAAAGAGCCCAGGTTGCTTCCGCTGAATCCTCCTCTGAAGTTGGCAAGGGATTGCGATCGACGCGCGGACGGCGAGGTGGTGGTTTCGCTGCTGGTGGATACGAAAGGGAGATCACGCAATGTGATGTTTGTGCAGCCCGCCGGATCGGCGATTGACCGGATCGCAATTCAAATCGCAAGCCGAGATCGCTTTGAACCGGGAACGCTCGATGGCAAGCCGGTGGTGGTAGCGGAAAATTTGCGGATCAAGCTGGAGACATGCGATTCGGAAATGGCAAACAAGGCGGGAAGCATCGCGCTTCATTCCGTGCTTCGATCCATACCACGTCAGAAGCTGGAGAAACCCGAGGACCCGCCGGAGGAAGCCATCCTGACGCCGGCAAGTGGAGTCGGCAGCAAAAGAGACGGCGTTGTCCGGCGGCCTGATTTTTTCGGAGGCGCGGTGAGCGCACCGGTAATTCTTTATTCCCAAGATGCGGAATACCTGCCCGCACAAAATCGGTCGCAGATTGCAGGCGTGTGCCAGGTGGGCCTGGTGGTGGATGAACACGGATTGCCGGAGAATGTGCACGTTATAAAGTCGATTGATCCAGGCCTGGATCTTAGCGCGGTGCAGGCGGTGAGCATGTACCGGTTTTTTCCGGCAATCAGGAATGGCGAAGAACCGGTGCCGGCGGCGATTGTGGTGAGCGTGAGTTTTACGCCGCCCAAAGCCAGGTCCACGAAGTAGTGAGGGTTCCAGGGCGGTGCGGCGGGGGTTGATCTGGTGGGCTAGAATCAGTTTTCGGAGTTGAAACCGGTCTATGCGGCGGGTCTTGATGGTAGCGATGTTAGCGTTCGCGGCGCGTTTTGCTGGCGGTCAGCCGGCGAACGTGCCGATGTCGACCAGGAGAGCCGCCGCGACGAAACCGAAGACAGTAACTGTGTACACGCCACATAAGCCCGTCATACGACCACGCCTGCTTCCCTCGGCAGAGCCTATGATTTTTCCGAAAACCTGTGGCCGTGCCACTTGGGGTGAGTCGGAGTTGTCGCTGCTTGTGGATACCAAAGGCAGGGCGAGAAATGTGATGTTTCTGAAGCCGTCAGGCGGGATGTCTGACCGGTTTGCGATCACGATTGTGAGCCAGGACCGATTTACGCCCGGAACTCTTAACGGCAAACCGGTGGTGGTGGCAGAGACTTTGGATTTGAAGATGGAAGCCTGCATCGCACGGACAAGAAATTCAACGGGCAAAATGATTTCGGCGTGGGAGCTGAAATCATCTCCGCATCAGAAGATAAGGGAGCCGAAGGACCCGCCGCAGGTGGCGGAGCTGGCGCCGCTGAAGCCGCCGCGCTCCGAGCTGATGCGAAGAGTGACGCGCCCGGACTTCTTTGGCAACGGCGAGAGTGCGCCGGTGGTGATTTATTCCGATTATGCGAATTACAGGCCATGGATGCCGGGGATCAAGGGGACGTGCGAAGTGTCGATGGTGGTGGATGCGCATGGTCTGCCCGAGGATTTACACGTGCTCAAAAAACTCGATCCCGGGCTGGACTTAAGCGCGCTGGAGGCGGTGAGGAATTACCGGTTCTTTCCTGCCATTAGAAATAACGAACCGGTGCCCGCGGCGGTGGTGGTAAGCGTAAAGTTTTCGCCGCCGCAAAATCAATAGCCAGTGGAGTTGATCTCTTTGGATCCGGAGGTGAGCCATTTGGCCACCGGCCCCCAGAAAGCCAATTGTGGCCGATAGAAGGGCTCGTTGTGCCGATGACTGGGCACAATAATCAGTTCAGCGCGGGGACGGCACCAGTCTGCGAGCTTTGCGGCCATTTCTACAGGGAAGATTCGGTCCCGTTCGCCATGGACGATGAGCACCGGACGGCGGCAAGACCGCAGCGGTTCTTCGCCGCTCCAGATGGGCGGCAGAGCTACGGTGAAGCGCCGGGGAAGACCCATGGAGCAGGCGGCGTCGCGGAACGAAGTGAAAGCGGCGCAAAGCACCAGCCGCTGCGGATTGGTGCGATCGAGGATGGCGGTAGCGATTCCGCTGCCCAATGAAAATCCCAGCAAGGACACGGGAGATCCCGGACGAAGCGACTGCAGGAATTCAAACGCGGCGACGGCATCTTCTTCGCAGCGCCGCCAGTCTGCCATTCCGGGGCTGCAGCCGTAGCCCGAATAGTCGAAGACCATTGACGCGACGCCTTCGCTTGCGAGCAGATGCTGTACCCCGGTCCAATATTCCACCGTCTCGCCGATGCCGTGACAAATGAGCACAGCAGCCCGGGTTTCGCCCGCGGGCAGCACGAAGACTGCATCGAGCATCCTGCCACGGCTGGGGATCGAGAGCCGTGATAGCGGATGCTCGCCCGTTTGCGCCTGGCGTTGCATTCTGCGCAGGCGGCCGAGTAAACGGTCCCGCAAGATGGCGCCGCGAGCAATGCAGGTAACTGCGGCCGTGAATACGAGGGTTTGCGCGCGCATCTGGTGGTTCCTGTGGGACCGCGTCGCTAACTGTGCTCGGTTCGCCCAAGCCGGCGCCGGCAGTGACTGGGCGGTGCGCTGCGTCGCTGCTTCTCACTCAGTTTGCCGGGGCGATGAGGTACTGCTCCAGCTTGCCGTTTGGGTAAGTGTATGTGGTTAAGAGCAGGCGCCGATTGGGATAAGAGATGGTGAACTCATGAAAGGTCATGCCGCCGCGCTTTTCGGTTGCGGCCAAGTGGAAGCTAACCGGCTGGCCCAGCGGACCAAGGCTCGTTTGGAAATCTTTGAGCGCCTGTGCATCGAAATACGCGCTGAGATTGGGCGAGAGCAGATCGCGATCGATTGTTCCCTGCTGCAGGCCGCGGTAGATGTCGTAGGCCTGCCGTTCTTCCGGCGATAGCGAAAGCTGGTCTCCGGCAACCTCCTGCGCCACCATGTGCGTGATGGTGATGGCAGCGCTCACCGCGTCCTGGTTGGTAAGGACAGCGACGGCGTCGCCATCGTCGAGCAAGACCTCGTTGTCGGAGACGAATCCGGAGACTTCGCCGGAGTGCTCGATGGCCTGATGACCATTGCGCTCCACGACTTCCACACCCAGACCGTAGTGGGTCGGCTTGCCGTTTTTCAATGTCACCTGGGTGAACATCTGGCGGTAGCTCTCCGGGTTAAGTACGGTCTCGCCGATGAGGCTCATGTCCCAGAGGGCCAAATCGTGCGCGGTCATCGCCAGCTCGCCGGCGCCGAACATCCATCCGCGGCCTTCCTGGGGCGCGGGCCGCAGCGGGCCGAGCGCGTGCCGATAGTAGCCGGCGGGATCGTCTTTGCCGAGGCCGTTTTGATCGAAGTTACGCACCGAGTTCATGCCCAAAGGCGCAAAGATGTGTTCACGGAGGAACTGCATGAGCGGCTGGCCACTGACTTTCTGCACAATCAGGCCGGCGATGACGAAGTTGGTGTTGGAGTATTGCCACTGGGTTCCGGGCGAAAAATCGAGCGGGCTCTTCGCCCAGGTGTCGAGGATTTGCTGCGGAGTTTCCGGGCCCATCATGGTCGGCATCACGTAGTCTTCCGGCCAAAAGTCCCGGTAGCCCGAGGTGTGCGAGAGCAACTGGCGAATGGTGACCTGGTCTCCGCAGGTGAGGGCGGGGATGTACTTGCTCACCGGATCGTCGAGCGAGAGCTTGCCCTGCTGCTGCAACAGCAAGATTGCCGCGGCGGTGAACTGCTTGGAGATGGAGCCTATGGCGTAGCGCATCTCCGTGGTTGCCGGCACATGGGACTCGATGCGCGCCAGCCCGTAAGCATGCGTGTAAACCAGCTTTCCGTGCTGCACCACAGCCAAGGAAGCCGAGGGCACTCCAGTTTTCTGGAGCAGGTCGGCGGTGAGGCTGTCGATTTGCAGTCGCAGTGCGGGAGCCACGGTGTCGACGTTTTGATCTGCGGCCGGCGACTGGCCTGCGGCAAGACTGGTGTGCGTCGCCAACGCCGCCAAGGGCAAAATGACAACGCCGGCCAGGCCGGCAAGTCTTTTCATGGGATTCTAACTCCTCTGCGATAGGCGCCTGAAGAACAGCTTTGAGTCTCTATAGTAGTCTCCCCACCTGAGTGCGATAGGCTTGTTTCGGTACGCAATTTCCCCTTGCCGGAGGACCGCGAGAGACGATGGAGCGCCTAATCGAAGGCTACAAACGATTCACCTCGGAAGTCTTTCCTCAACGCCGCATGCAGTTTCATCTGCTGGCAGAGAGCCAGGCGCCGGAGTTTCTATTCATTACCTGCTCGGACTCGCGCATCGTGCCCGACCTGATTTTGGGCACCGGACCCGGAGATCTCTTCATTGCCCGCAACGCCGGCAATGTGGTTCCTGTAACCGGCGCCGACGTGGATGGAGCCACAGCGACAATCGAATACGCAGTTGAGGTGGTTAAGGTGCGGCACGCCATTCTTTGCGGGCACTCCGATTGCGGCGCAATGAAGGCTGCGCTGGAGCGCAAGAGTTTGCACAACCTGCCCAAGGCCAGCCGATGGCTCAGCCATGTTGAGGCGGCATTTCAGCATCGTCAGCCGCTCAACCCTGCTGACAGCGAAAGCGCGGAGCTGGCGGCGCTGATCCGGGGGAATGTCGTGGCGCAGTGGATGAACCTGCGGGAGCAGCCATCGGTTGCGCGCGCCATGGGGGAGGGCCGATTGGCAGTTCACGGCTGGTACTACGACATTCTTACGGGGCGGATTGAGCGGTACGATGAGCAGACGCGGCGGTTTGTGCCGCTGATCGGCTGAGCGCGGCAATTTGCCGTGAAGGCCGCAAGGGGCTTGCGGCTATCAGTGCATCCCCACCGGAGCCTTTCCATGCAGCGGCTGCTTGCCGAAGAGCCACACGGCGGCGGCGCAGACGAAGGCGAGCAGCGCCGTCCAGCGGAAGACGTCGACGTATGCCAGCAGTGACGACTGGCGGAGGAGCATGCGGTAGATCATGGCCAGTGAAGCGGGCATTCCCGCCACGTGGCCCAGGTTGCGGCCGAGGAATGGCGCCATGGCGCGCGTGGTTTGCTGAAAGATGGGGCTGGACGGTGTGAGATGGGCGCCGATTTCAGTCTGGTGCAGGTCCGCGCGGCGGGTGAGTTCCGTGGTAGCCATGGCGATGCCGACCGAGCCGCCGATGTTGCGCAGCATGTTAAAGAGTCCGGTGGCGTTACCCATGTCCTGATTGGAAACGGTGACGGTGGTCATGGTGGCCAGGGGAACAAAGACAAAACTCAGGGCGAAACCGGTGAGGGTGATGGGCACCAGCAGAGTGAGTGGGCCGATGTCGAGATTGACAGACCCGAACATCAGGGCGCAGATGCCGAACC
>JASHOY010000291.1 GCA_030038435.1 Acidobacteriaceae bacterium | reverse complement strand
AGTCGGTGCCGGTGGTGATTCACTCGTCCTTGTCCGGATCAGCCAATGAGGCGCACGCCAACAAGGTCGGCGCGGATGGCTACGTCGCCAAATTCGTTCCCGACGAGCTGGTGAACGAAGTGGTGAAAGTGCTCGCCGCAGCGGTGAAGTAGGCCTCCGGCGGCAGCCGGCCGCCGCCGGGCGTCTTGGCGGCGTGCAGGACGGCCCGTGGCGCGAATGCTTGCGGGGAGGAGATTCGATCCGCCAGGGCGGCTGGGAAAGGTTGTGGTCTCGCGCATCGGGTTTTTCTCTCCCGGCATGCCCAAAGTAATGCCTGCGGCGAGGGCTCTGTTGAACCCTCTGCTCTCCCCCGCCGATGCGGGGAACAGGGCCGGTGCGGGCGGCCGGCAGGCGGGGAAAGGCTATGGGGATGAACGATACGATCCTGGTGGTGGACGACGAGGAGCTGAACCGGGACCTTTGCGTGCGCCGACTGGAGCGCAAGGGCTTTGCGATAAAGGCCGCCGAATCTGGTCATGAAGCCCTGGCCGTGTTGGAGGACGAGAGCTTTGGCCTGGTGCTGCTCGACCACATGATGCCCGGACTGAGCGGCCTGGAGGTGCTGAAGAGGCTGCGCGCCAGGTGGTCGCAGCAGGAACTGCCCATCATTATGGTTACCGCCATCGCCGACAGCGCGAGCATCGCCGAGGCGCTGGACCTGGGCGCAAACGACTACGTGACCAAGCCCATCGATTTCTCGGTAGCCATCGCCCGCATCCGCTCGCAACTCTCGCGCCGCCACGTGGAGATGGCCCTTCGCCGCAGCGAAGAGCGCTACGCTCTGGCGGCGCGCGGCTCGAACGATGGGCTGTGGGACTGGAACCTGGAAAGCGGAGAGATCTATTTTTCGCCGCGCTGGAAGGAGATGCTCGGCCTCAAAGACGGCGAGGTTGCCGGCAACCGCGCGGCGTGGATCGCCCTGATCCACGAGAACGACCGCGCCATTTTTGAAAAGGCTCTGCAGGCCCACTTGAGCGGGGCCACCGCGGCGTTTGAGTGCGAATACCGCATCCGCCGCGGCGACGGCGCATCGCGCTGGATGTCTACGCGGGGGCTGGTGGTGCGGGACAGCCAGGGGAAGGCG
Organism: Acidobacteriaceae bacterium; assembly: GCA_030038435.1. Lineage (GTDB taxonomy): Bacteria > Acidobacteriota > Terriglobia > Terriglobales > Acidobacteriaceae > Telmatobacter. The sequence goes on along the minus strand of JASHOY010000291.1, from coordinate 8,790 downwards.
CTGCGCATGGCCGGATCGCAATCCGACGTCACCGACAAGATTACGCGCGACGCGCTGACGGAGCTGCCCAACCGCATTCTCTTCCAGGATCGTCTGCTGGCCGCGATCCACCGTGTGGAGGAGGGCGCGGCGACGGGATTTGCCGTGCTCTTCCTCGATCTGGACCGGTTCAAGCTGATCAATGACAGCATGGGACACGCCACCGGCGACCGTCTGCTTCGCGAGGTTGCACGCCGCCTGCGCGCGGCGCTGCGCGACCGCAGCCTCTCGGGCCGCGCCGCCGGCGACTCGCTGGTAGCGCGGCTGGGCGGAGACGAGTTCGCCATTCTGCTTGAAGATCTCGTCGAGCCAGCGGCGGCCAAGGCCGTCTGTGAGCGCATTACGCAATCCATGCGGCCGGCCTTCCAGTGGGGAGAAGACGAAATCTACTGCTCGGCCAGCATAGGGATTGTGTATTCGTCTTCGGCGAAGGCGCCCGAAGAGATCCTTCGCGATGCGGATGCCGCCATGTATGCGGCCAAATCGGCGGGAGGCGACCGCTGCGCGTTCTTCGAGCCCTTCATGCACGATCTCTCGCGCCGCCGGCTGCAGATGGAGAGCGATTTGCGGCGGGCTATCGAGGGCAAGGAGTTCCGCGTCTACTATCAGCCGCGGGTGCTGCTGGAGACCGGCGCCATCTGCGGCTTCGAGGCGCTGGTCAGATGGGAGCACCCGGCGCGCGGCCTCATTCTGCCCGGTGACTTTATTCCCGTGGCCGAGGAGACCGGGTTGATCGTCCCTATCGGCCTGTGGGTGCTGCGCGAGGCCTGCCGGCAAATGCATGCCTGGCATCTGCGTTTTCCGCGCAGGCCGCCGCTGGACGTGGCTGTAAATCTCTCTGTGCGCCAGTGCCGGGAAAAGAACCTGGTGGGGCAGATTGCCGCAATTCTCGAGGAGACGCAGCTTCCTCCGCCATGCCTGCACCTGGAATTGACCGAGAGCGTGCTGCTGGAGGACATGGAAGAGGCCCGCGGATTTCTGGCGGAGCTGAAGTCACTGGGGGTGGGGCTCAAGCTGGATGACTTCGGCACCGGCTACTCCTGCCTGCGGTATCTGTCGGCGCTGCCTTTCGATTCACTGAAGATCGATCGCTCCTTCATTGGAAACATGCCCACGCGCGGCGCGGACGCGGCGGAGACGACGATCGTAAACACCATTGTCGACATGGCGGACAACCTGAAGCTGGGCGTGATCGCCGAAGGGATCGAGCGGGAAGACCAGATAACGCGGCTGCTGGCGATGGGCTGCAAATATGGCCAGGGCTTTTATTTTTCTCAACCTGTGGATGCAAAAAAAAGCGAGGAGCTGCTGCAGCAGAACCGGAGCACCTGCTGCTCCCCCGCATCGCAGGCAGCTATGGTGGCTCTGCCCTGACAGGAGCGGCAAAACGATGACGACCAGACTATGGACAATCCTGATGATGCTGGCATTGGGCGGCACGGCCGGCGGGCAGAACGCTGCTGAGGCGGATCTGTCTTCGCTGAGTCTCGAGGCGCTGACGCACCTTGAGGTGAACACCGTCTCGCGCCACCAACAGATGCTCTTCGAGACTCCAGCCGCCGTTTACGTCCTTACCCGCGACGACATCCTTCGCTCCGGAGCCAGCAGCGTTCCGGAACTGTTGCGCATGGTTCCGGGAATGGAAGTGGCGCAGATCGACGCCAACACCTGGGCGGTGAGCGCGCGCGGTTTCAACAGCCGTTTCGCCAACAAGATGCTGATCATGATCGACAACCGCAGCATCTATAATCCTGTCTTTTCCGGCACCCTGTGGGATCAGAACGATCTTCCTGTTGAGGATATCGAGCGCATCGAGGTAGTGCGCGGCCCCGGCGGCGCCATGTGGGGGGCCAACGCCGTCAACGGCGTCATCAACATCGTTACCCGCAAGGCTCGCGCCACCCAGGGGGCGCTGGTGGCCGGCGATGCGGGCCGGATGGGGGAAGGCGGGACAGCCCGCTGGGGCGGGTGCGGGAAGGCGGGCACCTGCTATCGGGTGTCGATGAAGGCGTTGCATCGCAGTTCCCTGCTCACCGCTGACGGCTCTTCGGCTGAGGATGCCGGAAGCGCGGAACGGGCGGGGGCGAGGCTGGACTGGAACGAATCGGCGAAAGACCTGGTCACCGTGGAGGGCAACCTGTTTCGCAACCCGGAGCAACAGCGAGTGAACTTCGGCTACAGCCTTACCGATTTCACGGTCCAGCCGGTTTACGGAGCGGGAGGGTATCTGATGAGCCGGTGGGAGCATGGCTCAGGAGCTTCCGACTCGGCGGTTGAGGCCTACTACAGCGACGAGCGGCGTCTGGAACTGGGGATGAATCTCAACATGCAGACCGTCGATCTGGATTTCCAGAAGCACTGGATCCCCGGAGCCAGAAACGACCTGGTATGGGGAGCGGGCTACAGGTGGACCTCGGATCGGGCGGGCGGCGCGCAGACCTACTTCGCTCACGCCGGCCACATCGTGAATCTCTACAGCTCTTTCCTGCAGGACAGCGTGACCCTGCTGCCGGCCACCGTGGTGCTTACGGCGGGAACCAAGCTGCAATGGAACAGCTATACGCATTTCGAGGTGCAGCCCAGTGTGCGTCTGCTCTGGACTCCGGCCTCGACCGACACGGTTTGGGCGGCATGGTCGCGAGCGGTGCGGACGCCCTCCGACCAGGATCACGACGTGGATTTTCTCTACCCGCTGGGCAGCGCCGACGGCTTGCCGCTGAACGGACTGATCCTGGGCAATCCGCGCCTGGTCTCGGAAATCGTTCTCGCCTATGAGGCCGGTTACCGGCATCGTCTCGGCAACCGCTTGTCTCTGGACCTGGCCGGCTTCGTAAATCACTACACCGATCTCGAGGCAACCAGCGTCGGCGCACCGTATCTGGTGCTTGCGCCCACGCCTTCGGTGGTGCAGCCCTTCAGCTACGTGAACGGATTCAGCGCCGGCACCCAGGGAGCGGAGGCTGCGATAGCCTGGACAGCCTCGCGGGCATTGCAGTTTCAGGCCAGTTATGCGTGGATGCAGGGACGACTTATCAGTCACGGGAATGCCTCCGTGGAGCCTTCCGGCGGGCAGGACTGGAGCACGCCTCGCAACACCCTTGACGTGCGCGGATTCTTGAAGCTGCCGCACAACTGGAACGCGAATGCAGTGCTCGATGCCAACTCCACAGTGCCTTCGTTGCTGCCGGTAGCCGCGGCCATCGTTCCCGGGCATGCGCGCGTGGACCTGCGCCTGAGCAGGCAGATCGGGGAGCGCACCAGTATCACCGCGGGCGTGACCAACCTATTGCACCAGAGACACGCGGAGTTTTACCCCGAAGACTACACCATGAACTCCTGGATACCGCGAAGCGTCTATGTCGGCCTGCGATGGAACCCTTGATTTGCGGCAGCATAATTCGGCATTGGTGCGGCGCGACTCTGTGCGTGATGCTGACGCTTGTACAGGCGGTCCGAGGGCAAAGCGCCATACCCGATGAGTACCAGGTGCGCGCGGCCATCATCCTGAATCTCGCCAAGTTCGTAGTCTGGCCGGCGTCCCGCACCGCCGATCCTCGTGCGCCGTTTGTGGTGGGATTGCTGGGCTACAACGAGCAGAGCGCGGCGATCGAGAGAGCTTTCGCCGGCCGAACCGTGGGAGGCCGGCCGGCAGCCGTTCGCCGCATCAGTCAGGGAGAGCGGGTGAACGACTGCTTCATGATCTATGTTGCCGCAACGGAACAGCGGCATTATGAGCAAATCGCCGCGGAACTGGCGCGCGCCGGGGTTCTGACCGTCAGTGACGACGAGCGCTTCGTCTTCGATAACGGAGTGGTGGGGCTTCCGCTCGCCGGAGATCACGTCCAGATTCAGATCAATCTGGCGCGCGCACAAAGCAGCGGGCTGACCATCAGCAGCCGGCTTCTGCAACTGGCGACGGTGGTCGGCCGATGACCCGCAAGCTGGGTCGTGCGCTGATGCGCCTGCCCATCCGGGCGCGGCTCACCGTGCTGTCGACAGTGACCTCGACCTGCGCTCTGCTGCTGGCGTGTATGGCCTTCTGGAGCTATGAGACGGCCGTGAACCTGCAGGCTCTTCACCGCGAAGCGGCGACGATTGCGCAGGTACTGGCGGACAGCGCTTCGGCGGCACTGACCTTCAACGATGCCGCCGCCGCGCGCGAGACCGCCAACAGCCTGCGCGCCGAGCCTCGCGTGGCCCAGGCATGTTTCTATACCCTGGCCGGCGAGGCCATTGCCAGCTACCATAACCGCAGCGAGCTGAGCCCCTGTCCGGCGCCCCACGCCACGGAGAGTTTTCGCTTCTCGTGGAGCGATGCATCGCTCTATTTTCCGGTCAGCGTGAATCGCGAGCTGGTGGGCTCTCTCTATCTGCGCATCGGGCTCGCGGAGATTTACGCGCGATCGCTGCGTTACGGGCTGATCAGCGCCTTGGTGCTCTGCCTGGCTTCCTTCTTCGCCCTGGCGGTTTCATCCAGGCTGCAACGCATGATCTCGGAACCCATCCTGCACCTGACGCGGGTGGCGCGAGAGGTTTCCGGCAGCGGCAGCTACGATCTGCGTGCGATCAAAACCTTCGACGACGAGACGGGGCTGCTGATTGACCAGTTCAATGCCATGATGGAGAAGATCAACGACCGCGACCTCCGCCTGCAGCGCGCCCAGGACGAGCTGGAGATGCGGGTCGCCGAGCGCACCCGGACGTTGGAAAGCGAAATCGCCGAGCGCAAACTCATGGAGCAGTCGCTGGTGAACGCCAAGCTGGCCGCCGAAGAGGCCAACACCGCCAAAAGCGCCTTCCTGGCCAACATGAGCCACGAATTACGCACCCCGCTCAACGCCATTCTCGGCTACAGCGAGATGCTGGGAGAGGATGCCGAAGAGCTGGGACTCTCCTCTTGCGCCCGGGACCTGCAGAGGATCCAGTCGGCGGGGCGGCACCTGCTGGCCCTGGTCAATGACATCCTAGATATTTCCAAGATTGAAGCCGGCGCCCTGGAGCTGCGCCTGGAAACGTGCGAGATCGATGCCTTGATGGACCCGGTGATTGCCACTATCGAGCCGCTGGCCAGCCGCGGCGGGAACCGGTTTGTGGTGGAGCGAAACGGCATCGTCGGCATGGTTTCTGTCGATCCGGTGAAGTTCCGGCAGAGTCTGCTCAACCTGCTCAGCAATGCTTGCAAATTCACGGAAAATGGAACCATAACTCTGTCGGTCTCACGCTGCCGCAAGCAAGGAAGAGATCACATCTGCTGGAAGGTGCAGGACACTGGAATCGGGATCGAGCGCGACGACCTGAACCGCCTTTTCCGCCCCTTTTCGCAAGTCGACTCCTCGGTGACACGGCGCCACGGCGGCACTGGCCTGGGACTTGCCATCAGTCAGCGGCTCTGTCTGTTGATGGGGGGCGAAATCACTGTGGAGAGCAGCCTGGGAGCAGGCAGCACTTTTACCATCAGCATCCCCGCTGCGGATCTCTGAAGAAATTGCGGTGCAGGGAAACCGGAATGAGGGAGCGATGTTCAGGCAGCATTCATCGGACAGAGGATGAAAGCTCCCTGCGAGCCATCTTTACGAAGTGCTCAACCAGGACCGAGCGCGGGCGCTGTCGATTCCACGCAATGCCGATGTTCCATTCCCCTTCGGGAACTCTGGTTTCCGCAAATCGTATCTGCGGCACGCGCATCAGCTCCACGGCGCTCGGCGCAATGCTCACTCCCAGGCCGGCGCGCACCAGATTCAGTGCGGTGAAAAACACATCCGTCTCCTGGACTACCGTAGGCATAAATCCCGCCGCCCGGCAGGTACGAAAGACGTGATCATAGAAGCTGGCCGAGTCTGCGCGGCAGGGTAGGATGAATGGCGCACGGCTCAGGGCGGCCAACCCTTTCTTCGCATCGTGAATGGAATGCTCGCTCAGCACGATCATGAGCCGCTCCTTCACTACCGGGATGGTCTCGATGTTCTCAGTGCGAACCGGTAAGCGCACAAAGCCGATGTCGATGCTTCTTTCACTCAATGCCTGAAGCTGGTCCGCGGTGGACATATTGCGCACCGATAAGTCCACGTTCGGAAATCGCTTTCTGAAGCGCAGCATGAGATTGGGCAATCCACGTGCGAGGACGGCAATTCCGAAGCCAACGCGCAGCGTCCCGGCCTCGCCTTTCAGGGCCAGACGAGTGATCCGTTCCGCCGATGAGGAATCGGCAATGATCTTTCGCGCGTGTTGCACCAGCACCTCGCCGGCCGTGGTCAGATGCAGCCCGCGAGAGCGGCGGATCAGCAGTTCGCCGCCCAGATGCTCTTCCAAACGGCGAATCTGCTTACTCAGGGCAGGCTGCGAAATATGCAGAACCTCGGCGGCGCGGCGGAAGTGGAGCTGCTCGGAAAGAATCAGGAAGGAACGCAAATCATCGAGATCCAAGCTCATAACTAAAAGTTATCAAAATGTATCCAATGATTCATTGGACATTGGTTGCTTCTCCGAGGCAATCTCTTCGATATGAATCGAAGGGCATTTTTGTCTCGCTCTGCGGTCGCAGCCGCCGGAGCTACCCTGGTTGAAAACAAAATTGCTGCCGCGGCTTACCCGGTCCCGGCGGATATTCCCGGCCTAATCCCGCAGTCGGCGATGCCAGGCTCCGTGCCGGAAGCAGAAATTGAGCGTGCACGATTTCCCGAGGGCTTTATCTGGGGCGCGGCGACGGCTTCTTACCAGGTGGAAGGCGCCTGGAACGAAGGCGGCAAAGGTGAATCGATCTGGGACCGGTTCACACATACGCCGGGCAAAGTGCGGGGCAGCGTAACCGGCGACGTTGCCTGCGATCAGTATCATCGCTATCCGCAGGACATCGCGCTGGCCAAACGCCTCAACCTGAAAAGCTATCGCTTCTCCATCTCCTGGCCTCGCATTCAGCCATCCGGCGTGGGCGCGCCCAACATGAAAGGGATCGACCACTACAGCCGGTTGGCGGACGCGCTGCTTGCAGCAGGGATTCGCCCCTGGTGCACCATGTACCACTGGGATCTGCCGCAGGCCCTCGAAGATCGCGGGGGGTGGCCCAATCGCGATCTCGCCGGTTATTTTGCGGACTATGCGGGAATTCTTGCCCGGCACCTCGGCGACCGCATCACCGTCTGGGCGCCATTCAATATGCCCTGGGCCATCGCCTTCATGGGATATGCGGCGGGGGCTTTTCCGCCTTGCCGCACCAGCTTTCCCGACTTCCTGAAGGCGGCTCACACCCTGGCGCTGGCGCAAGGTGAAGCGCATCGTTCGCTTAAAGCGGCGTCTTCGCAAGCCACGGTGGGAAGCGCATACGAGATGGCTCCCGCATATCCCCGGACAGATTCCGCGGCTGATCGCGCCGCCGCCGCGCGTTACCACACCATGAACAACGTGTTCTTTCTGGAAGCCGCGATGAAAGGACGCTATCCCAAGGCCTTTGTCGGTGAAACCCCGTACGAGATCATGGGCTACAAACCGGGCGACGAGAAGATTCTGTACGCGCCGCTGGACTGGGTAGGCTTTCATTTCTACACACGACGCATCGTCTCCGATGCGAGCAACGCGCATTGCGTGGGCGGCGGCTTCAGCGGAACCGAGATCGAGTCCGACAGCGGATGCGCCCGCGATCCCTATACCGGGATTCGCGCCACCATGCCCACCGAAGGTCCGCTGACGGAATCCGGCCTGGAACTGTGGCCGCGTGGAATCTACGATCTGGTCACCCAGATCTCGAAGGAGTACAACCATCCCATCATCGAGATCACCGAGAGCGGCTGTGGTTATCTCGACGCGCCTTCCGGCAAAGACAATGGCCGCATACCGGACACGCGGCGAATTCAGTGGTACCGCCAGGTGCTTGCGGAACTTGCCCGCGCCATAGCAGAGGGCGCAAATGTCCGCGCCTATCATGCCTGGAGCCTGCTCGACAATTTCCAATGGGCCGAAGGCTACACGGAGCGCTACGGCCTCATCTATACAGACTTTCGAAGCCAGGAGCGCATCATCAAGGATTCAGGGTTCTGGTACAGCCGCGTTGCCGCTTCCAACCGGCTCGACGTTTAGATCCGTAAACTGCGCCATGGCCGGAGACACATTGCTGCGATCAGTTGCCGGCCATGGCGCCGGTGTGGAAGACCAGCCGAAGATATGCGGCGCGGTAAATGCCGATGGGTGGCTGGTTGGGGTCTCCGGTGCCCCATTCATAATGGCGGTTCTGAAAGAGATTCTGGCCCACCATCTCGAGCGAAAAGTTGCGTCCGAAGGCCTTGTCAAGATGCGCGTCCATGGTCTGATAGGCGGGAACCTTCTGGGCCGGGAGAGCGCTTGCGAAGCGGTAAGTCTGGTCAAAGTGAATGTGCCAGGGAAGATCGAACATGGATTGCACGCCGACCATGTGCCTGGGGCTCGATCCATCGTAGGTTTGCACCGAGCCCGACGAACTGATGTTTGAAGTAGGTCCGTTGGCAGTGAAAGCGGAGTTGAGGTAAGAGTAGTTTGCGTTGAGCCACCACCACGGCGCAATCTGCGCTTCTGTGGCCAGTTCCGCGCCCGCCGTCGAGCCCGAAATCTGATTCTGGTACTGGAGACTGATGACGGTTTTTCCGCCGGCCGTGGTCACCATGGGCGCACTGAAGCTCTGCAGCCGGCTGTATTGGTTCCAGAAAGAGGAAAGTGAAGCATAAAGTTTGTTGCCTAGCATGCGGCGGTATCCGATCTCGTATCCGATCACGTCTTCTGACATGA
>JASHOY010000290.1 GCA_030038435.1 Acidobacteriaceae bacterium | reverse complement strand
GTTGTCCGGCGACACAACTAAGGTCCGCTCCGGCGAGCACGCGTACTCGCGGGCGATTTCGTTGATGCGCTGCTCGCGGTCGCCGATCTCATGCACCCGGCCCTGGCCGTCGAGATTTGAGATAGCCTGTTTCACTTCGCCGCGCGCAAGCTGTTCGACGGCTTCTTTCAACGCCGGGTCTTTCTGCCGGATAATCTCATCCAGTCTGGCCGTGCGCATTCCCGCTTCCTGCAACTGCGCATAAGGCCGTCCGGCTTCGACAGCCTCGTGTTGGCGCACGTCGCCGACAAAGAGAACTCGATCATTTTCCTTTAGTCGCTCTACGAACGTGTGCATCTGCCGCGTGCTCGCCATGCTCGATTCATCTACCACATAGAGCCGTTTCTGTCCGTCGTCCTGCTGCTCGCCTCGCGCAAGGTGCCGCTGCAAGGTTTGTGCCTCGATCCCGGCTTCGGCCAGTTTCTGCGCGGCCCGCGATGTCGGCGCGAGTCCTTCGACCTCGTAGCCAGCACGCTGGGCGGCTTCACGGACAGCGGCAAGCGAAGTTGTTTTCCCGGCTCCGGCTACGCCCTCAAGCGCCATCATGCGGTCGCGGCTCGTCAGCACATCTTCGACCGCGTGCCTCTGGCTCACGCTCAAGTGCGAATGCTGCTCCATCGTCTGCGCTCGCACGCTGCCGTCGGTCAGCACTACATGGTTGCCGTGGCCCATCTTCATACGCTCGATCAGTTCGCGCTCGTAGCCTTGCATTTCGCGGGTTGTAAACGCTCGGCCCGCCGATCCGGGCCTGCGCTCGACTTCGATCAGTTCCTGGCGTTCCACACGTCTCTCGAACTCGGCGCGCAGCTCCGGCAAGCGCGCCTCGCCCATTGCCCGCCACGCGCGTGGCTGTCGGGCGCTGTCTGGCTATCTGCAAAATGTTTCCGAAACTGTAGGAATGGAAGCGGGCCATTGCGTTCAGATACGCGGTCAGGGTTTCACTCTTGCCTGCTTCAAGTTGCTGGATGAGGTAATCCACGGCTTGCTTGATGAGTAGCTGTGTAGGGTTGTCGCGCTGCGTGGTGCGCTGTTGGTACGGAGAATCGCTGCGGTTCCGCTGCGCCGCATTTTTCCTGTGCGGCGCGGCATTGTTCGTAGTGGCGATACTGATAGTGGAAGTCATAGCTCTGCTCCTGCTGTGGCCCCGTGGGGCCGATTGGCGTGCGTGAGCAAGAGCACCCAAACCAAATTTCTTTCGTTGAGTGCCCCCGCTTCATGTCTTTCAGCGGCGGGCGGAGACGAGGCGGGTTCGGTCAATGCCGGGCGTCTTTTTGCGCGTTCATCGAAGCGCAGCGGAGAGCATTGACGGGTTCCGACCGGCTCTGCCATAAAGCCGCATGAAGCGGGGGCACTTGATGAAAGAAGAAATTTCGGTCAACTTCCGCATGGCTTTTAGAGGGGCGGGCGTTGCGGGGCAGGACACAGGCCCCGCATGGATGGGAAGCGGAAAACGCCCTGCACTATGGGCGGTTGCAGCGCGGGAAGGGCGGAGCATCCTTCCCGAAAGATATGGAAACGTCTATCCCGCGAGTTGACAAGTGTTAGGCTACAGGCTACAGTGGTTCAGGTGAGGATACGAAACTTCGTCCATAAAGGTTTGAAGAAGCTCTACGCGGACGACGCCACCAAGGGCGTGCCTACCGATACGGTGGACAAGCTCCGCAAGATGCTTGCCTTCCTGGACGACATGGAAGACCCGGAAGAATTGCGGATGCTGCCCACTTGGAAGGCGCATACCTTGACGGGCGACCGCAAGGGCACATGGAGCCTCAGTGTTACGGCCAATCAGCGGTTGACCTTTCGTATCGACACAGCCGAACGCGAGATTTGCGATGTGAACTTAGAGGACTACCACTAGGCCAAAGGAGAAGAGACGATGCCCATGAAGAATCCGCCCCATCCTGGGGATTTCATTCGGACAGAGATTATCGAGGCCGCAGGCTTGACGGTAACGGCGGCGGCGATAGCGTTACGCGTCTCGCGGCCTACGTTATCCAGTTTGCTCAATGGCAAGGCCGACCTCTCCGGGGATATGGCGCTGCGCATGGAGAAAGCCTTTGGAGTAAAGATGGACACGTTGATGCGTATGCAGTCGTCTTACGACATTGCCCAAACCCGCAAGCGCGAGAATCAAATCCGTGTGGCGCGCATCTCGGTATTGGCCGCTACGCATTAGCGAAGTGACGTGCTGGGAATCTCAACGGCGCGGTTGAGGAAGGCCCACAATGAGCGCACGGAGGACAGCCGCCAGCGGCGGCTCGTGCGCACGGATTTGCCGCTAAGAACGCCCCGGCGGGGCAGCGGCAAATCAAAACAATGAAGTACGGTCCGGGCCGGACCTCGGGACGATTGTCTCCCTACGCCAGCCTCCGCCAGCGGCTCCGGCAAAAAACGGCTTCGGGGGGGCCGGTCAGCGCGGCCTGTGGCGCTGACCTCGTTTGTCTTTGTCGTGTGTCTCCGCCGCTTTCGACGCCTTGGCCTTGTTGTCGTCCGGCTGCGGCATCTCCCATCCCGTCATGCCCTGCAACACGCGGTCCGCGTGCTTGATCGTATTCACATGCCCGTAGTGCTGCTCAATCATGTGGACGGAAGTTCCCATTTGCTCGGCAAGGAAATACACGTCCACGCCTTCCTGCAAGCGGAGCGTGGCGTAGGTATGCCGGAAACAATAGGTCGAGCGCGGCACGCCCTGCGTGCCTTCGCGCAGATTCGCTTCGTTCAGAAGATCGGCAATCAAGGAACTGTACAGCATCTTTGCAGGCTGGCCCGTGATGGTGGTGAACACCCTGTCGTCCGGTGCCGTGGCTTTGGAGATTGTGCGGATGCGCTCCAAATAGTCTCCAACGCTTTTAGGTGCAACCAGCTTGCGGGATTTGCCCTTGCCCTGCACGAACAAGACAACGATCTCGCGCCCCTCTCGGTCTTTCGCGGGCATGATGTCGCGCCAGCGCAGATTCTTCATCTCCGCTGGTCTCATACCCGTGTTGCAGGCAATCAGAATCATGTTGTAGGTGACGGTACGAGACCAAACGCTTGAAGGCTTATTGGTCTCGGCAATCCATTTGCGTCCAACCGTGTGGAGTTTGCGGTACTCCTCCAGCGTGAACTCGTCGCGCCGCATTGTCTTGAGCTTCGGGCGCTCATCGAAGCGCTGGCTTGCAGGAACATAGCGTTTCTTCACCGCATAGTTCATGATCGCTCCGAAGATGGACATCTCGAAGCGGATGGTGGAATCGCTGATGAAGGGAACCGCACGAGCGTTCTGCGGTTTGACTGCAATCGGCTTCAATACCCGGATGCGTTTGGTGTGCTGGACCTTGGTGCGCCGTGCGGATTCGTGGTCTGCGAAAGTTTGCGCCATCTCATCGGTAACTTCCCGAACGCCATTGCGCCGGTTGCGCCCCGCACCATTCTCCCGCCGCCAAGCCGGATAGCCGCCCCAGCGTTCGTCGCCGATAAGATGGACCTGCGTGGAACCTGCATATCGATCTAAAGTGCCTTCAATCACGGCACGGAGTTTCTTAGGTCGTGCGGCGCTGATCTCTCCACGTTTCGCCCGCGCTTCCTGCGTCAACAGATACTCTCGCGCTACGTCGCGGAAGGGGCGGTTGAACACGGGAACGTCATGCTTGATGCGAAACCGCACGTCCGCGTCCTGGTCGAAGGCGCGTTCACGCGCTG
>JASHOY010000289.1 GCA_030038435.1 Acidobacteriaceae bacterium | reverse complement strand
GCCGGCCGGATTTCGACGCTAAACAGCCCTCCGCGCAAGCTGAGGAACTGGTTCGGCTGCAGCACGTAAAGATGATTGGCGAGTGGCCGCTGGCCGTTCTCGACGGAAAGAACCGGCATCTGGGTATAGCGCTCGACGATTTCGGAGAGAAAGCTTCTCTGGTCGGGGGCCAGATGCGTGACCAGGACGAAAGACATCCCCGTTTCGGGATCGAGGTTTTCCAGAACCTCCCTGAATGCCTGCAGGCCACCGGCAGAGGCGCCAAATCCGACTACCGGGTAGGGCAACGCCGTGGTCTGCTGTTCTTCTGCGGCAGATTCTACGCTCAGGCTCAGATCGATTGGCGGAAGTACAATTTCGTGCTCCTGGGAAATCTCTTCGTTCCCGGGGGAATTCAGCGCATCATCGCCTGCAACAGCCGCGGAATCCGCGGTTTTCGAGACACCTCCGGGAAGGGGCGCGGGTAGTACTTCTGGTTCCTTCGAGTTCTCCTCACTTGGGTATTCGTCGGTCATAACAAACCTGTCGCCATAAGCATAAACCCAATTAGGGCCCGCCAAAACCAGGACTCCAGCCCTTAGGCGATAGTTTTTGGCCCCGTGAAAGTGGAAGGCCGGAGGCTCCGGCACTCAGAAAGACGTGGTCAGCGGGTAAGCAGGGAAGAGCATGCAATCTCGCCGGCCCGCAGCGGAAATCCCGGCGGCTAGAAGAGTTTTAAGCGGATGACCAGATATTTTTTGGGGTTTTCGCGAATGCTCCGGATCAACTCCTCGGCCTGGGCAGAGGTCTGGTCGAGGTGGTCGTAGAGGCTGCGGTTCTTAAGCGCCTGGCCGATGGTGCCCTGGCCGGCATTGAGGCCGGCGAGGAGGTTGTCGAGCTGGGCGAGGGAGTCGTTGAGTTTCTTGGCGAAGGCCGGGTCTTTGACTGCCTCGCCGAGGGCGCCTTTTCCGGAGTTGATCTGCTTGAGCAGATCGTCGGTGTTCTTGGCGACATCATTGAAGCGGTTGTAAAGGTCGGGGTCGTTGATGAACTTGCCCGCAGTGCCTTTGCCGCTGTCCAGCGCAGCGCTGACTCTGTCCAGATGGGAGACGGCATCATTGGCGCGGTTGTAAATGGTGTCGTCGGTGAGGAGTCTGCCAAGGGTGCCTTTGCCGTCGCGGACCTCCGCGGTGATGGCTTCGAGATTGTCGACGGTCTGGGCAAATTTGTCGCCGACCTGCTTGTTGTTGATGAGACGGCCGACGGTGCCGTGATTGCTGTTGAGAGCGTCGATGAGAATGTCGACTTTCTTCAGCAGACCGTTGATTTGGGTTACGGAGCTATTGGCGCCGCCAATGACATCCTGCAGGGTTGGTGAGCCGGAAGCTTTGAGGATGGTTCCGTTGACCGGGGGCGGGCCGGTGGCGTGGGTGGAATCGATATCGACGTAGCTGTTGCCGAGGACACCGGCCTGGGTGATGGTGGCCAGAGAGTCGGTGTGGAGACCGTTCAGGTCCTTCTCGTCGACGGTCATGGTGACTTTGACGGGGGTGGGATTATGGCCGGGACTTACCACGATGCTTTTGACGTTGCCGATGGTCACCCCTTCGAGGGTCACGGGGGCGCCGGGGGCAAGGCCGGAGGCGTTATTGAAATAGCAGATAAGATTGATGTTCTTGGCGAACAGTCCGCCGGTGGTGGCGGACATGCGAAAGATGATAAAGACCAAGGCCGCCAGGGCCACGAGGACCAAGCTACCCACCTTCAGCTGTGACCACTGAATCTCTTTGCGGCTTGGCACGACACTCCTCTGGCGGAAAACGAGTCGTAGTCGCCTTGAGAATACCAGATTGAGGCTGGGCAGATGGGCGCAGCGGTGGCTTCGCTTGGGAAAGGGACGCCGAAGGCACTGCCGGGTCCAGGTTGTTGTCCAGGCTGTTGACCAAACCGGTACCGGTGCCGCCGCTGGTGGAAATCTGCGGCCGGCAGGAGGGATTCTTCGGGATTGCAAGCCGGCGAAACAGGGGTATTTAAGGGCCTTGCGGGACAATGTGTCAAAGCGAGGCAGGCTGCGTTCGACTGCGGTACACGCATAACGTTGGATTGTGGGCCTCCGATAAGTGGGATGTGAGACGAGCCGCGCAGGAAATGAGCAGCAAATTCCCGGAAAGCATCCCCTGGGCGATGCAATTGAAGGCCGTCTCCAGCGAGGAACCGTCACGGCTGGTGCGGATGCTGACGGGGGCGATACTGGGCTGCGGGGGATGGGTGCTGAGCCGGGGCGCCTCGGATTCAGGGCTAGTCAATATGCTCTTTGAGTTTGAGCGGCAGGCCTGCCTGGACATTTACAGCATACTGATTGCCGCGGGAGTGGAGCTGAGCCCGCTGGGGCACAGGCGGCTTACGGAGCTTTGCCAGTGTACGCGCACCCAGCGAGAGAGCTGCGGGACCGAGATTGCCAGCATGGATCTGGAGATACAGACCTTTCCGGTTGGAGCGTTGGAGAGCGGGAAAGGAACGGAGTTTGTGTAGGGCAGGAGGGACACCCGGGCGGCAGGTTCAGCCGGCTTCGACGAGGCCGTAGCGGCGCTGCCAGGCGTCTTTGAGCTGGGCGCGGACCTGGGCGCGCTCGCCCTCCGTGGCTTCGGCGCCGGAAGTGGCGGCGAAGCGCGCGGCTTCCTGCTTGGCCAGTTCGAGTGATTTACGGTCCCGGACCAGGTTGGCGACGCGGAATTCGGGCAGGCCGGCCTGGCGGGTGCCGAAGAATTCCCCTGGCCCGCGCTGGGCGAGGTCGAGCTCGGCGAGCTCGAAGCCATCCCGGGTGCGTACCATGGCGTTGAGGCGCTCTTCGCCGAGGGGGGATACGCGGTCTCCGGTGAGCAGGAGGCAATAGCTTTTGGCGGCGCCGCGGCCGACGCGCCCGCGCAACTGGTGAAGCTGGGCGAGACCGAAGCGCTCGGCGTGCTCAATGACCATGACGTTGGCGTTGGGGACGTCGACGCCGACTTCGATGACCGTGGTGGCGACCAGGACATCGATTTCTCCGCGCTGGAAGCGACGCATAATGACGTCTTTGTCGTCGGCATCGAGGCGGCCATGGAGCAGGCCGATGCGAAGACCGGCAAGCGGGCCGGCGCGAAGTTTCTCGTACATTTCGGTGGCGGATTTGAGGCCGGATTTCGATGCTGGATAGGATTCCTGCACCGCCTCGGGAAAGAGCTCCGCTCCCTTGCTCCTTCGTGCAATCTTTCGAGCCACAGACACGTGGGGCGCAAGCCCGTCTTCGGCCTCATCAAGGTAGAAATCTCGTTCCGGCTGATCCTCCTTACTGCCTTCGATGACGGGGTAGACGATGTAGGCCTGGCGGCCGAGTGCGACCTGTTTGCGGACGAAGTTCCAGACTTCCTGGGTGCGCTCGCCGGCGACGCGGCGGGTGACGATGGGAATGCGGCCGGGGGGGAGCTCATCGAGGACGCTGAGGTCGAGATCGCCGTAGAGCGAGAGTGCCAGCGTGCGGGGAATCGGCGTAGCGGTCATGACCAGGACATCGGGTTCGGGTTGGTTGGGCTTCTTCATCAGCTTGAAGCGCTGCAGGACGCCGAAGCGGTGCTGCTCGTCGACGACTACCAGGCCGAGGCGGTCGAATTCCACTTTTTCTTCGATGAGGGCGTGGGTGCCGATGACCAGCTGCGCTTCACCGCGGTTGATAAGGCCGCGGATGGAGCGCTTGCGGTCGTCGTCGAGCGAGCCGGTGAGGAGGACCACGCGCGGCTTGCGCGAGGAGCGCTCGAGGAGCTTGCGCGCAGCCAGGAAATGTTGCGTGGCCAGGATTTCAGTGGGCGCCATGAGTGCGGCCTGGTAGCCGTTTTCCATGGCCACGAGCATGGCCTGGAAGGCGACGATGGTTTTGCCCGAGCCGACGTCGCCCTGGAGCAGGCGGCGCATGGGACTGGGCTGGCGCATGTCGGCGACGATTTCGCCGAGGGTGCGTTTTTGCGCGGCGGTGGGATGGAAGGGAAGGACTTCGCGGAGGGCTTCGCGGACGCGGTCGGTGGTGGCAAAGGCGATGCCCGCGCGCTCGCGCATGCGGCGGCGCTTGAGCTCCAGACCCAGCTCGAGGAAGAAAAGCTCTTCGAAGATGAGGCGGCGGTGAGCGGGCGTGGCAAAGCCCTGCAGTTGCGCAAAGGGCGTGCCTTCAGGCGGAAAATGGACTTCGCGCAGCGCGGCTTCACGGCCGGGGAGATCGAGGCGGTTGAGCATGGCCTGGGGAAGGCATTCGGAAACGCATCCACGCAGGGATTCGAGGAGATTAAAGATGGTCTTACGCTGCCAGCGCGAGGCCAGGCGGCTGCCGCCGAGCGACTCGTAGACGGGGGTGATGCGGCCGACTTCGAGAAGGCGGGTTTCGGCGTCGGCGGATTCGTCAGGCAGCGCCTCGTACTGCGGCTGGATCATTTTCAAGTTGCTTGAGGAACGCGAAGGCTCGAGTCGGCCGTAGACGGCGACGGTCTGGCCGGGATGGAATTTGCCCTCCAGATAGCGGGCGTTGAACCAGATGCATTTCAGGGCCCGCCGGCCCTGGCCGATGGTGAGCTCAAAGAGCGGCATCCTGCGCGTGCGCAAGAGGGCCGATCCACGGACTTCGGCGATGACGCTGGCAGTTTCACCGGGCTGCAGCTCGTCGATGCTGCGCGGGTTCTGGCGATCTTCGTAACGGAAGGGAAGATGGTAAAGCAGGTCGCCGGCGGTCTGGATGCCCTTGGCGGCGAGAAGCTCGGCTACGCGCGGGCCGACACCGCGCACGTACATGACTGGTGTATCCAGGGCTGGCACAAGGGGAATGCTAAATGGCGCGCGGGGGCAGGGACAATCGCTGGGAGATTCAAGACGGCAAATCGCGCGTGTATTGTTGTAAGCGGCAAAATTTCAGCGGTCGGAGGGACGCGCAAAATGGGCGAGTTGAATCGCAGAACGTTTTTGAAGGCTGCAGGCGCGGCGTCGGCGGGGTCGATGCTGGCTGCGAATGTATATGCGCTGGCTGAGGCGCAGACGGAGCCGGCGGCGCCGGTGGCGGCGAACGATCACATTCAGCTTGCGCTGATCGGCGCCGGCGGCCAGGGGCAGTTCGACACCGGACAGGCGGTGCAGGTGCCGGAAGTGAAGCTGGTGGCCGTGGCGGACTGCTATGACGGACGGCTGGAGCACTGCAAGGAAGTCTGGGGGCGCGATGTTTTCACCACGCGCGACTATCGCGAGATTCTGGCGCGGACGGATGTGGATGCGGTGCTGGTGGCCACCCCGGACCACTGGCACATGCAAGCGTCGGTGGATGCGATGAAGGCGGGCAAGGACGTCTACTGTGAGAAGCCGATGATCCATCTCTACTCCGACGGGCCGGTCATGATTGAGACAGCGCGGGCGACGAACCGGATCATCGAGATCGGCAGCCAGCGGGTGAGCTCGATGCTCTACATCAAGGCCAAGGAGCTGCTGGAGTCGGGTGCGATCGGCAAGCT
>JASHOY010000288.1 GCA_030038435.1 Acidobacteriaceae bacterium | reverse complement strand
GGGTAGCCGTTCCCTGAACGCCTCCCTGCCCCACCTGGCCGGCCGTGAATGTCACCGCGGCATTGGAGCTGACGCTGGGCGGCGTAGTGGTGACCGTCAGCGCTCCGCCGGTTCCCTCCGAATCGGCAAGCTGCAGGCTAGTGGCCACGCCCTGGCTGTTGTAGACCACGTTTGCGGTCACTCCGCCGTTGGCGCTGTTGATCGCAGCGGCAAGGTCGGCCAGCGTATTGTTGGTCGAGTCAATGGTGACCGACGCGGCAGTCGTGCCTCCCACCATAACGTCGATGGTCTGCCCGATGGTGAGCTGGTCCGTGGTGATCTCGCTGGGGTTCAGCGTTCCGCTGGTTGCCGACGCGCTGGGGTCGACGCCGACCGAAATGGCCCCGCCGGAAATCTGAATGCCGGTCTCTGTCCCGCCTCCGGCAACGCCCGCCTGCGCCTGGGTGGTGAAAGTGGCCGAAAGTCCGAGACCTGCGTTGTTGATGGCGCTGATCAGGCCATCGGCGGTGTTCGCATAGTTGGTGCCCGTACCCACGGTGATCGACGTTGAGGCCGAAGTCGACTGTCCGTCGGCACCCCTTACCAGGTAGTTCACGTTGATCGTGGAGGTGCCGCTCGCGTTCAGCGTATCGGTGGACTGCGCGTTCTGAGTGGCGCTGGAGAGATTCAGGAACACGCTGCTTTGACCGCTGCTGTAAGACATGACCCCGCCCGAGTCGCCAACTGTTGACTCGGAGAGCGAACGCAGATACAGTTCGTCGATCGACGAGCCTGTGGTCGACGAGTCACCCGTATAGATCGCGACCTTCTGGTCATTGAACACCTGTTGCTGGTTGAAGGTCGTCGTCGATCCGATGTTGTTGATTTCCGACAGGATCGATTGGTACTCCTGATTGGCGGCTGCCGCCTGGGTGCTGTTCAGGGTGCCGTTGGAGGCCTCAGTGGCCAGCGTCACCGCGCGGTCCAGCAGGTTCGTCACCTGCGACAGCGCTCCGTCCGCCACCTGCAGCAAACCCACTCCCTCCGTCGCATTGGTCTCCGACTGGGTCAGCGCCGCCGAGTTCGCCGCCAGCCCGTTCACCAGCGAAAGACCTGCCGCATCATCGGCTCCGGAGTTGATCCGTGACCCCGAAGACAACTGCTGCAATACCGTCTGCAGGCTGTTGTTGGTGTTGTTCAGATTGTTCTCTGCGTAAATCGCTGAAAGATTATTCAAAACTCCGAGGGCCATGGGACAACACTCCTTCTTGGATGCCTTTGTCCTTGCCCTCTCCAGCCGGTGCATCGATGGTGCTGCCGGAGCTTGAAGCTGATTCCGGATGGGCCTTTCTGCATCCACCCAGATCATCGGAAACGGGGAAAATAACTTTAGTCATTTTTTATCGCCCTTTCCGCGGGGCTTATGCTTCACTTCCCGGCACTCTGTGCGAAACCTGATCAATGCCTGTCCCAACCCGCTTCAGCCGCTGTCTTGATTCGCTTCACAAAACTGTTTCGAATTGCGCCACGGTTGCCCCGTGCCACGGCCCTGCCGCCCTCTTCAGCCGCAACCGGTCGCACTGCCCTGGCCCCGTGCACAAAAACGGCGGCAGTGGGATCGCCCGCTGCCGCCAATCGGTATTCACAGTAACTGTATCTGCTCTCTGCCTGAAACTCCTGAATTCCGTTCTCCGCTTTAAAGCTGTCGGGCGTCCATCCGCTTGCCGCTCAGCTCTTCATCCGGTTTATTGCGGGGGCGCAGCCCCTGTCCCTGAATCGGGGCTCCCGTTCGGTGGAGGTGGCGCCCCCTGCGGCGTCGGCCTGGCACCCGGCCCTCCAGGGCCGTGCATATGCATTCTCTGTCCACCACCGGCGCCCCAGGTCTGATGCATCCTGTGCATCCCCTGCTCAGAGCGGAAGTTCTTGATCTGTTTCCACTGGTCGGGCGTCAGCTTCATGCGCAGATCGAGGAGAAAGTTCGAATTCGCCTTTTCCAGCGCCCCGCGCGCGTCCACTACCTTGTCGATCTGGGCCTCGATCGCCGCCTGATTGGGCTGATCAGCATTCATCAGCGGCTCCATGCCCAGCTCCGCCTCCTGCAGGTCCGCCTGCAACTGGATCAGCTTTTGGCGGTGGGTGTACCAGATGCCATCCATCGTCTTCTGCTGATCGGGTGTAATCTTCAGCACTGCCGCGATCCTGGGATTGTCCCAGAAGCGTCCTCCATGAAACCGGAAGGCACGTTCAAATGGCGGCCGATGGGCAACGAATCCCTGTCCCATCCCCGGCCCGCCGCCAGGGCCCTGTGCATCGGACGCCGGCGCCGTCATCAACATTCCGGTAATTGTCAATGCTGCAAAAATCAACCGTATTCCCATTCGTACTTTCATCCCCTTCCCTCCATTCCCAACGGGTTTGCCCGAACTTCGTGTCTGGCCCATTATTGGGATTCTCCGCCTTCCATCATCTGGGCCAGCGGCTCCATGGCGCTGGGCACCTCCTGCGAGATGTCGCTATCCACCTTGGCCATCAGATTTGGATCTTGCTGCTGGGTCCGCTCCGGTGCTTCCGCCAACTTCTGCCGCGCCTGTCTTTGCGCCGCAGCAATGCGTGCCGCTTCCTGCTGGCGCTGGTGCTCCACAAATGTCCCGGTCACTCCGCCGGCCACTAGTATGCATCCCATCGCCCATCCCACCGCCAAGCGCCAAGCCCGGTGTCGTAGCGTCAATTCCACGCCACGCTGCCGGCTGTATGCGGCTTGGCTCCATGCGTGGACGTTAGCCCGGAAATCTGTCAGCGCCTGATCCAACTCCGCGTCCCGCTGCGCTCCCTCGCCCGCAGTGTGGCGCATTTCCATCTCGTTTTTGCTGTCCGGCCTGTTCCCAAACTCGTTTATCAAGCTCATTTTCCTTCCCTCAGCTCCGCGCGAACCCTGCTCAGCGCACGTGAGAGGTGCGCTTTTACAGTGCCCTCGCTCAATCCGGTTGATCGCGCAATCTCATTCAGTTCCTGTTCCTCCACATAGCGCAGCAGGAAGACCGTTCTCTGCCGCTGGCTCAACCCGTCCACTACCCTCCACACCCGCGCCACCTGTTCTTTGGCCAGCATCTGCTGCTCCGCAGTGCGGTCGCCGCTGGGCAGCCATTCGCTCGCTTCATCCAGGTCAACCGCGTTGGTCTGCGTCCGGCGCCAGAACTGCAGCCGCCGGTTACGCCAGTGATCCTTTTCCAGGTTGATGGCGATACGCATCAGCCAGGTTAGCGGGCTGGATTCGCCGCGAAACCGCCCCCAGTTCCGGTGCGCCTTCAGGAAGCACTCCTGGGTGAGTGTCTCCGCCAGTTCCACGTCGCGAGTCGAGGCGAGAAGAAAACGAAAAATCTGCCCACGATGACTCGCAACCACCTCTGCAAACTCCTGTGCGGCAGTTTCCTTTGCCGTGATCGTCGCCATTGCCTGCAGTGTCGTTCCGGCCGTCATCACTCTTGTAGACGCCCCCTCCGGCAGTGAGTTTACAGCCCGCAACGAATTCCTCGCTGCACAAAAGGGTAATCTTCGCCTCCTCCGCCTGCCGTTTGCCAGGCGCAGAGAACTTTCCGCCGGAACCCTCCCTCCCGCTTAAACCCAGTCCGGCCATGAAAGTGGCGTCGTAAGAGCCACTTCGCAGGGTCATCCACTACCATCAGAGCATCCATGAAGACCCGGCCAAGACTCGGCCAGAACTTTCTCACCGATGTGGGCGCCGCCACCCGCATCGTTTCCGCGCTAGGCGATCTTTCCGCCCGCACCGTCGTCGAAATCGGTCCCGGCCGCGGCGCCATCACCGGCCCACTCGCCGCACATGCGCGCCACGTGCTGGCCATTGAACTGGATCGCGAACTGGCCGCCGGCCTGCGCGACAAATTCCCCGCCGATCGAGTAACCGTACTCGAACAGGACATCCTGAATTTCGACTTCGCCGCCGCTGCCGCCGAAATCCCGGGAGGCGGCCGCATTTGCGTCGCCGGCAATCTACCCTACTACATTACTTCGCCTATCCTGCTCAAGCTGGCCGCCAGCCACGCCGCACTCGATCATGCCGTGCTCATGGTGCAGCGCGAAGTGGCCGATCGCGTCGTGGCCCTCCCGGGTTCGCGTGATTACGGCCTCCTTTCCGTCACCGCCCAGATGTATGGGCCTGTCGAACGCCTTTTTACCCTGCCTCCTTCAGCTTTTTCACCGCCGCCCAAAGTCCACTCCACGGTTTTTCGCTGGCGATTTGCCCCGCGCTTCTCCGAACTCAGCGTCGAGGAGGCGGGTTTTCTCCGTTTCGTTCGCGCCGCCTTTGCCCAGAAACGCAAAACCCTGGCCAACAATCTGCGTGGCGCCGGCATTCCGTCCGCAGCCGCCACGCTCGACGCCGTCGCTATTCCCTCCCACGCCCGCGCCGAAAGCCTCTCCCTGGAGTCATTCGCGCAGCTCTGGCGTTTTCTGTACTCTGAAGATCCCGCAGCCGCATCGACAACGGCCGGCTCCCAATCCAATTCCCGGAGTTTTTGACCGGTCTGATATCGTTCCGCCTTCCCGCTTGCAGCCTGCTGCCATCCGGCGTATCTTCGCAATCGCAGACAGAAGAGAGGACTGGACATGCTCCGGGCGCCGATCAAATCTCCAGGTTCGCCGCGGGTTTTGGCGCTGCTGTTTCTGGCCCTGCTGGCGCTTTCCCGTGCATCATCCGCCCCGCAACCATCCGCGAATGCCGTTCACGCCGAAGGCTGCGTCGAGGCCGGCATCGAATCCCGATGCCTGATCTTGAGAGACTTCAAAACCGGACGGGTTTACGACCTCCTATTCAAAGCTGAGCGGCCGCCGGTCGGCCTGGGAATCGAGTTTTCCGGCGTGCTTCATCCCGGCCCCAGCGCCTGCATGCAGGGAATCGCCGTCGATGTCACCACATGGGCCCGCAAAGCGTCCATTAAGTGCGTACCGGGCCAGGCCGGACAACACAGCCGGCCCACGATGTGATGAACCATCGGGAGTCAATCCGGCAACTTTCCCAGAGACTCGCTCGTAGCCCTGATCTCCCGTCGCCGGTCTTTCCGCGAGTAAGCTATTAAGTAGCCTTGACCAACCGCGGTGCCGCCGTTTTTGGAAGCCAATGAGTCGGCTGGCGCATCTTGAAAGTTTAGGAAGCTATGAGCGTCACTGAACTACGCACTCGCAAGAGCAGTTTTGAAGAAACACTGATGAGCGCTCGCCAGACTATGGTGCTCAGTGAGATTCTCAAACTGGCTCTCGATAGCTTTCGCGCCAGCAAAACCCGCTTCGCCCTTACCGCCCTGGGCATGGTCATCGGCACGGCTTCCGTCATCCTGGTAGTCACCATCGGCCTCACCGGCAAGCACTATATTCTTCAGGAGCTTCAGAAAATCGAGACTAACTCCATTGAAGTGGAGTATTCCGGTGCCGGTGCAACACCGGCGGAGCGGGCCAATTTCAACGACTACCTAACCATCCGGGACGAGAATGCGGTTGTCGATCAGTTACCTGACGTAATGTACGCCTCGCCCGTCCTCGAAATGCACGACCCCATCAGCTTTGGCGGCGGCGTGGTCAAAGACACGCTCGTGCTCGGCGTCAGCCCTCAATATCGCTTTATCCGCAACCTGCTGGTGCCGGACGGCCGCTTCTTCGACGAATCTGATGACATCGCCCATCTGAAGTGCGCGGTGGTGAGCGAGGATTTCGCCATCGAGCGCTACGGCAGCATCGAACAGGCGGTCGGAGAAAATTTCGAGATCAGCGGCTTGCCCTTCACCATCATTGGTGTCTACCGTAAAAGCGTGACCGATTTCGGCGAATCGGAGCTCGAAGACGAGACCATCCTCATTCCTTACACCGTGGCCCGCTACTTCACCGGCACCAGCCGCGTGAAGCAGATCTATTTCTCCATGCGCAACATGCAGGAGGTCCCCGACGCCGCCAAGGAGATCGTGCGCATCATTAAGTCGCGCCACCGTCCCGGCTCCGTCTACAAGACCCAGACCATGGGAACCCTGCTCACCACGGCCGCTACCATTTCCG
Source organism: Acidobacteriaceae bacterium (assembly GCA_030038435.1). Classification (GTDB taxonomy): domain Bacteria; phylum Acidobacteriota; class Terriglobia; order Terriglobales; family Acidobacteriaceae; genus Telmatobacter. The sequence goes on along the minus strand of JASHOY010000288.1, from coordinate 17,556 downwards.
ACTACCTCACCGCGGTGCTGGTGCTGGTTGCGGCGGTCACGCTGGCAGTCGGCGGCGTGGGCATCATGAATATCATGCTCGCCAACGTGCGCTCCCGCGTGCGCGAAATTGGCATCCGCAAAGCTCTGGGCGCCACGCGCCGTGAAATCAAGCTCCAGTTCCTGGCCGAAGCCGTCATCATCTCCCTCATCGGCGGCGTGGTGGGCATCATCATCGGCCTGGCCGTGCCGCTTTCCATCCGCTTCTTCACCGCCTACGACCTGCCCATCTCCGGCTATTCGGTGATCATTGCCCTGGCCGCGGCCACGCTGGTCGGCATCATCTTCGGCACCGCTCCGGCTACCCGCGCCGCGCAGCTGGACCCGGTTGACGCGTTAAAGTATGAGTAAAGATGGTTAGCGATAAGCTGGATCCGGAAAACCTCAACTCCGGCAGCAAAGAGAACGAACCGCCGTCCAAAGGGCCGAGCCTGGTGCTTTTGTACACCCTCATCGCACTGGCGATGCTGCTGGCAACCTTCTTCGCCGCCCTGATCGTGCTACCTTTCTATCTGCACCGTTAGGACCCACGCCCGGGAGCAACGGCGGCGGAAGCCGATATCGCCAACTTCGAGGAATGAACTGTCCCCCGTTGCGGAAGCCACCAGCGACGACCCATCCGGCGCCATATCCCCTCACGCGATTTCAGCACTCTTTGCGCCTGGTTTGCGAACTAATCTCGGGAACCCGGAAAACTACAAGCCTTCCCGCCTGGGTAAAGCAACCCCATGCGCAGATTTCTGTCAGGTGTCGGTTTCAGTCCTGAGCGACTTCTGCCTGGTGCCATAGACTCTTTGCTTCCACCCGCCTCCCCGCCCCGCATAATGCAGCACCGCCGAAGCCACTGTAGCTCCTAGGTAAAACAAGCCGACGCAGGGCAGCGTCAACCCCCACACCGGAGAGCGCCGGTAGCGCTTGAGCGTCGGCTGAAACAGCGCCGCCAACGCAGCCCAGGCCAGCGCGCCCATCAGCCGCCCCGGCCCGTGGCCGAACAACGCCAGCAGCGGCGGTGCGCAATACACCACCCCCATGCCCGCCACGCACGCCATGAGCTTCAGCAGCGAAAAGTCTAGCTGCGCATAGGCTGTGCGCGCAATCATCTTCCACGCATCGCTCCAGCCGTTCACGCGCAGCGAGACAGCGCCCTCGGCATGCCCCAGCCAGATTCGCCCGCCAGCGCGCTTGATCTCGGCGGCCAGCGCGCAGTCATCGATCCATTCGCTCCGAATGCGCCTCACGCCCTCCACGCGATCCAGCGCCACCCGCCGCAACAGCATCGTTCCGCCCGCCGCGCCCGCCGTCGGCCTGCGTTGGTCGGCCACCCAGGCAAATGGATAGAGCATCTGGAAGAAGAAGACGAAGGCCGGAATCAGCGCACGTTCCGCCGCTGTGTCGCAGTGCAGCCGCACCATCTCGGAAACCAGGTCCAGCCCCTCCCGCTCCGCCTTTGCCAGCAGCGCCGCCAGATGCCCTGGCGCATGCTCGATATCAGCATCGGTCAGCAGCACAAAATCCGCGTCGCGCGCTTTCACGTCGGCCAGTCCCTGGTGCACCGCCCATAGCTTACCGCTCCATCCCTGCGGCAGTGGCGTGCCGCGAATCATCCTCAGCCGCGCGCCACCGGCTGACATTGCGATCGAGTGCGCAATCCGCGCGGTCCCGTCAGCGCTGTCGTCATCCACCAGGAGAATCGCCAGCTCGCCGGCGTAATCCTGCGCAAGCAGCGATCTCAGGCTTCGTGCAACGTGCTCCGCTTCATTGCGCGCCGGTACAATCGCCGTCACCTTCGCGCGGCCCGAAGGCTCATCTGTGCGCAGCACCGGACCCGATCGCCAGAACCGGCCCCGGAACCCCGCCAGATAAATCCAGGCCGCCAGGGAAGCAACAGCAAGCGCAGTCAGCATCGCAGTCCGATCATGACACGAATCTGGAGCCAACCGCCCGCCTGTCGGTTCTGGCATGGTGCAATTGCGAAACCCTGAAATGCCATTCTCCTCTCAGAGGCAGAGGAGTTACGCAAAACAGCGCAGAGAAATTTGAAGAGCGATGAGTGAAACGTTGAACCGCGGGTTCCTCAGTCGGCGAAGGTGGCTTCCTCAACGCTGGCAGGCTCGGGAAGCTGGGTCGGATAGTAGGCATTGCGCATGTACTGCTTTACCATCCGGTCCGTATTGAAGAATGAACCGTTGAAGGCCAGCGTCGTGCGCATCAGTCGTGCCCACTGTTCGGGTTCGGACTTGTACAACGGCACCACCGCCGTTTCCAGCTTGCGATAGAACGCTGCCGCTTCCTCCTCATCGTTGGCCCCGTCTTCAATCGCCCATCCGGTTGCGCCTTCAATGCAGCCCTCGATCCACCATCCATCCAGAATTGACAGACTGGGAACTCCGTTCAGCGCCGCCTTCATTCCGCTGGTGCCCGAAGCTTCATAGGGACGCCGCGGCGTGTTCACCCAGACATCCACGCCCGCCGTCAACAGCGCGCCCAGGTCCCAGGCATAGTTCTCCAGGTAGACAATGCGCAGCGCATCGTTGCAGAGCCGCGCCGCATCTTCCACAACTTTCCGCACCAGCGCCTTTCCCGGCTCATCCTGTGGATGCGCCTTGCCGGCGTAGAGAATCTGCAACCCGCCAGCCCGCTCCGCAATCGCCTGAAGCTGCTCTGGAAACGTAAACATTAATGTCGCGCGCTTGTAGGTAGCCGCGCGCCGCGCGAATCCCAGCGTCAGCACCCGGGGATTCAGCACCACTCCGGTGCGCGAAGCCACCTCTGCCAGCAACTCGTCCTTGGCGCGCGCGTGAGCGGATAGAATCTCGTTCTCCGGCAATTCGATCACGTTGCGCAGGAAAAGATGATCCCGTCTCCACTCCGGGATATGCTCGTCCAGCATCTGCTGGAAATGCCGTGACATCCATGTTGGCGCGTGCACACCGTTGGTGATCGAACTGATGGTGAATTCCGGAAACATCTCCCGGGAAACCTTGCCGTGCCTCAACGCCACGCCATTGGCATAGTGCGAGAAATGCAGGGCAAGATAAGTCATGTTCAGCAATCCATCGCGAAAACAACCATGCCGTTCCAGGCTCGCAGTCCGCTCCGATCCGAGAATCCGAATGCTCTGTTCGGTTGAGAAGCGATCATGGCCTGCCGGAACCGGCGTATGCGTGGTGAAAACACATTGGCGCCGAACCTGTTCGAGATCTGCTTCGGTCGCCGGTCCCATGGCACCGCCGCCCATTTCGCTCTCCAGCAGCGCCAGCGTGAGCAACGCGGCATGGCCTTCATTCATATGGAAGATATTGACCGGGAGCCCCATGGCATGAGCCATGCGCACGCCCCCCATGCCCAGGACAATTTCCTGCTGCAGGCGGTAATTGGTGTCCCCACCGTAAAGATGGTCGGTGAGCCCACGATCCCAGCCGGAATTTCCTTCCAGGTCGGTGTCGAGCAGGTAAATCGGGACAACGTGGCCGGAACGACCCTCGAGATCATAACGCCAGGCGCGCACCGTCACCGCCCGGTTCTCAATCGAAACGGTGATGCGAGACGGCTCCTCGGTGCAGAGAGCGGCGGGATTCCAGGGCTGCACTTCTTCGGTCTGATTGCCGCCAGGATCAAGGCGTTGCTGAAAATAACCCTTGCGATGCAGCAAAGTGAATGCGATGACCGGCAGGCCCAGATCGGCTGCGGACCGCAGCGTGTCGCCCGCCAGAACTCCCAGTCCGCCAGAGTAAGTCGGCATTTCCGGCGAAATTGCAATCTCCATGGAGAAGTAGGCTACGAAGCCGGAAGCAGGAAACGAATCGATACTAAATAAAGCTTGCGATATGGTTGGCATCGTCTTTGTATTCTCCGCGGCCAATTTGACTGGGCAGAGTGGCAGCCCCGTGCTTGGCGTCGCAAATCCCATCGAACCCAGGCCCGTCTGCGCGTTCTCCGCCGCGCACATCCTTCAAGTTTAGCAAGGAATCTCGGCGAAACAGCCCTCTCCCGACACATGGTGTGTGACCATTTGGTGGCAAAGGGAGTGCAACCAAATGCTGAACCGCGAAGCAGCGGCGGGTAATTTGTTCCGGCTTCCCGAATCGGCACAAGTCTGGCTACACAATTGGATGCGCCCCGCCTGAAGCGTGGCAAATGTGGATGTCCGGAACGATTCCGAACTGCGCGGTATAACGGGCGCCGAGTGCATCGGCGAAGGCGGCCGCTTGGGAGCGCTCCACGAGATTCACAGTGCATCCGCCGAAGCCGCCGCCGGTAAGCCGTGCGCCGATAAGCCCGGACAGATCCTGCGCTAGCGCCACCATGGCGTCGGCTTCCACACAACTGCCTTCAAAGTCCTTGCTGTAGCTGGTGTGGGCCTCGGCCATAAGACGTCCCACCTCGGCCAGATCGCCGCGCAGCAGGGCATCGCAGCAGGCCACGGTGCGAAGATTTTCGCTGATCACGTGCCGGGCGCGCAGCAGCGATTTGGGCGCCATCTCACTGCCCCATTTGTCCAGATCTTCTAGGGTTGCGTCGCGCAGAAAAGTGACGCCGGGGCGATGACTGGCGATGATCGCGCAGGCAGCCTCCGATTCGGCGCGCCGGGTCTTGTAATCGCCACCGGCGACGGAGTGCTTGACCATGGTGTTGGCGATAACCAGAGCCACATGATCTGGAATGGGCGCCAGCTTGTACTCGAGAGTGCGGCAATCCAGCAGCAGGGCGTGGTCTTCTCTGGCATTGATGGAAATGAACTGGTCCATGATCCCGCAATTGGCGCCGACAAACTCGTTTTCCGCGCGTTGGCAGAGCCGTGCGAGTACCGGACCAGGGAAGGAAGCGTTGAGCAGCGAGAGCACGGCGAGCGCGGTGGCGACTTCAACCGAAGCCGAACTGGAAAGACCGGAACCGAGCGGCACGTCGCCCCAGAGACTGAGGCTGAAACCGGGGATTTTGTGGCCTTCGCCGGCGAGGATGGAGACCACACCCATGGGATAATCGCTCCAGTTCCTGCTGCCCTGGGCAGGCAGCGCAGCGGCGTCGAAACTCTTCTCTTCCCCGTAATTTTCCGAGTAAATCACGATTTTGCCGTCGGCGCGCGGCGTGATGCCTGCCAGGCAGGCAAAGTTGATGGCCGCCGGCATGACGAAGCCCTCGGCATAGTCGGTGTGCTCGCCGATGATGTTGACGCGGCCGGGACCAACGAAGACTGCAGGTTCGGCGCCAAAGCGGGAACTGTGCATGGAACGAAAAGCAACTGGGTCGTGCATCTGAGTCATTCCTCGAATTGAATTGAGCTTCCCCTGGAAGGCAGGAATACCCTCGGAAGGCTGGCCCGCCAGCCGAGGCGTACGGCAGCGGATTGACAACGTTTACTTCTGCGCGCAAACTCCTCCTTCGCGCCGCATCAATCTCTCCCTTCCAGAACTTCGGCACTGGCGGCGGTGAACCTTTCCCACATCGAATCCATCCAGGCTTCGTGCTCAGGTTTCATCAGCACGGAGCGAAGACAGGTGACCAAGCCTTGCTGTCCAATCCTTTGCGTATCCCGCCCCAACCCAAACCAGGATTGCGGCAATTGTACAAGAGCTAGATGCAAACCGCGCGCGGCGCAGGCGGCAAATAATTTCTGCGCCCGGGCAGAAGCCTCCGCGGCCGTAGGAGCAGGCAATTTCCAGACCACGATGTCGAGTTCCGGCCCTCCGGCGACAAGCGCCTCAAAACGACCGTCCCTCCGCAGGCGGCGATCGAGCTCCAGTGCGGCGGCGTGGCAGCAGGCAAGACCGTGGGCAAACTCACCCCCCGGGGTGAGCGGCAGAAGCTGATGCGTCGCCCAAAGCGCGACGGCGGAAGCGCCGGCGCGGGAACACTCCAGGCTGATTTCGCCCAGGTGCAATTGGCTGGAGGTGAAGTAAGTGTAAGGCGAATCGTGCTTATAGAAGCGGCCCACCGCCGGATCGCGGAAGAGCACGCAGCCGCAACCGTAAGGTTGAAGGCCGTGCTTGTGCGGATCGATGACGATGGAATCGGCTTCCGGCAGCGCCACGAACGCGCGCCTGGCGGCTTCGTCGAGCGCATCGGGAATAAGGCGGAAGTAGCCGCCATATGCCGCATCGGCGTGGATACGGAAGCCATAGCGGCGACGCAGTTCGAGGATGCCGTCGAGCGGATCGACGGCGCCTGTGGCGGTGCTGCCCAGGGTAGCCACGACTGTACCAACGTCGCCTTTGCGCAATTCGGCTTCCAGCGCTTCAAGGCTCATGCGCCCGTAACTGTCGGCGGCAATTTCGGTATAAGGAAGCTGCAGGATCGCTGAGATCCGACGGTGCGTGTAATGGGCCTGTGCGGAACCCACGACCCTGAAATCGCCGCGGCGCCCGGCAGCCACGCGGCCAGCTACCCACAGGGCTTCGAGATTGGCAAAGGTGCCGCCGGAGGTCAGGTGACCAAGGAATTCCTCCCAGCCGAATATGGCGGCGATGTGACCAACGGCTTCGATCTCCATCTGCGAGCTGGCGCGGCCGCCGTCGCGGGCGTGATTGTTGGGATTCAGGGTCATGGCCAGGGCGTAGGCGGCGCGCGCCAGCGGATGGGGAGGCTTGAGCATCTGGCCGGCATATAGAGGATGGAAATAGGGGTAGTTGTCACCCAGCTTTTTGGCTGTGATCTCGAGAATCCGGGCCATTTCCGCGGGATCCCCCGCCGGCTCGAAAGATGGCAGAGCGGCAAACTCCGCCTCCAGGAGACTGGTGGCGCGGGCCAGCAAGCCGGGTACGGGATCGGCGAACATGACAGTCGGCGACCCACTAAAGTAACACAGCGCGGACGCGAACCTAAACCCTGCGCGGCGATGAATTTCCAAAAAAGGGAAAGAATTGGCCCAAATCGGAGCATTTCTCTGCTGTACAAGAATTCATGCGCTGAAATCAGAAAGGCGATGGTACACTGTGTCCAGCGTTTGAAGCGAACCGGGCGTGAGCAGTACTCGCCCAAACAAGCAAGATTCTGCCAGTGATCGCTCCGATTCACCCAGCGCAATTCAATCCAGGAATTACGAGGAAATGGAACAAGGTACCGTAAAGTGGTTCAATGACGCGAAGGGCTTCGGCTTTATCTCGCGCCAGAACGGCGAAGATGTATTTGTGCACTACTCCGCAATTAACTCAAGTGGCTTCAAGAGCTTGCAGGAAGGGCAGGCAGTGCAGTTCAACGTCGTGAAGGGGCCTAAGGGATGGCAGGCTGCCGACGTGCAGCCGCTCTAACCTAGAGGCCGGGTTCCGGCAGAATCTAGTCAACATCATGCAAAGGCTGGGTGTCATATCCCAGCCTTTCGTGTTTGGGCTCATACCCATATACCCATAGGACTGTAGACAGCTTAAATCGCCGCCTAGTTTTCAATCACCTCTCCGAGTAGCCTCAGCAGGCTGCACTTACCCGGAATCTGATTCCGCAGGCTTTAGCCCTCTACTCGACACTCTCATCTCTTTCCACCGTCGCGCCGATATGCTCTGCGAATGGCGTTGCGGCCTTCACCTCGCTGGTTGCGTGCCGGGCGGTCGTGAGCCTTTTCCAATCGCGGGACATGGCCGCATGGAGCAGTACCTGCCTGAGGACCCATTGCGGAGGAAATGATGGGCACAGTGGGGTTGAGTTTCGGGTCGCCGACCAGCGGTGCGGGCTTCGATGTGAGCTCCACTGTGGCCTCGATCGTGAGCAATCTGCAGAATGTGGAGACGCCCTGGAAAAACCAGTTGAACTCGCTGGAGAGCCAGGACACGGTGATCTCCAACCTAGGAACCCTGTTTTCCAATCTTTCCAACGATGTGAGCTCGCTAACGGATTTCGAGGGGATCCTGGCGCAGAAGACAGGCTCGAGTTCTGACACCAACCTGCTGGAACTTACGGCGGCTTCGTCTACGGCGACCGCCGGCACACACACGGTGACGGTAAACTCCCTGGCCAATACCGCGAGCGGGTATCTGGCGCCAATCTCGAACGCATCGGATTCGCTCTCAGGATCGATCACGCTCCAGATAGGCAATGGAACGGCGCAGACGATCACTCTCGACTCTTCCGACGACACCCTGGCGGGACTGGCCGCGGCGATCAACTCGTCGACGCTGGGCGTTACAGCCAATGTGTTGACCGACGCCTCGGGATCGCGGCTGAGCCTGGTCTCGCAGACCTCCGGAGCCAGCGGAAATATTACGGTGACGGCGAATACGATCGCTGATGCCAGCGGAGGCGGGACAACTTTGACCTATAGCGGCGCGTCAGGCTCGATTTCAGGCGCGCTGGGTTCGGTCGCGGCCTCGAGCGATGCGCTGGCCGGATCTCTGTCGATCAAGGTGGGAAGCGGACCGGCCACCAGCGTCACTTTGAATGAGGTTAGCTCGGCGGAAGGCGGCACCACGCTCACCGACCTCGAAGACTACATTAACTCCAACCTTTCAACGCTGGGCGTCAACGCTTCGATCACCACCAACAGCGATGGCTCATCCAGCCTTTCGCTGGCCTCGGCAGACGGCTCGTCGGCTCTGGCGGTCAACTCCAGCGTCGTGGATACTTCGCTGGGCTTTACATCAGCGGTGACCGGATCGAACGCCAGCCTGACCGTGGACGGCGTGGACCTGAGCAGTGCTTCGAATACCGTTTCCAACCTGATTCCGGGCGTGACCTTTCAGCTCCTGGCTCCGTCATCCGATCCGGTGCAGGTGGTGATCGGTAACGACAACTCGGATGTGGAAAGCACAGTAAACCAGTTCGTCTCCGATTACAACTCGCTGGTCAGCGCCATGAATGCCCAGGAGGGCAACGACAGTTCGGGAAATGCCGAACCGCTGTTCGGGTCGCCGACCCTGGCGCTGCTGCAGCAGCAGCTTTTGAGCAGCCTGAATCTGCAGAACCCGAATGGCTACCTCACTTCGATTCCCGCAGCGATAAACGCGACGCTCAGCGGCTCGATATCCATTCAGGCGGGTGACGGATCAACGGATACATTTACGATTGGCGCCGGCACATCGGGCAATGGAACCATCTACACGGGGAGCGGCGTGGACACGCTGTCGGGACTGGCCAGCGCCATCAATTCGGCGGGCATCGGGGTCACTGCGGCCGTGGTCACCAGCAATGGGGAATCGACGCTGACCCTGGCCTCGCAGACCGACGGATCGAGCGGCGCGTTGACGGTGACCTCGGCGCTGACCACCAATCCGGTGACGTTGAGCTACGCGGATACGGGCGGCTATACCGACACCACCGCCGACAGCGGCATGCTGGGCGAGGTGGCCAACAGCAGCGACGTGCTCTCCGGATCGGTCACCATCCAGGTGGGCAGCGGGACAGCGCAAACCATTAACGTGGGAGATTCTTCGAGCAGCAACACCTTGTCGGGTCTGGCCGCGGCGATCAATGACGCGAATATCGGAGTTACGGCGATTGTGATGGACAACAGCGACGGGACCATGAGCCTTGCGCTCGAATCCAACACCGACGGCTCAGCCGGAGCGCTCACGGTATCCTCCCAGATTCAGGACACAACCACCACGGCGCTGAACTATGCAGATTCATCGGACGTCAGCAACCTGACCGACCTGGGCATCAGCGTGAACGACGACGGAACGCTCACCTTCGACGCCGACACCCTGGATTCGGTGCTCAACTCGGACTACTCGGGAGTGACGGGATTCTTCCAGAACGCGACCGGCTGGGGGCAGAATTTCTCCGCCATGCTGACCAATGCCGGGACCGGTTCATCGACGGGGATTCTGGCGCTGGCGTCGAGTTCGAACAGCAGCGTCGAGTCCGAGCTCAACGCCAAAATTTCCAGTGAAAACAGCCAGATATCGGCCGAGCAGTCCAGCCTGACCGCGGAGTTGAACAGCGCCAACGAGATCATGCAGGAGTTGCCCTCGCAACTGCAGGGAATCAACGAACTTTACTCGGCCATTACCGGTTACAACCAGAACAGCAACGGCTAAGGAGCTGAAATCAAGATGGGAAGCTATCGGGAACACGCCCTGGAAGGAGCCTCCGCAGTCGATCTTGTGGTGGCGCTTTATGACGGCATCATCCGATTTCTCTATGCGGCGGCGGCGGCGGCGGAGCGCGGCGATGCGGCGGGCCGGCGCGCGGCTGTAAAACGGGCGCTGGACATCATCATCCATTTGCAGGCGCGACTGCGGATGGATGTGGGAGGGCGGCCGGCCCAGACGCTCAGCGAATTCTACGCTTCGATTTTTGCACAGATCTTGCAGGCTTCGCAGTCGGCTTCGAAGCCCAAGTTCGACCATGCCATCGATTGCGTCCGCAACGTGCGCGATGCCTGGCGCGAGGTGGCGAAAGATCCCCGGGCCAATGGAGCGCGGTTGCAGGCGCCGGCGGCTCTCGAGCGCGAACCGGCGTTAATAGACATGGTGGGCGCGGAAAGGGAAGATGCGGCGGCCACCAGCTGGACGGCTTGAGGGGGACAGCATCGGGCAAGGAGCCCCGCGCCGCCAACGCTCTTCATCCGGCGACGGTAAGCTCTTCTTCCAGCTGCTGCTTGCGGTGGAGGCTGGCATAGTAGCCGTCGCGCGCCAGCAGTTCTTCGTGTCCGCCCAGTTCGACGATGCGCCCCTGGTCGAGGACGGCGATGCGGTCGGCATGGCGTACCGTGGAAACACGGTGGGAAATCAGGATGGTGGTGCAGGCGGCGGCGTAATGGTCAAGGCTGCCTAAAATGCGCTCCTCGGTGTCGGTATCGACGCTAGCCAGGGCATCGTCGAGTATCAAAATCGAGGGGCGGCGGATAAGCGCGCGGGCAATGGCGGATCGCTGTTTCTGGCCCCCGGATAGCGTCATGCCGCGCTCCCCGACAATGGTTTCGAAGCCGTGAGGGAACTCCTCGAACTCGCGGCGGATGTGGGCGGCGTCCGCAGCTTCAAGTATTTCTTCCGCTTGCGCCTGGGGCGCGCCGAAGGCGATGTTTTCGCGGATGGTTTCGCTGAAGAGAAACGTTTCCTGCGGCACCATTCCGATATTGCGGCGCAGTACCGCCAGGGGATACTCCCGGACCGGCCGGCCGTCGATGAGCAAGGAGCCTTCCGCCGCTTCGAAAAGCCTTGGGATGAGATTGACGAGTGTAGATTTGCCGCAACCGGTGGGACCGACGATGGCCAGGCTCGAGCGGGCAGGGATGCGCAGCGAAATGTCGCGCAGAACCGGCGTGTCCCCATAACTGAAGTTGAGGTGACGGAACTCGATTTCTCCGCTGAGTACACGGTCTTGTCCGATGGTGGGATCGGCGCGACTGTCGTCAATATCCGGCTCGGAGTGCAGCAACTCGTCGATGCGCTTCAAAGACGCCGTGCCGCGCTGGAAAATATTGATCACCCATCCGATGGCGATGATGGGAAACGTAAGCAGGATCATGTAAGTATTGAAGGCTACAAACTCGCCTACCGTGATGCGGCGGGCAAGCACTTGATGCCCGCCCACCAGGAGCGTGATCATCATCGAGATTCCCAGGATGAACTCGATGGTGGGCCAGAGCATGCCCATCAGTTGCACCAGGCGCAGGGCGCGGGCGATGTACTGGCGGTTGAGCCGCTCGAAAATACCCATCTCCGACTCTTCGCGGGCGAAGGCGCGCACCAGGCGCGCGCCGGAGTAATTCTCCTGAGCCTGCGCGGAGATGTCGGAGAAGCTGGCCTGGATGCGCTCGAAGCGCTCGTGGATGCGGCGGCCGAAGTACTGCACCACGATGCTGGCAAAGGGCATGGGCGCCAGCGCACAGAGGGTCATGTAGGGGCTGATGTGCAGCATGAACACCAGGGCGAAGATCGAGAGCACGAAGGTGCTGGAGCTGTACATGAGGCCCGGGCCGAGCAGCATGCGCACCGCGTTCAGGTCATTGGTCATGCGCGCCATGATGTCGCCGGTGCGGTAGCGGGTATAGAAACCCGTGTCCTGGATTTCCAGCTTGCGGAAGAGATCGTTGCGCAGGTCAAATTCGATTTTGCGCGAGGTGCCGATCAGGATCCAGCGCTGGGCGTAGAGGAAGATCCCGCGAATGACGTAGATACCGACCAGAGCGCAGGCGAAAAGAAAGATGCGTTCGCGCGAGGAGCCCTTTCTCAGGTCGTCAATCGCCTTTCCCAGCACGTCGGGAAACTGCACCAGAACGAGGTTGGTGATAATGCCGGTGAGCGCACCCCAGAGATAGTCCCAGCGATAGCGGCGCATGTATTTGTAGAGCGGGGCGAGGTCGCGCAGCATGGTATCTATTGTAACTAGAAGGCGGATATCCCCGGGTGGGAGAAGCGGGCTTGGCCCGATTTTCTTGCCCCCGGGCCTCCAGACGGAAATACTGAAGGCCCTCTGCCGGCTGTACCGGGATCCCCGGTGAGCCTGTTGCGAGATGGGTTCAGAAGTTGAAACTCATCTGCAGATCGACGCTGCGGTTCGACGCCGGGGAAGAGAAGAATCCGCCGGCAAGCGCGTTGGATTTGCCGAAGAGCGGCGATTCGAGCACGCCCACAGGTTGCGCAAGGTTGACGTTGTTGAGAACGTTGCGCGCCATCACGGCGAAGTTAAGCGAATAGCGGCGCGCGACAGCCTGGTCGAGGCGCGGAGGGCCGCCAGGGCCACCGCTCAAGCCGCCGGGACCCAATCCGCCGCCGGGACCGCCACGCCCAGGGCCGCCGCCACGCGGACCGCCCGGCCCTCCAGGACCAAACCCGCCGGGCGCAATTCCGTTGGCGACCTTGGGGCCGATGCCAATCGATTTGCTGACGCGCATGTTCATGCTGAACTGGCCGGGGCCCGTGCCATAGTCGAAGGGGATACGCGCCTCGTTTGCCGAGGGATCCAGGTCGAGCTTACCGTAGCTGGTGTTCATCACATCGGTGCTGGCCGAGGTGGCAAACGCGGGACGATCGTTAAAGACACTGTCGCCGTTCAGGTCCTGGCCGATGGTGATGTTGAACGGTGTGCCGGAGTCAGCGACCAGCATGGGGCTGACCGAAACCCCGAAGGGCGCCTGGAAGTTGCCGCCAAGCAGAAATCGGTCGTGCACATCGAAGCTGGCGCGGCCGTAATCGGCGCCCGGGTCGGTCTGCTCGGATGGGAAATAGCTGGCGCCCGATGTATCGGCGTTGGCGAAGTTCAGCGCGTAGAAACCGAAAAGCGAAACCCGGCTGGCGCGCACGGAATAATTCAGCATGAGCTGGTTCTGGTTGTACACTCCGCCGGACTGGAACTGGTAAATATTTTCGTTGACCCCGTTGGGGCGCGTGCCGCTCCCGGTGGCTGCGTCGTAGGTGCCGGGCAGATAGGCATTGATATTGTCACTCAAATATTGATGCACGCCGCGGGAATTTATATAAGTTGCCGCAACCGTGGCTACTTTGCCGAATTGATGCTCGATGCCCAGCGCCCCCTGCATGTTGACCGAAGCCTTCAGATCCGGCGACACCTCATAAATTGTCGGTGCTGCGGCGCTGTTGGAAATGAGCTGCGATGCGGGTGGAGCATCTTCTGTGAACGTGGGGTTGTTGATGATGTACTGCTGCTGATTGATGCCGTTGTTGCGCACCGCCTGCAGGATGTTGGCCTCGGCAAAGCGGTCATAAAACCAGCCATAGCCGCCGCGGATGACGGTGTGGGCGGGCGTTCCGCCGTGCGCACCCGGCGCCCAGGCGAATGAAAAGCGCGGCGCCCAATCAGCGTGGTCGCTGATGCCGTTTTGCGTTTCGTAGCGCAAACCGTAGCTGAGGGTCAGATTGGGGCGCATCTTGTAGTCGTCCTGGAAGTAGAGACCCACGTCATAGTAGTCGACCAAAGCCGATGGATTGCCGGCGGTGACCACGTACTCGGTCGGCGTGCCGCTTTCATAGGCGTTCAGCGATTGATAGATGTACGTGCCGTTAAAGCCCGCAGTCGAGTATGCCGAGTCGCGCGTGAAGCGCAGCCGGCCGCCGAAATTGATGGAGTGCGCGCCCTTGCTCATCAAGGTCGCGTTCTGTATTTCGTAGTTGTCGAGTCCGCTGCGGCTCACCCCCATGCTGTTGCCGCCGCCGGTGAACGCACCCTGCACGTTGATTGTGGGCAGCGTGCTCTGCGCGGTCTGATCGTCGCGGTCGCGCATGTACTGGAAATGCGTCTCATTGATTACGGAGGGGCTCAAAATCTGCGTGTCGCTGATTTGCAGGGTGTTTTCCTGATCTGACACGTTGTAGCCCTGGCTCTGCAGCGCAAATTGCGATACACCATCGTTGGTCGCCGTCTGCCGATCGTACATGTAGCGCACGGTGAGGGTGTTGTTGGCGCCGAGCTGGAAATCGAAGCGCGGGCTCACGTCAAGCCGCGACTGCGGATTGGCGACGGCTTGGGAATAATTGTAGGGGTTGCCGCTGGCGTCAAGCAGTTCCGCGTTGATGATGGAGTTCGACTGGTTGTCGCGGTCGAAAACGCTGACGAACCACGAAGTCTTCTTGCCCAACGGCCCGCCTGCATTGGCCATCGAAAACAAGGTGTGATAAGACGGCTCGCTGGCAACGAAAGGATTCAGCGAGTTGAAAGCCGAATCGTTGCCCATCATCATCGCCGAGCCGTGCAGCTTGTCCGTTCCCGGCTTGGTGAAGATTTCAATGCGGCCATAGCCGAGCTTGTCGTACTCCGCGGAAAAGGGATTGGAGTTGATGCGAATTTCGCGGATGGATGACTTGGGTGGAAGCTGGCCGCCGGTGAACCCGTCAATATAAATCTGACCGCCATTGGGGCCAGCCGACGGGCCGGCCAGCGCCTGCAATTCGCTCTGCAGCTCGTCAGGATCGTCGCTCAGCGCGTCAAGATCCTTGCCCTTGATCACGATGGCGTTGGCGTTGTCCTCGGGACTGGTGTCAACATGGACGGCGCCGCTGTTTACCGTCACCTGCTGCTGCTCAACGGGAAGCGCGAGCGCAACATCGACAATGGCGATCTTCCCCGAAGAAACCGCCACCGCGCGCGGTTGCGACGCGGCGAAGCCCTTGGCGGAAACAGAAATCGTATAGCTGCCGGGCGCCAGATGCTCGACCGCGTAGGCGCCGTTGCCGCCGCTGGTGACAATTTGCGACTGGCCGCCGGGACCGGCGACCGTCACCGTAGACGAGGGAACCACTGCGCCCGTCGGATCGGTGATGGTGCCGTGAATGCTGCCGGTTTGCGATTGTGCGCCGGCGAATGTGGCGCAGAGCAGTACCGCCCCGGAGATCAGGTTCAGCAGGACATGCTTTTGCATCGTGGTCCTTTCTGCTTTGCAGAAGCTTGCCTATTCAGAAGACCCCGGATGCACCTGCCGTGCGGTCACATTGCGTAAATCTGTGTAACGAAGTCTGCCCGCCATCGTTACGATTTGTTACATTTCTGCTGCATTGGGCGTGCAGGAAAGGCGTAGGCTAAGGGGTGAAATGAACGGCCCGGCTGATCGTGCCATGGGCGCCTCCGCGGGTCAAAGGGCTAATGTAACTGTGGAAGAGATCCTGCTCATCGACGACGACGTCGAGCTTTGCGCCATGCTTACCGAATACCTGGGGCGTTATGGATTCCGCGTGCGCGCGGTACACCGCGGCGACACAGGACTGAAAGCGGCGCTGGAAAAACGCTGCGCGCTGGTGCTGCTGGATGTGATGCTGCCGGGGCTTGACGGCTTTGAGGTGCTCAAGCGCATTCGTGCAGAGTCGCCGGTAAGCGTGCTGCTGCTGACGGCGCGCGGCGAAGACGTGGATCGCATCGTGGGCCTGGAGATCGGCGCCGATGATTATTTGTCCAAGCCCTTCAACCCGCGCGAGCTGCTGGCCCGGGTGCGCGCCATCCTTCGCCGCAGCCAGAGCCCGGCGCCCGCGCACGATCAAAACCTGCTTCGCGTGGAAGGGCTGGAGCTGAATCGCGCCGCGCGCACCGTGCTCAACGAGGGCAGAAAGATCGACCTCACGGATGTCGAGTTTGCCCTGCTCGAAGCCCTCATGCGCGCGCCCGGCAAAGTCGTAGCGCGCGAGGAGATTTCAGTGGCCGTGCTGGGGCGAAAGTTTCATCCCTTCGACCGCAGCCTCGATATGCATGTGAGCCGGTTGCGGCGCAAGCTCGGCGAGCACGGCGGCGAAGAACGCGTGAAAACCATTCGCGGCTTGGGTTACCAGCTTGCGATCAACCAGGAATTGGGTGCAACCGCGCCGGGCGCGGCCATTAAGGACTGAAACATGCGCAGTCTCTTCTTCAAGATCTTCATCATCTTCTGGATTGCGCAGAGCCTGATCTTCGTGATCTCTACGGCCTTGATACTCGGTCATCGTTTTCCACGCCCTTATTTCATGCTCGACCCCGCTTTCAGCAACTTGCACGCGGAGTCGGCGCAGGCGGTGAAGGCATTCGAGTCTGGCGGATGCGCGCAATTCAACGCGTTCGCGCGCACTCGCAATGAAGCTCTCGCGCTGGTGGATGCCGGCGGCAAGCTTGCATGCGGACAAGCCGCGATGACCTTCCCGCAGCCGGCTTCAATCCAAACCATTTCCGCCCGGCAGGTCGGAAGCAGCACGGTTTGGACCGTGCCCGTTTCCTCTCCATCCGGATCGCGATTCCTCTTTGTCGTGGTCGTGCCGCGCCATCGGGATCAGCAGCACACCTGGTACAGCGACCTCTTTCATTTTGCTTTTCCGCAGTTGCCGGTGGCCATTGCGGTGGGCGGCCTCACCACCTTTGTGCTGGTGCTGCTGTTTACCCGGCCCCTGGCCCGTCTGCGCAAAGCTGCGCGCGAGCTGGCCACGGGAAAACTAGACGCGCGTGTGCCATGGACCGGGGCGCAATCCCGTTTCTTCTCCAGAGACGAGATCCAGGCGCTGATGCACGACTTCAACCACATGGCGGAGCGGCTGGAGTCGCTCGTGGCCGCGCAAAAACTGCTGCTGCGCGATGTCTCGCACGAACTCCGTTCGCCCTTGTCGCGGCTGAGTGTGGCTTTGGAGCTGGCGCGCGAAGATGCCGACCCGGCAATGACATCGCATCTCGACCGTATCGAGCGCGAGACGGAGCGCTTGAATCTGCTCATCGGCCAACTGCTCACGCTTTCCTCCATGGAAGCGCTGGAGCGGATGGAAAACCTCAAGCCGGTCTCGCTCAACCGGCTTATCGAGCGCATGATTCCCGATGCCGAGTTCGAAGCGCGGCAACGGTCATGCTCGGTCATCTTTCACCCCCGCGCGGAGTGCGCCATCCTGGGCAACGAAGAGCTGCTCTATCGAGCCGTGGAGAACGTGGTGCGCAACGCCATTCGCTACGCCGAGAGCGGCACGGAAGTGGAGATCGAGCTCGACCAGGCCGGCAAGGGTCCGGAACGCGCCACCATCGTGGTGAGTGATCGCGGCCCGGGTATCCCCGAAGATCAACTGAGCGCGATCTTCCGGCCGTTTCATCGCGTCGATTCTGCGCGCAGCCCGAATACCGGCGGCTTCGGCGTGGGCCTGGCGATTGCCGAGCGCGCCGTGCGGCTGCACAAAGGCGAGTTGAGCGCCGCCAA
>JASHOY010000287.1 GCA_030038435.1 Acidobacteriaceae bacterium | reverse complement strand
TGGTCCGTTCGAGCGGCGCCTTGGCCGCGCCCTATCCGTTTGTCCTCTACAGCGATCTCTACGATCACAGGCAGTACATTCGAGCCCTGGTAAACTCCGGCTTCAGCGGACTTCTCTGGGGTCCGGAGGTGCGGCAGGCGGTAAGCGTGGAAGATCTGATCCGCCGCCTGCAAAGCACCGTATTCTCTTCGCTGGCTATGGTCGATTGCTGGTATATGAAGAATCCGCCATGGAAACAACTGGACCGCAACAAAAACAATGCCGGGGAACTCCTGGAAAACTGGGAAGCTCTCGAGGCCCGCTGCCGCGAAATCATTGGCTGGCGGATGCAGCTCATGCCCTATTTGACCGCTGCCTTCGAGCGCTATGCAGCCGACGGCACGCCGCCCTTTCGCGCCCTCGTGCTCGACGCGCCCGGCGACCAGCGCCTCTATGAAGTGGACGATCAATTCATGGTGGGCGATCGCATGATGGTTGCTCCGCTGTTTGCCGGCGAGCCGGGGCGCAGGATCGTTATGCCCCAGGGCGCGTGGCACGATTTCTGGACGGGCGAACAGGCACAGGGCGGTACGGAGCTCGATGTGCCGGCCTCGACGGAACGCATTCCTGTGTACGTGAAGGGCGGCAGCATCGTGCCCTGGGCGGATGTGGGTCTGCACTCGGGCGCGCCTGAGACCCGCCGCATCACCGCGCGCGTCTACGGCGACGGCTCGCTGCCGTTCGTAATAGGCTCCGGCAAGGAGATCCTCCGCCTGGAATGGAGCCGAGGGACGGGAACGGTCAACGGCGCTCGCGATCGCTATTCGGTCTATGCATGGAAGAAAGTGGGGTGACCGCAAAGAGTGGCCGGGAAGACCCTCGGCGGAAAAGAAAGGCCTTTCCCAGTCTTTCCCTCTCGCCGGCGGAAGTGCGGAAACGAAACAAGCTGTCCGCGATGCCATCTGCGTCGCGTAATCACTCCCGATTGGCAGTGGGCTTTCGGTCGTGAGCTCATCTCCGTCAAGGCGCCTCCACGGCAGTTCGAGAACCAAATTTTTGGGCAAGGAAAAAAGCGGACGATCGAATGAAACAACAGCAGTGAGAAGAACACGGGAACAAAAAATCAACCAAAAGGCGAGTAACAGCTCATGGCGAACCTTACACGGCGCGATTTTCTGGCAGGAGCGGCGGCTGCAGGAGCCTCCTCTATGGCAATGCATCCCGAAGCTGCATCCGCGGGCACGCCGACCGGCACCGCGCCCGTCACTGCAGCGAATCCCGCGGCAAACAAGGAGGCGGCAGACAAACTGGTCGGCTATTTTACAAGCGTGGCGCCCAGGCTGCTGAGGCCGGCGGAGGGAGTCCTGCGCCATCCCAGCATCTCTCCAAGCCTTCCGGGCAAAGCGTACTCAACCCAGTTGTGGGACTGGGACACCTACTGGACAGCACGAGGATTGTTCCGGCTGGCGAGGTTGACAGGGGACGCGGATCTGCATCGCAACGTAGCCGAGCACGCCAAGGGCAGCCTGTTGAACTTCTTCGATCACCAGTCCGAGGACGGACGGATTCCAATCATGATCGATGTGAATAACGCGGATTTTTTTGGCTGTCTTCGCATGAAGGCTCCCAACCCGAATAATCAGGCAAAGCCCGTAATGGGCCAGTTGGCGCTGCTGATCGCAGACGAGGTTGGAGATGTGACGTGGCTGGCGTCTCGTTTCGACCACCTCCTGCGCTTCTACGACTCCTGGATGCTGGGGAACCAGAGCGACCTAGGCCTGCTGGTGTGGGGCGACGATGTGGCCATCGGCGACGATAACGATCCTACAACGTTCGGGCGTCCCTTTTTCTCCTCCGCTAATATGATGCTCAACAGCCTCTATTATCAGGATCTGCGGGGCGCGGCGGAGCTGGCGCGCCGGCTGAACCGGCCAGGCGATGCGCAAAGTCTCGCCGGCCGCGCGGATGCGTTGAAGGCCAGCATTCAGCAATTCTGCTGGGACAAGCGCGACCGTTTTTATTACTCCGTGGACGTACAGTGCGTAGACCGGCGCGCCGAGCTTATCCCCAATAACCCACATCGCGGCATGGCGATGTCGTGGAGATGCCTGCCGCTGAGAATCCAGATGTTCACCGGTTTCCTGCCCCTCTGGTGCGGGCTGGCCAGCATCGAGCAGGCAAAGGAACTGCTGCACATCCATTATCTGAGCAGCGACAAGTTTCGCGCCGCAGCGGGAGTTCGTTCTCTGTCTTCTGAAGAGTCGATGTATTCGCTGGTCTACAGCTCCAATCCCAGTAACTGGCTCGGGCCGATCTGGATTGTTGTCAATTACTTCGTTTGGAAGGGCTTCAAGGAGTATGGTTTCGCGGATGCGGCGGCGGACCTGGCGAGCAAGACCATCCGCGTGCTCTCCAGCGACTTATCGACGAGCGGGACGCTCAACGAGTATTACCATCCGGACACCGGAAAACCTCTCAGTCATCCAGGCTTCGTCGACTGGAATATGCTGGTGCTGGAAATG
>JASHOY010000286.1 GCA_030038435.1 Acidobacteriaceae bacterium | reverse complement strand
ATTTCGCCAGTATTTGAGGCGTACCACTTTGCCATCACGCCTTCGATGGGGCGGTCCGGATGCGGCTTTCGCATAGTCAGTGCGGTCACTTCATTTCTCCTTTTGGAGACATAAGTCTCCTGAGCACGCGGGGCTGCCGCACGCGAGTTACAAGCTGCCGTTGATTGTTTTGTCTATCGCCCTAGGCTTCCGTAGCGCCGGGCTGACTGCTTTGCGCACGGCGCTCCGCTTCCTGCCATTCCACGGTGCGCTTGCGGAGGAATTCCAGTATGCCCTGGCAACCGCTCGACTTGTACGCAGCCCACATCTCCTCGATCTGGGCCTCGGTGGGGTACTCGGAATGGAAATCTTCTGTGGACATTTGAGGTTTTCCCCGCATGCTCGCCGGTCCGCGCTGGTAGCACCGGACTGCTGTTCGATGATGGCTTATCCCCACCAATCATTGTGTTACTCGCAAAAAACGCGGACCTTGGTGGCGTTGCCGTCTTTGCCGTCGACGTCGACGGTGAGGTCTTCGAGATGGTCGATCAGCTCTTCCAGGTTCTCGGGCTTGATCTGCGAGAGTGTCAAGGGCACGCCGTGGCGGCTCAAGGCCTCATCAAGCTGCTCATGAGCTTGCGCCGGAATAAGGCTGGCCAGGCGCACGCCGGCGCGCAGCAATTGCATGGGCACGCGTACATTTACGGTGGTGTTGCCTTTCATGCCGGTCATGGATTCGTCGGCTTCAACCAGCACACGGAGGTATTTGGCGCGGGTTCTCGCGGTGGCGGCAGGCGCTCCGTTCGCTCCGGCAACAGTACCGTGATATTCGCCGGCGGTCGCGGCTTCGGGTTCGAGCGCGGCGAGCAGGCGCTCGGCTTCGTCGGCGGTGATTTTTCCGGCCGCGAGCAATTCAAGAATTTTGCGGCGATTCTCGTTCATGATGATCTCCTTTCGATGGCGGGATGGGTGATCTGGATTTCGGCTGACGCTCTGACTCACTCCGCTAGAGAATGCGAACCTGGACATTGTTTCCGTCGCTCAAGACGCGAACATGCGTGCCGGAGAGGCTGCAGAGGATCGACCAGACTACGGCAATGGGGCGCCATGGCGGGATGCGGCCGGCAATGGCCAGGCCGAGCAGGACCAGCAGGATCAGCGGCGAGAGCAACAGTAGAGGAATCCAGAGCAGAAACAGCGGAAGCCAGAGTTGCGGCATGCGCCAGTGCGGAGTTTCGATGCGAATAGCGGCGAGGCTGGGAATCATTTCAATGCCTCCAGGGCGCGGATGGCTTCTTCGGCGTCGATTTCGCCGGTTCTCAACCGCTCCAAAACCTCAGTCCGGGATGGCGAGGGGTTGGTATCGACGAATTCGAGCTGGCCGGCGATGCGATTGAGCCGCGCTTTGATGGTCGGATAGCTGACGCCGAAGGTTTGCTCCATTTCTTTGATGGAGCCGTGGGAGCGAAGAAAAGCGACCACGAAGACCTGGTCCTCCAGACTGAGATGGGCCAATTCGGGGAGGGTAAAGGCGCCTTCCACGGTGATCTGCTTTTCCGGTATGCGGATGCGCTCGACCACCAGTGCCCCCCCCTGAGCGATGCGGAGGATGTCTTGCCAGTCGGAAGCGTGTTTGGGTGTATTGGGCATTCGGCTTATGCGTTTTCAACTACAAACGAAACTATAGTTCAATTTATTTATTTCTTCAATACATTTTCTTAACTTTCTTAATTTTTTATTGATTGGATTTTGTATGAACATGTCTTTCTGAGACTATCTTGTATTTGCCGACCGCCTCGCCTTTAACCTGGTGGATCAGGAAGGTTGCAATACTGGTGGCGGAGAAAGGGGCCGCATCTCCGAGAAACGATTGCGGAATTGCCGAGTCCGTCCACGGCCCTGCAAAACAACCGGAGGTCGAAGATCCGTATGCCGGAGGTGGTGAGATGGCTTGTCCTGATGGCGACGGCGCTGTTTGCGGCCGTGCTGGCGGCGGTTACGGGGTTTGGCGGCGCAGCGGTATTGCTGCCGGTGCTGGTGAGCGCCTTCGGCATGCGCGACGCGGTGCCGATCCTGACCGTGGCGCAGTTGATTGGCAACGGTAGCCGGGTGTGGTTCAACCGTACTGAGCTGCAGGGGAAGGTGGTGGCTTGGTTTGCGCTGGGCGGCGTCCCGGCGGCTCTGATTGGGGGCTATCTGTTCGCCCAAGCGCCCCTGGCAGGGTTGACGCGGCTGCTGGGGGCCTTCTTGCTGTTGATCGTGGTTTGGCGGCATCTGCGTCCGCGCATGGCGAAGTCATTTCCCACCCCTGTGTTTGCGGGGATCGGCGCCGGCGCCAGCTTCCTGTCCGCGCTGCTGGGCAGCATCGGACCCATCATGGCGCCATTCTTTCTCGCCTACGGGCTGGTGAAGGGCGCTTATATCGGTACCGAGGCGCTGGCCACGGTGGTGATGCACGTATTCAAGCTGATCGCGTACGGGCAAACGGCGGTGCTCACGGTGAGGGATGTGATCCTTGGGCTGGCGCTGGGGCCGGTGATGGTGGCAGGGTCCCTGGTGGGCAAACGGATCCTCGACCGGGTGCCGGAACGAGTCTTTGTCTGGATTGTGGAGGCGGTGCTGGTGACTGCCGGCACGGTGTTTCTGATCTTCGGCGAAGCTGCGCCACATCTTTGAGAGCGCCCGGCGGTCCCGATTCTCTCACTAGGCGCTTACATTGCGGAATTGGCTTTCAGAAAAAGCCTGCGCTAAACGCGCTGCCAGCTAGAGCGGGGCGAGATGCGTGTTATTTCTCGATCCAGCGCGCGGGGCGGCGCATTGCACCGGCGGAAGAGGTACAAGCCCTGACCCACACCGCGAGGCTGTTGAAGTCTTCGGCCACGGGCGAGTCAGGAGCGTAATCGACGACGGTCATGCCCTCGGCAAGCGCCTCGCTGACCGCCGCAGCGCGACGGAGCGTGAACGGCAGCAGGCGAGCGCCGAGGCGGTCGCGCAGCACTTCGCGCACATCCAGGTGCAGAGGCAGAGAAGGATCAAACTGATTAAGGACGTAGCAGACCTCCGAAGAACTGACAGAAGAGTCGCCGTCGATCTGAAAGAAGGAGTCAGTGGATCCGGCGTTAACCACTGAGTTCATGTCGGGGACGAGTGGCACCAAAACCTGCGGAGACAGGCGCAAGAGGCGGCGCGCGACCGCGGTGGAAGCGGTAGCGATGTCAACGATGATGCGGCTTGCACCCTGGGCGCAGCCTACGATCTCATCGGCCAAAGGATCGTTTTCGGCGGACTCGGCGGGTAGAGAATCGACATCAATTGCGATCATCTGCACGGGAGCATCGCAGCAGCCTGCTTCCGGCGGAGCGAAGGTGCGCAACACGCCGGTGCGGCGGTCGCGAGCGCCGAAGTAAAAGGGCAGCACGGCGAAGGAAGCAGTTTCCACCAAAAGCACACGCTCGCCGCGAGCCGCCAGATTGCGGGCCAGAGTGGCGGCAAGGCTGGATTTACCGACACCGCCCGCCAGAGAAAAGACTGCCAGTACCGGGACCGGTGTGACGCTTCGAGCTGCCGGGGAGGGCTGCGTCTCGGCCGGAGCAGGTACGATCTCCGTCATTTCGTTCAGCGCATACCAGCGCGAGGCCATCCGGTCACGCGCACCCTGCATAGTATCGGCCGGAGCATGAAGCTCCGGATACGCGGAAAGCCCGGCGGCGTCGGTGCCGAGCCAGGCGGGCGTAGCGAGCTCGGCCGCCTCAGCCCAGAAATACTGCGCAGCGGCAGCTTCTGCTGCCGGCGATCCAGGCTGTGGCGGATCAGCGGACAGCGCCACTGAAGCATCGGAATGAAGCTGCGAACTGGTTTCGACAGCGGGCGATAGCGTCGCCGATTCCGGGTCCGGCTGGGATTGCGCGACTTCCTGCTCGACGGGCGCCGAAGATTCGAGAGTGTCCGGTTCGGCGAGGGCGGCCTGCAGGGTACGTGCAGCAGCGTCGATGGCGTCTCTGAATTCTGTGGAACGCCAGCTTTCCGCTTGCTCGCGGGCGCGAACCCTTTCCTCTTCGATGGCACGCTGCACGCGCTGGCGGGCTCTTTCCCGGGTTTGCAGCCGCGAGGCCGAGAAGTCGCGGTGCTTGGCGCCGTGCGCCCGCGTCCAGGGATGGTGCGCGACTGTACTCTCGGGGGGATCTTCCAGATCACTCAACACTCGGCTGTCGGTCATGATCTGCCTCTCTGCGGCCTGCACTAGATTTATGGTTCCTGTGCTGGCGCCGGTTTCGCACTGGGGGAGTGCACGGATACACAGCGCCGAAGCTGTCTACAGAGGGGATAGTACCGGCAGAACAACCCAGAGAACAATAACACTTTTCCAAATGCTTCTACAACTTCCAGGTACTGCGGGGTATAAGCGCGAGCCCTGAATTCAAAGGGCTTATGTCTCAAAAATAGTGCAGAATACCCCGTTAGTAACCACGTCGTCCATCCGGTCTATTACTCAGGTAATCGAAAGCTAAATTACTCGGCTCAGCACCCCAGAAGGGCGGTGCGAATGCGGCGGGAAAAGCGGCGCTGTGATAGTTTTGAGAGAGCGGCCACGAGCCCGTAGCTCAGTTGGTAGAGCAACGCCCTTTTAAGGCGTGGGTCCTGGGTTCGAATCCCAGCGGGCTCACCATAGAAAATGAAAGAGTTAAAAGACAAGGTCGCAACGAGAAAAAGCGGCGATGTGATCAAAGGTGATACAGTATTTCGCAAATCTTCGCTTGCGCGCTGATTGCCCGTCGCCGACGCGTGCGGGAACGCTGCTTGCCGCTTTACTGCAGCGCAAGGACTTGCACCGTGATTCCGGAAGATCCAGATCTGCTCTCGGTCGGGTGAGATAGCTAAAACAAATCTCCGGCAGACATTCTTGGGAACTCCTCAATTGGAATTCCGCCTTGTCCGCGCTGGTGGCGCTGGTGGCGCTGTGCGCTGCGCTTTGCACATGGTTCCTGGTGATCGGGTTCTTCGAGCACTGATCGCCAAGTATGCTTGGCAACGCCGGCTGTCTGCCTGGCACCAGGTGACCCCAAGCCTCATAGCAGATTGCGCATTTCTCGTGCGAAGGGTTTGCTCTGAACTTGCGGCGCTGCAGCCTGCCCTTCTCGCGTAATTCTCGCAGCGGATCAGTCAGTACATACACGGCGGGCCGATCATGCAGAATGGCCCCAAGGCAGGCCGCATGGGCCATCACGATCTTTCCAACTCCGCCCCGAGTACCCGCAAAATAGACAATGCCTCCGTTCATGGACCGCGCTCCAGCCTCTCCAACATGATTTGCTGAGCCGAGATGACGCGGCGCGTTTCGCGGGTACGTTCAGAGGCGGCGAGCACATATCGCGTAAGCAGCTCGCGCCGAGGGCGAAGACTGATTGGGACCGCGTCGTCTTCCGGCTCCTCCGCAGATTGCGCGTTGACCCTGCCTTATCGTCTCCTTCTTGGCCTCGGTTCTTCAGCCGGTGTAGTGTGAACTACCTCCAATTCGGACTCAATCGGCGGCGACGGATTCGAGTCCGAAACCGGAGGCGGTGAAAACGGGACCACGGTCACGGGTTTGTTTGTAGCATCGGCCAGTCGCGCCGCGAGGATGTCGGTTTGAGGATGCTTTTTCATGCTCGGCTCCACGAAATGGTGCAATCGAGAGATCGCAACAGTGGGCCAGCACAATACGCCAATCGTGGAAAATTGCAATATCACGCACGGTCTTCGTCTTTGCACGCCCGCCTATGAACCGTGTTGCGCGTCGCACAAACTACTCCGCGAAATCGCGCGGATCGTTTCCGAGGAAAGCGCGCTTGAGGATCTTCTTTGCTTCCCCGATCCTCAGACCGTTACCCCCATTCACGCCAACGGCTGCCGGCACATCTCCAGGTTGATCGCCGCTCGGGGTCGATATGCGTGACTTTTCCGTGTGCCCAAATTGTGCCCACAGCCTGCATTTCTGCCGCTTTTGGCATGTCTGACCTAACGTGCAATCAGTAAGTTACGGAGTGTCAGAGGGGCCTCGAAGACCAAGTCCCCCTCCGGGCACCATAGAATCATTGGCTTCAGGGAGGTGAAACCAGAGACTCAAAGGGGGTGGCCAAGCAGCTCGCCGACAGGCAGCGCCCGCGCCGCTTCAGACTGATCGCATTTGGGTCCGCTTAACTTATTAAAGGATCAATGGTTTGTGAAGCTGGGCCGTCAAGCAGCAGGTGTAATCACCAGCAGATCGATCGGCGGAGGCGGCGTGATCTCAGGCAACTCTCCATGGATGAAAGTGCCTCTGCCCACTTCGGCCAGCACTCTGTTGACGGTGTCTTCGGTTCGCGTCGAGCCTACGTGCAGCTTCCTTGTTGCCTGCATCGTTGTTGTGGCTAAAAGGAAGCGATTTTCGATCTTAAGTGAGGCTTCATACACCAATTTGGATCGCATTCTCTGCCTCGATTTCCAGTGAGTGGAGCGTTGTATTACAAAGGCAGGGCTGGCATTTGCACGCCCAGCCGCACCACCTCCAATCGAGGATGTTTTTTGTGCAGGACAGTTACGCCGGACTCGAGAAGCGCCGCGGATCGCAAAAGGTGAATTGCCGATTTCATCTTTATTCAGGATACCCTGATCCAGTGAATTTTCCGAATTTATCGTTGGCGCCGGAACCGCCGCTTGATTTGGCCTTGCTTCCGGCAATCAAGGTTGTGCAAAGGTGCTATCCTTAGCGCTGGTCGTCGAATCCGACTTGGCGTTCTTGCCTGTTCTGCCTTATCGCTCTACTCGCAAACGATTCCACATTGAATTCTGCGATACGTAGAGCAACAAAAGGAATGGTTATGGAGCAAGGAACAGTGAAATGGTTTAACGATGCCAAGGGCTTCGGATTCATCAGCCGTGCCAATGGCGACGACGTGTTTGTTCATCACACGGCGATTAAGAGCGACGGATTCCGCTCCCTCAAAGAGGGCCAAGCAGTCCAGTTTGATGTTGTAAAGGGACCGAAAGGCTGGCAGGCGGAAAACGTACAGGTCGCCTAGAGGCAAACGCGGAACATTCCAAGGCCATCCTCCCGGCTGCAACGATAATCCCAATAGCGAATGCTCTATTCGGGTGTAGTGGCGCTGCGGTGAAGCTTGTGGCTTTGACTCATTGTGTAACGAGGCTCTCCTCAACGAAACCACCACGACCATGCAGTTTGCCCGGGAATGTTCCGGCAATATCAGCCAACGAGTAAACGAAAGGGATTTATGACTGAAGATATACAGATGACCTGCAGCGACTGTGGGCAGGAATTCACGTTTTCAGGGGAAGATCAGGCGTTCTTCCAGGAACGTGGCTATTCGGCTCCGAAACGCTGTAAGACCTGCCGCCAGGCGAAAAAGAATGAGCAAGCCGGAGGTGGAGGGTATCACCGGAGGGAATCGCAAGGCACCACGGTCACCTGTTCCGCGTGCGGGAAGCAGACGACAGTACCATTTGAGCCCCGAGGCGACCGGCCCGTGTATTGCCAGGACTGTTACGGCGCCAGGAAGAGAGACAGCGGCGGCCGGGGAGGGTATCGCTCCAGACGGTAGGACTTAGGGCTCCCGGCAGCAGATCGATTTTCGATGGCTTCGTCGCCGCAGGGAAAAACCGCAACAGCAGTTCCGGCGTAACCGTCCCAGGCGGGCTTGCGGCAATCGGGTCTTCTCATCGACCACATCGCGACCCTGATCTTTCAGATTTCATGGCTGAGTTCAGTGGCAGTGAACCGCTGCGGTGAATGCGGCATCTGCACTTTCGCTGAGCGGGCAATGAAGTTAACGACGCGGGTCTAAGGTATGACGGCTCCGAGGATTGGCACGGGCGGTGATGAGCTTTGAAATCTACCGAACAGGACTCGCAGTTGAAGTGAGCGCGGAGGGCGTTATGACAGAGACCACGCGAATAATCCTCTTGCCTACAAAAGCATCTGCGAACTGGAGATGTTCTGATTGCGCGTGGTCGCAACCCTTTGTGCGGGGGCCGGAGCTTGTGCCCAGTGTGCCATCGAAAGCGATAGAAGACGCCTTTATCCGGCACAAATGCAGCGAGCATCGGCCGCCCAAATGGAGCCGGCAGACCACTTGATGCGCTTCACAGAGTCTGCAATTGTGAAGCGTGCGCACGCATCCCGAAGGGTCACGATGCTGCGAGATACGCTTGGTTCTCAATAGGCACGATGCCGCGCAATGCATTGCCGCTCCGCGATTTGGGTGTACACTGGAAGAGATCGAAGAATCCGATCTGGTCTTTTTTGCTTGTTCCGTAAACCGCCACACGCAACCAATTCCAAATTGAGTTCGGCGGTACATCATGAATAGGAACAAGTTCAATGGAACAAGGAACAGTCAAGTGGTTCAATGACGCCAAGGGATTCGGCTTTTTGAGCCGCCCCAATGGTGAGGATGTCTTTGTACATTTCTCGGCAATTCAGAGTAATGGCTTCCGTAGCCTTCAAGAAGGCCAGGCTGTGGTTTTCAATGTTGTAAAAGGTCCAAAGGGATTTCAGGCCGAAGACGTGCGGAGCGCCTGAGAGACAAACAGCAGGTTGAGCGGGGCGGTCATCGAGACCGCCCCGCTTCAACATCGGAAGGAAATCACATGAAAAAGCCCGGTCCACGGCGCGATAGATATTTCCTGCGCGATCTCCATCAGGAGATCGATCTCTACGATCGCAAGCTTGCCTATCTCAACAACTATGTCGAGTTCGCCTCCCCTGGTGAGCGCAAAGAGGCGGAGAAGAGCTTGCTGCCAAGAGAGCTTCTCTGGAAAAAGCCGCCAGGGAACTTGCGGCATCTGGCGTTGAATTCGACAACAAGGACCTTCCACGATCCTTCCGCACGGCGACTCTCAAGCAAGACACTGCGCGACGAGATCTGTTTCTGATCGGAAGATCCTCGAATGCCTGAGACTATTCGAATTTTAACGGGATGCGATTCATTCGAATCGCTGCTGGATTAGGGATGCGAATGGTCAAGGAGGACTGAAGTCCAGGTCCATGATGTCCCGGCAACAATTCGCTCCGCTGTGCGACCTGCACCATACTCCAATGGAGCGCATGATGCTGGAGGAAGATTCGGAAGAAATCCGGTCGTTTCATGCTTGTGGGCGGCGCGATTGCACCCGCGTATTCCGCGATTCCGCCGGCTATCTTGATTTCGCCGAGGGCGCTTTCGATGATTCTCGGTCTTCTGTCCAAAGATGTCCCTGCTGCGGGTCGGTTCTGTATCTTGCGGAGGTGGATCACTCTCGGAAGATTGAAACCTGGGAGTGTCCGCAAGCTGACTGCGTTTACTCGGAAGACCATGAGTCGCCTTCGGGACGATAGGTGTTCTCGCATCATTGGATGAGATTATGCAAATATTGGAATCCCTCAAGCGTGACAGAACATTCAGAGAGCCAGTCATCTGGATAACAACGCTCTTTATGATTTTGTTCCACGTAGGCGCGCTGGCAGCATTGTTCGCGTTCAGCTGGAATGCCCTCATGATTGCCGTGCTGCTGTGGTGGATCGCCGGGAGTCTTGGAATCGGAATGGGATACCACCGGTTGCTCACGCATCGTGGATACAAGACTCCCAAGTGGATGGAATATGTTCTGACTGTTTGCGGAACTCTGGCGCTGGAAGGCGGACCCATACCCTGGGTTGGGACACACCGCCTGCATCATCAGAGCACAGACAAAGAAGGCGACCCGCATTCTCCACGCGACGGTGGTTTTTGGGCCCACATGGGTTGGGTTCTGACCGGCCGGTCCATGCAAGGCCAATCGGCAGAGCTTCTGCCCTACGTTCCAGAACTTCGCAAGGACCGATTTCACAGGTGGATCAGCCGATGGCACTGGGTGCCAATTACAATCCTGGCCGTTCTGCTTCTCGCCATTGGCGGATGGCGGTACGTTCTGTGGGGAATCTTCCTTCGTACAGTCATCGGGCTCCACTCAACGTGGCTGGTCAATTCCGCCACGCATATGTGGGGAAAACAGCGGTTTCGCACACGCGATCAATCGAGAAATAGCTTCTGGGTGGCACTGCTTACTTTTGGTGAGGGCTGGCATAACAACCACCATGCCTATCCTCAATCCGCCCGTCATGGCATGGCTTGGTACGAGTTCGATCCGAACTGGTATGGAATCCGGATCCTGCGCGTCCTCGGGCTCGCTTGGGACGTGAAAGCACAGGAACTCGCTCCATCGCAACTCCCGATCGGCGAGACAGCAGATGCGCGATTGGCCAATGGCGACGGGCGTGGCCGCAGGTGCTTCCAACCTGGTAAGCACCGGTCGAACCTACCGGTTCTCGCTGGCGAAATTACTCTTTCTGCGGAGATGCCTATGAACGCCCTCCTGATCTATCCTCAATTCCCCGAAACGTTCTGGAGCTTCAAATACGCGCTGTCATTCCTGGGTAAACGGGCGGCACAACCTCCGTTGGGCCTGATGACCGTAGCGGCACTGCTTCCGAGGCACTGGAAAAAGCGCCTTGTCGACACGAATGTGGAACGGCTTCGCGACCGGGATCTGGCATGGGCGGACGTGGTTCTGCTCAGCGGCATGCACATCCAACACGCTGCTTTGGCGGCAATCTTGGAGCGTTGCCAAGCGCGAGGCGTGCGGACCGTCGTGGGAGGGCCGATTACCAGTAGCGTTCCGTCGGCCGATCTAAAAGCGGATCACGTGGTCATCGGCGAAGCTGAGGAGTTGATCGCCGAGCTGGCACAGGACCTGGAACAGGGTACAGCCAAGGCTGTTTATCAAGCCGACGAAAGACCGGAAATGCAAACCAGCCCGCTCCCTGACTTGAGCCTCATCAAGATGAAGCGGTACTCCACCATGACTGTACAGTACTCGCGCGGCTGTCCGTTCAATTGCGAGTTCTGCGACATTATCGAGATCTATGGCCGGCGTCCGCGCACCAAAGCAGTGACGCAGGTGCTTGCTGAACTCGACCAGCTACGTTCGGCGGGCTGGCGGGAATCGGTCTTTATTGTTGATGACAATTTCATCGGCAACAAGGCGAGGGCCAGGGAATTGTGTGTTGCGCTGGCTGCGTGGCGACAGCAATCAAAGTCGAACTTCGACTTTATCACCGAAGCTTCACTGAACTTGGCGGACGACCCTGATCTGATGCAGTTGATGAAAGATGCCGGCTTCAAATCTGTCTTTCTAGGCATCGAGACTCCCGATGAATCCGGCCTGATTGCGAGCAATAAATTGCAGAACACCCGCCGCAGTCTACTGGATAGCGTCGCGACCATCCAGAGTTATGGGATGCAGGTGATGGGAGGATTCATTCTGGGCTTTGACACCGACCACGCAGATATCTTCGACCGCATGGTGGAGTTTATTCAGAAGAGCGGTATCCCCATCGCGATGGTGGGGTTGTTGCAGGCGATGCCGGGAACGCAGCTATTTCGGCGCTTGTGGAAAGAGGGCCGCATTCTCGATGGAGGGCATGGCAATAACACAAGCGAGCACTTGAATTTCCTTCCTCACATGGACGCGAAACACTTGATCGAAGGCTACCGCTCGGTGATGAAGCGAATTTATAACTGCGAAGCCTATTATGAGCGCGTAAAACTCTACCTGGATCGCATACAGCCTAAGCCAAACGAATGGATGCCGAAGCAGCGATTGCTTACTCCCGGCAATGCGCGTGCATTGGTCACTTCCGTTTTTCGGCAGGGCATCTTAGGTCGCCGGCGTTGGAGCTACTGGAAGTTCCTGTTGACAGCGGCTACTCGCTATCGCCGTTGCTTTGGAGCAGCTATGACTCTGGCAGTGATGGGATACCACTTCCAAGTGATGACCCATAAACTCTTGAAGGCCGCGGAAGAATCCTCTCGGATGCTCCACGGCAGATCTGCAATCGCCAAGCAAAAGGACCCTCGCCAGAGTTAACTGAACAAAGGGAGCTTCTTCTGGCCGACGCAGGAAGTTGCCCCAGCCGCCTGACGACGGCGTCCTGCGGCCAGACACGACTACTATTCCCTCATAGAGCGGCTCGTAACGACCACAATTCCGGTACCGGAAACACGGTGATGAATGCGGTCGTGGTCGAGGTCGTAGCCAATGCGTGTGCCGTCAGGAACGGCAACGCTTCCGTCGAGAATGGCATGTTGCATCCGCGTGAATAATCTCCGTAATAGTGCGATTGGGTGTATCCTTAGAAGTAATTCGGTACCTCTTCTCGCCTTAGGCAATCCAAGCTCCGCTTCGGACGAGCAACGTTCAAGTTTGCAACCGTTTCGCTGGAGCTGCCGTGAGTCTCATTAAGAAAAGCGACGTAAAGAATCACCTCTCAGCCCGCCACCGCAGGACAATCCATCTTGTTGTGCCTGCAAGCCAACCTGACGCAACGGGTTTCTCAGGAGAACAATCGGGCGGCCCAGATTCAAATGGCGGAAATTTTGCTGGAGAATTACTCCCGCAACCTGGCATTGCCACGCCTGAGGCCCGTCCGCTTGAAGCCGAGCCTGAATTGGCGCCTTTCGCGGCGCCTGCAATAGCCAAAGGCGCAAAGATATGAAGGCGCTTTAGAGCTTCCTGCGCAGGGGACACATTTGTCAGCACCGGATCACCTTTCTTCGGCTGAATTTGAATCTCTCCAAGTTGGAAAGTGCCTCGGCTTCAAAATTGCCATTGTCACAAATAGCTCAGACTAGAGAAGCGGTCTATACCGCGAGGCCAAGAAAGAAGAATGTTACGAGAAGCTGGAACTGGCCGAATTGGGTACCTCGCCTGATCTGGATAAAGCACGAATGTCCTCGCTGCAGTTCGGTTGAATTCAGACCAGAAGATTTGCGTTCGTTTGACGGTCTCCTTGGCATGTTAAAACTGCGGCCAGTTCGTTGTACGTTCTGCTGGCGGCGGTATTACTGGTTCGCCTTCCGTGCATAGAACAGCCGTGAAGGATTTGCGGCACCAGATTGTACAAGAAGAAGGGGCGCGATTGACTTATGTAAGGAAAGCGGAATGAAATTCTCGTCGAGTGAATAAATCTGGGAGAATGCGGCACGCGCATGGAATAGAGAGTATGCTCGGATTCGTAGCTTGCCATTAGTTCTCGCCCTGGCAGTCGCAGACGAGCCGTTCAAGTACGCAACCAGCATGATTCGGATCTGCCATGAGTCCCAGAATAAGGAGCGATGTGAAGCGTCACCTGTCTACTCACGACCGCTTCGGGAGAGTTCCAAATTACCCAGTAAGCCCGGCAGACTCCACTGAATTCTCTGGTGAGGAATCCCGACAGACAGATGTGGAGCGGACCGAACCAAAGCTATCTCAGCGTACTACTCCGCTCGAAAATGAAGTGGATCTGAAAGCTCCCCTAACGTCGCACGCGCCTAAGCATTGCGCAACCATGAAACCAAATTCGGTTTTTTTGCGCACGGGGTGCATCCTTCCAAATCAGCTTGCACCCCTTCGCCAGCCGATTGACAACAATTGGACCCACGTGGAGGATCTTCCGGGATATGTATTCAACACCAGGATTCGCCAAGCTGGGTGGCGTCTCATGCGAATTGAGAATTTCTGCACCCGCAGTGGCTTTGGAATATCGCAGGAAGATGCCATCAGCCGCGCATTGACTCGCGCGCTTGAAGCGGTCGCGCAACGGTTCAATGCGGCTGAACTCTTTTCAGTGCAGGTGGCCAGTCACCTTGGCATCCATTTCTCGACCGTCACGCTGCAGCCGCGACAGATTCAGCGATAAATCTACTCAGAGACGCGCATCGGATACCATGGAATCAAA
>JASHOY010000285.1 GCA_030038435.1 Acidobacteriaceae bacterium | reverse complement strand
ACACCTTCGCAAAAGGTCCAATCTCCAATGTCTTTGACCACCGCGGGATGCCCCAGCCATTTTTCATCCCCATTGGCGGTAAATGTCTCCTGGCCGATAATGTTGCGGCCGTAGACGTGCCCGGCGCTCACCATCTCCGTCACCGTTTCTCTTGCGTTGAAACGCTTCCATGACCAGCATTCGGACATCGGCTCGTTCGCTTCGCCGCCATAGCGAAGATCGCTGGCCGGTTCGCCGGAGTATCCTTCGATGGATAGTCGTAGTCCATGCTTGTCTGCCGTCTCACGCATCGCAACGGCGTAATTCTCGACCAAAAGGTCGCCGATCGTCTTCCGAAAATCCCACAGAAACCGTTCGGAAATCTCTAAACTGTCCACCACTTGTCCCGTCAATACCGGCAGATATGGCAATAAGTCGTAGCCGCGCAGCCGCATAAAGTCAGAGCGCATCGTAGGTGTCCAGTTCTGAACGCCGGTTTCCCAACTGTCAATGTGCGTGGCGACAAGCGTCTTGCCTGCGAGTGGGCCGATTTTCTCGATGATGCGGCCGATGAGAGATTCAAATTGAAAGAGCGTCGCCTTACGACTGAGTTTGTCAGTTTCCAAACCTCTTCCCCCTGTCGGAGCGGGATGATTCTTTACACCAGTCGTTGTGTGTCCGAAACGCAGAATCGTCCAATTGCCCGCAGGCAATGCAGAATGAAAAATCCCATTTTTTTCCATTCTTTCGGTAACATCGGAAATCTCATATGTTGCCACTAGTTGATCCGCGGGAATTGCTTCCCACTTAAGGTGTGTGGGAATGTTATGTTCCGCCTTCGCGCCGGTGTCAGTCAGGCCGCGCAAATCCAGAATGCGATAACTCTTCGCATTCTCCTCGGCTGGGGGAGTGCGAAAAGCCAGCACGGCAATGTCTTGATAAAAATCCATCCGGGCTTCTGGCTGTGGCAGCTTGAGGCTCGCGGGCTGCCCGCCTGCGATCGATGTGCTGCTCCACACCACAACTTGCATGGAGAGTTCAGGCGTAATCCACGGTCCACCGCTGCCGCACCAACCGGCGTCATTCGTCATGTTCACTTCTATTCCAAGCCGGCCTGCCTCTTCGCAGGCAAATTGAAAAAGTTGGTACCACTTCGGATCGCCAAATTGCGCACCATTGAAGCTCGCAGGGGTGCCTTGATCCACGTCCATAATAAGAACACCGGCGACACCCGCCGCCTTCATGGCCTCCAGATCAGCTGTGATGCCTTCGCGAGTCACATTTACGTCCAGCCAAAACCAATAAACCCAAGGCCCAAACTCAAACGGCGGCGAAGCGAACTCATGCTCTTTCGGCGGCAGCCCGGCCGCCAAAATTGCGCCCCCGGGGGATATAGTCTCTGCCCTGACGACGCATCCGGATTGCAAAATCAGGAGGCCTCCTGCGGTCAGACCGATTCCACCCAAAAACTCGCGGCGATTCATTTTCCAATACCCTCAAGCGTTAAAGTGTAGAAGCGTTGAAGCGACCCGCTTCCGTCCTTCGCCCGGCAGTTCCTAGGACTGCAAGAACTCGCTTCATTGTGATGCTCAATGACCAAGGTACGGTGCTCAGTTTCCAAAACCTGTTGCATTTCGTTCGCGGTCGTTTCTTCTATCCCGCGCTCAGCGCATTGGCTCCAGAGCCAACCACTGTAACTTGGAACCAGCCATTCTCAGTGCGGCTAATGACCACATCGGCAGGGCGCTCTAATGACAAAATTGTCTCTCCATCCCGGCGCAGTTCCGAGAATCCGCCGCAGGCAAACTTCTCCATGTCGCCGCCTGCGTCCACCTTCAGCGCGCACACGGCGATGTAACTGCCGGAAAACTCGCGTCCCGCCATCTTTACCTTAAAGGGCCGCGACTGCTTAGTCTGCCACGAGGCGAAGTCGGTGAAAATCGCCGATCCGTCTTCCATAAAGGCGCCATTGTCCAGCGAGTTAGTCTGCACGCCAAGCTTCGATATCTGTCCCACATCAAATCCGCGCACCGTGGCGCGCGCGGCAATCTTCTCAAACCGTTCCTTAATGTCATGGCCGTCAAAGTTATGTGTCGCATCTCCTTCCAGCATCAGCTTGCCGCCCTGCCCCGTGAAGCGGTCGAGATATTCGAAGGTCGTCTTTTTCGCATATTGAGGATAGAGGAAGACCATGCAGTCGAAAACGTGGCCATTAATCAGGGGATGGCCTTCGCTGTCGAATGTAATCTGGCCGTCGTCTATAAAATCGCTGGGCAGCAGGGCGCAGGGATAGCCTGCTTCCCAGATGGCTGACGCCTTTTGTTCGATCCCGAGTTTGCCGTTATAGTCCCAATCGTTTCGCGCGCTGTAGTCTGGGAACCAGTTAATGAGCGCGGGCATCCCAAACACCACCAGCACCGGCAGTCGGGGCGCGGGCGGATCGAAATGGTTGAGCAGTCGTATCTTCTGTTCCACTCCGCCGATGGCGGCATATTTTCCGGAGGGAACCGTATCGGCCATGTTAATGCGCCCTTCGCGCGTGTCGTTCCAAGCCAGATAGTGCGTGCGGCCGCCGAAACGTGACTCGTCCAAGGCTCGCTCAAGAAAGAAATCCAAATTCCCGCCATACTTTTGATCGAAGGTCACCGGCTCGCTGTGCGCCACGATCAATCCCATACGCTGCGGCATCGGCCAGTTTTCGTCGCTCTGGCCGTACTCGCGCGGGACTTGCCACCAATTGAAGCCCACACGCCATAAATCGTCGGTGTGCATTGTGTTGTGATAGGTGTTGTGAATTCCAGCGAAAGTGTCTGGTCCAAAAATCTCCTTCGACATGTTATAGAAAGCTCTCTCCACGCGTAGCGGTCCAGCGCGCATCACGTCGAAATACCAGTTAATGGCTCGCATCCGCACCCCCGGCTTTCCTTCGGGCGCGTAGCGCATTTCGAAGAGGGCGCGCTCAAGGCTGGCTCCGGTGCGTTCCGCATACTCAACGGCGAACGCATGGCCGTAAAACCGGTCACGAAAGGGCTTCACCCGCTTGGGTTCGAGCATCATATAGCCGAACTCGTCGAGAGCCGTGCCATCGAGCGGAATATCGGAATAATGCTCTAGCACGTTGCGAAAGTTATCTGACATAACTCCGTTGAACAGATCCGGGTAATCGTAATAGTGAGACACGAGCACGTATGCCGTGCAGCCCGCGTAACTCGCCGGCGCATCGATCGAAAGTGTCACGCCCGCCGCATCCGCCTTTACGGTTTTCGCCGAGTCTGTAATATCAGCCAGCGAATTGCCGGCGTAATATCCTTCCCCCGTCTTGCGAAACGCCCAGACTTTCAGCACTTCGCTATGAAACGGCTGGCGGTCCCGCGCCTGGTTAGAGTCAACGGAATAATCCGCATGGCCATTGGCGTCAAGAACGGCTTCGCCTTCTGTAACCAGCGCCAGGGACTGCGCGACCGCAAGGCACGGACGCGCCTTGGTCGTCGGGTCGTTGGCGCGCGTAAGCGCTCCCAGTTCCCAAACCTGCATGCCGATCTTCAAGTTGCGTTCGTGTGCGGCGCGCACCGTCTCCGCAAAAGGCTCGTGCATCCTGTCGAAGTCATAAAAATCCACGCCCTGCCCTAGCGGATCGAAGCCAGTCCGAGCCGTCATAATTGCAAGAGTAAAAGAGCTCTCCGCCATCCTTTCGACGCTGCGCAGGTACTGCTTGTCCGCCAGTGTGTCACCATGCCAGAACCAATAGACGAGTTCCGGATGTCCCGCGGGCGGCATCTTCTCCACGTAGCGGCGGTTGTATGTGGCTGGCAGACTTTTACGTTTTGCGGCATCACGAGCCGCATCCGGTTTATCCCCGTTTTCAGCATGCCCTGCCCCTGCCGTCTGGCTATCAATCCACGCGCCCACGGCAGTTAAGCTCGCCAGTTTGCTAAAGGTTCTCCGATTCAATCCCTACCTCTTTTTCTCTCTGCATGTGTGCGCCACTTCGGCGCTCTCAAAAATGTCCAAGCCTGCGATGCGGCGAATTTCCGGCGTGCCGGCAGACATGCCGACATCGGTCCAAATCTTCCCTCTCGAGAACAGGCTCTCCTTGCAGCAGTTCAAACATCTCCGGGTTGCGGCTCGTTTTGCGGGGCCGGTTGCGCCTCGCTTTGTGGGGGCGCAGCTTCCGGAGCGCTGCCCCATTTCGTGTTGGGTTCCGGTCCCATGGTCAGCACCAGCCTGGCGCCCTTGATTGCTTCGCTGTGATAGATCCATGGCTCGTTCAGCGGTTGGCCGTTCAGCGCGGCGGACTGTATATACACATTTTTCGGCGAATTGTTCCGGGCCTCGATCACGAAGCGGCGGCCTGGATAATATTTTGTGTCGAGGTGAACCACGATCCGGGTGAAGAGCGGGCTACCGATTTCATAGATCGGCTTCAGGGAGCAGCCGCCGTCCATTTCAAACAGGCCCATCGCCATCATCACGAAATAGGAGCCCATCTGGCCTTGGTCCTCGTCGCCTGTGTAGCCGGCAGGCGCGGCGAAGTAAGAGTGTTCCATCACCTCCCGGGTCCACTTCTGCGTCAGCCACGGCGCCTGCGCGAAATTAAACAACCAGGGCGCCTGCATGTTGGGCTCGTTGCCCACGTTGATATATTTGTCCGAGGCAAAATCCGGGCGCGAATCCTCGAAACCCTGGTTGAGACGCCGCACGAATTCGTCCTTCCCCATCAGACCGATCAGCGCTTTCACATCGTGCGGAACCCACCAGGCGTATTGCCACGCGTCGCCCTCGGTATAATCCTTGCGGTCAACCGGCGAAAAATCCTTCACCCAGGCGCCGTCGCGGTGTCTT
>JASHOY010000284.1 GCA_030038435.1 Acidobacteriaceae bacterium | reverse complement strand
CGCGCCGCAGAATTTCGATCTGCCCGCAGACCTACCCGAGGCCCCACAGCCCCAACTCGCCCAAGCCCAGGCTCCGGCCTCCCCGGCGCAGCAACCCGCCCAGCCCTCCGGACAAAGCAGCACCAGCTCTTCCTCATCTTCCGCTTCGCCCGATACTCAACAAACGCAGCACCAGAAAGCCGAAGAGCAGATGAAGCAGGAAGAGCATCAGCGCGTTGCCGGCATCGTGCCCGAATTCGGGGTTTCCTATATCAGTAACGCAGCTTCCTTGAGCGCCGGCCAGAAGATGCGTCTCGCTTTCCGGTCGGCCGTCGATCCGTTCAGCTTTGCAGCCGCAGCCCTGGTGGCCGGTTATCACGAAGTGGATAACGATTACCCCGGCTTCGGCTGGGGACCCGCAGGCTACGGCAAACGTACCGGGGCGGCCTATCTCGACACTCTCGACGGGGACATGCTCGGCAATGGCATTCTGCCCGCCGTCTTCCATCAGGATCCCCGCTATTTTCGCCTCGGCTACGGCTCCTTCGCTCACCGCCTCTTTTACGCCATCTCCACCAGCTACATCTGCAAGCACGACAACACCGGCAAATGGGAGCCCAACTACTCCAACGTGTTGGGCAACATTGCCGCCGGCGCAATCTCCAATCTTTATTACCCCGCGCAGAACTCCGGCTGGGGACAGACGATTTCCAACGGCTTCATCGTGACCACCGAAGGCACGGTCGGCGGCGTCTTCCAGGAGTTTTGGCCTGATCTATCCCGCTCTCTGCTCCATCGCGATCCCACCCACGGTCTCGATGCGCAGGCGCGCGCCGCCTACAATGCGCAAAAAAAGGCGAAAAAAGAGGCGCGAAAGCAGGCCGCAGGCAAGCCCTGAACTAATTTCAATCCATCGAATCAACCCTGCATATTGCGCGCGCCGCCGCTGTGCATTCGCGCGCCGTCGCACTTCGTGGAATCAAAAATGCCCCATCCGCGCAAACATCGCTTATCCTGTTAAGACATCCTCTTGCTTCGGCGGACCGGGCAAAAATTCCAAATGAATCCAGTGGTCTTGGCGGTTGACGATCTACGGGAGCAGTATACGCGGGAGATGGCGCTTGTCCGCCAGACCTGCGAGCGCACCGGAGACGGCACCGCAGCCATCCGTCGTCGCTCCGCCGTCGTTGACCGCGTCATTGTGGAAATGTGGCGGCGAGCCTTCACCGGTCTGCCTCCGCAAAATGCCGCCCTCCTGGCCATGGGCGGCTACGGCCGCAAAGATCTTTTTCCCTTCTCTGACATCGACCTGCTCTTCGTTTTCGCCGACGAACGCACCGAAGAACGCGCCGGAGAAGCCGTGCGCGCCGTCATCCAGGCCATGTGGGACGTGGGTCTGCGCGCCAGCCCCACCTCGCGCACGCTTAAAGAAGCTGGACGCTTCGACCCTGACAACATCGAGTTCACCCTCGCCACCCTCGATCGCCGCTTCCTTGCCGGCCAGTTCCCGCTCTATCAGCAGCTCCATCAAACCGTGCTTCCCGGCCTGGTGCTGAGCGAGTGGAACACCCTCACCCAGAAACTGGGTGAGCTGGCGCGGGTGCGCCACGCCAAATACGGCAACACCATCTTTCATCTCGAGCCCAATCTGAAAGAATGTCCCGGCGGCCTGCGCGATTTTCACCTCGCCGTCTGGTTCGCGCTGCTCTTTCAGCTCAAAGAAACCCGCGAATGGCCGCGCCAGCGCACCAGCGTCTTTCAAAGCGCGCGCGGCGACGCCGAAGCCGCCTTCGATTTCCTCGCCGCGGCGCGATGTTTCCTCCACTTCCGCCATGGCCGCGACGACAATATCCTCGATTGGCAATCGCAGGACGAGGCCGCCTCGCAGTCCATCGGTCTTGAAACCCGCGGCACCACCGATCCCTCTTACTGGATGCGCACCTATTTCCGCCACGCCCGCGTAATTTACCGCCGCGCCGCGCTGCTGATGGAAAATCTGCCCGCCCCGGTCAGCTTCTATCGCCAGTTCCGCCGCCGCCGTACGCCCATCGCGGGCACGGAATTTCTCCTCGACCAGGGCCGCATCGACATTCAGCCCGGCGCCGAGTTCAATGACACTTCGGCCATTCTGCGCGTCTTCTCCCTCATCGCCACCCACGGCTACCTGCTCTCCCAGGCCGCTGAAGACCGAATCACCGACGCCCTGCCGGTGCTCGCCATCCACATCCCCGAAGGACCCTACCTGTGGAACGCGCTGCGCGAGGTGCTGCTCGGCCCCCAGGCGGCCCACGCGCTGCGCACCATGCACGCCCTCGGCGTGCTGGAAATGCTCATCCCCGAGTTCCACGGCATTGACGCGCTGGTCATCCGCGACAGCTACCATCGCTACACCGTCGACGAGCACACCTTCCTCGCCATCGACAATGTCCACGCCCTTCGCCGCCCCGCCCACGACTACGAGAAGCGCCTGGCGCAGCTTCTGCCGGAAATCGACCGCCTCGACCTGTTTCTATTGGCGCTGCTGCTGCACGACACCGGCAAAGCCCGCCGCACCGGGGCGCACGCCATGCAGAGCGTGGAGCTGGCCGACAGTTTTCTCGCCCGCCTTGACCTCGACGCCGAAGAGCGCGATAGCGTGCTCAAGCTCATTCGCCTTCACCTCGAGATGTCGGCCGCGGTGCGCCGCGATATCTTCGATATCGAGAACATCCGCGCCTTCGCCGAGAGAATCGGCAGTCCGCAAATGCTCAAGATGCTCACCGTCATGACCTTTGCCGACATCAAGGCCGTCAATCCCGATGCCCTGACCCCCTGGAAGGCCGAAAATCTCTGGCAGTTCTATATGTCCACAGCCAACTTCATGGACCGCTCCGTCGACGAGGTGCGCTACCACGCCGCCATCGATCCCACCCTCCTCAATCGCATCCGCTCCATGGTCCCCGCTTCGCAATACGACGAGTTGAAGCAGTTTCTCGAGGGCCTGCCGCAGCGCTACCTGCAAACCCGCCTG
This sequence comes from Acidobacteriaceae bacterium, assembly GCA_030038435.1. Taxonomy (GTDB): domain Bacteria; phylum Acidobacteriota; class Terriglobia; order Terriglobales; family Acidobacteriaceae; genus Telmatobacter. The sequence continues at coordinate 5,933 of JASHOY010000284.1, read as the reverse complement.
CCGGAACAGATTCGCAGCCACTTTCAGATGGCGCTCGATCTCGATAAAGATACGGTGCAGCTCGATCTCCGCCCCTCGCGCCAGCTCTTCGATCTCACCGTCATTACCCGCGACCGCTCACGCCTCTTTGCTGACGTCGCCGGGGTCCTTGCCTCCTGGGGCATGAACATCGTCCGCGCCGGCGCCTACTCCAATGATGCCGGCATCATCGTCGACAGCTTCCAGTTCACTGACGGCTTCCGCACCATCGAGCTCAACCCCAGTGAAAAAGACCGCTTTCTCCAGAACGTCCACGACGTGGTCGCACAGAAAGTCTCCGTCGAGCAGCTCCTTCTGAGCCGCAGGCACCTCAACCACACCGGCAACATCCGCGTCGAAGTGCCCACCCGCCTCGATTTCGATTCGGATTCATCCACCCACGCCACCCTTCTCCAGGTCATCGCGCAGGATCTCCCCGGCCTCCTCCGCCAGATCGCGCTCACCTTCGCCAGCCACCAGTGCAACATCAAAATCGCCCTCATTGACACCGAAGGCGAAACCGCGATCGACGTCTTCTATCTCACCTGCCACGACAAAAAGCTCAATGCTGAAGAGCAACGCCTCCTCGCTGAAGACCTGACCGCGGCGCTGGAATCCATGCGCGCGCCGGCCACCGCCTAGCTCCGCGTGCTCCCGCCTCCATTCTCCATGCCGAATAGAGCCGTCCCCACCAGCTCATCCGTTCACGGCGACATGTCCAGAGCATTTTTGATTTAAGCGCTAACACAACTCAGCGCGCTCCACCCTTTGTGCGTCTTTTGCTCAAACGGTGGGAAAGCACCAACGCCCGCATCGACAGTAAACAGCTCAACCGGAAACGCCCTAATACGTGGATCTGCCGCCGCTCACGTCATAGCACTGACCGGTCACGAAAGAACAATCGGGACCGGCGAGAAAGTGAACTACGGCGGCAATTTCTTCAGGCCGGCCGGTGCGCTTCATCGGTATGCGCTGCACCATGTAGTCGACCTGCGCGGGCGTCAACTGGTCGAGGATTCGCGTATGCACCACGGCCGGGGAAACCGCGTTCACGCAGATGCCTTCCGCCGCTACTTCCTTGGCAATCGACTTGGTGAGGCCGATCAGTGCCGCTTTCGACGCCGAATAGGCAACCATGTTGGGATTGCCCTCTTTTCCGGCCACCGAAGCAATGTTGACAATGCGCCCATAACCGCGGCTGCGCATCTCAGGCAGCACCGCGCGGCAAAGATAGAACGGGCCATCGATGTTCACCGCCATCACCTTGCGCCAGTCGGCATCGCTCTGCTCCCAGATGGGCGCGGCTTTGCCGGCCAGCCCCGCGTTGTTCACCAGGATCTGGAGGGCGCCGTTCTTTTTGAGAAGCGCCTCGACCGCTTGCGTCGCCGCCCCGGAATCACTGACGTCGAGCGCCAGCCACTGCGCGCTGCCGCCAATGCGCGCCGCCGCTGACTCGGCGGCCGCGCCATCGATATCGGCAATGCACACCGTGGCGCCGGCTGCCGCAAGTCGCGCCGCAATGGCTTCTCCAATTCCTGTGGCGGCTCCGGTGATAAGAGCGAACTGGCCCTGCACATCACTCATCCTTGACTCCCAACGGCCTCCGGCCAAACTCCGGTTTCGAAAACACCAGGCTTCCCTCGCGCCGCAAATGCCATCCCCCGCGCGAAGGTTCAGTATATGCGGCTGCCGATAACCTGCGTGTCGGTCGCGTTGGATTCAATGCTGGTGGAACGAAGCAGGATCTCGAAATTGCGAAGCTGCCCGTTGGGACGCAAGGCGCGGCGCAGAATCGGCGCAATGACATCGGGGTGAAGGAGCGTCTCCGCGGCCGCCTGCGTTCCCGCAACATCCAGCCCCTGCAGCAGCAGAATATGCCCGCTGCCGCTCAGGTTAGGCAAATATTCGATCACCGAAAAGGTCTCGTGAGCCGGGTCGTTCCAATGGCTCACGTAGGTTGCAGCTTCACCGCGCCGCGGCTTCACGTTGATCAGCCTGTCGCCTTGCATGTTGGGATTGCTGACAATGCGGAAGTTGGCATTGCTCTCGGCCAGTGTCGTCCACGGATCGCTTCCCTGGGCGCCAAGAATCACCGCGTTGGCGCTCTTCAGGTCATCCAGTTCCATATCCCGTGGAAAGCGCACGATGACCCGCTGGGGATTGAATTCCGGAAGCCGGGTGAGCGCGGAAACCGTCTGCAGGTCCACGAAGCTGGTAAATTGCTGCGTGCGTAAGTCGTCGGCCGTGTGCTCGTCGAGGCGGGGCAGCGGCATTTGCAGGTAACTGCCGTTCATGTAGTTGGTCAGCGGAAGAGGACGCTGCGAGACGTCTTCGAGAAGATTGAGTCCCGCGTCGGCGGGAACAATATAGCAGTTGGCCGGCCCTCCAAATAACGCAGACCACAGCGGCTCCGTGGGATGCGACGGATGCGCCGCCGGCCGGTCCTCCGCGCGGCGCACAGCGGCAAACCAGACCACGGCAATCAGAACGGCGCTGTATGCGGCCAGGGCAATGCTGAAGAGCAACCGGCGCTTCCACCTTTGTCGCGCCGGCGCATCAGGCCCCGAGCCTGCCGCCCGCGCCCCGGCGGCAAAGCGCGATGAATCGCCACGCGATTCCTCGCCCCGCTCCGATGACTGAGCCGGCACGAACAGCGGAACATAGCCCCCCAGGGGTATATCGATATGGAAAGGCTCGGCCGCGCCTTCCCCGGCAAAATATTCTCCCAGCCGGCGCCGCAACTGGCGCGCGTAATTGCGGACTATGTTGTCCTCGACTGGACTGTAGCCCGGCGCGCGGTCGAAGACCTGAACGCCGATGCGATGCTCGGTGATGTTCCCCTTCCGGTCCTGCAGGGTCTCCGACACAATGTATTGAAGAAACCCGGCCAGCAGCCGCGAGCGGGTGAAGTGCGGGCTGGCAACAACGCGCTGGGTAACCTGCCATCGCGGGTCGGAGTCGAACCACTCGGGCCACTGAGTTTGGGACAGGGGAGAGCTGCTTTCAAGGCCGCCGGCGGCGGAACGTCCCATGATGATCCTTTCGGTTCGAGCATGGGGAACGAATTAGCCCCAACTAAGATTACGATTTTCACCTTAAACAGACAATGAATCCGGGAGCGGACACTGCAACATGCGGCCTGTTCACCAGATTTTCATCACCATCCTAAGCCCCGCATAATCAGGCTCTTCACCTCTATTTTAACGGGTGAATTCACAGGGGGAAAACTAGGGTAAACACTTGCGCCTCCTCCCGGGAGCGACCATGCTGAACTGCGGCGGGCTCTGAGGTTGCAGAAGGCCCGCGTCTTCCCGGAACAGACGAGAATTCAACCAACCAATCATCGGAGATCAACATGAAGATGCAACAAAGAGCCAAGGCGGCCATTGGCTTTGCCGCCTTGGTGTGCCTCTTATGTCTTTTCGTACCTTCCCGGCTGGCGGCGCAGATCGATACTGGCAGCATCACCGGAACGGTCCTCGATCCCAGCGGCGCGGCCGTGCCCGGCGCCAGAATCACCCTGACCAACGTCGCCACCGGCGTCCACAGCGCAACAGTTTCCACCTCCACCGGCGACTACACCTTTAACCAACTGCTCCCCGGCACCTACACCGTCGAAGCCTCCGCAAACGGATTCCAGAAGTATGTGGTGCATGGCATCGTCGTGCACCTCCAGCAGACCTCCAACGAAGAGATTCACCTCAAGACCGGCAACGTGCAGCAGAGCGTCACCGTTACCGCCGCTCCGCCCCTGCTGCAAACCCAAAGCGGCCAGGTTGGGCAAACCGTCAACAATCAGGCCGTCGAAGATTTGCCCCTCGTCACTCGCGACTGGGGCTCGCTGGCGCAGCTCTCCGCCGGCGTCAACACCGCTCCCCCCGGCCAGCCCACCGCCGATTCCGGCAGCACCGAGGGCGCATACTTCTCCGTCGACGGCGTAAACATCTGGCAGAACGACTTTCGCCTCGACGGAATCAATGACAACATCGAAGTCTACGGCGGCAACTACACCGGCACCAATGCGGCCATCGTGCCGCCCCCCGATGCGGTCCAGGAATTCAAGGTCCAGACCGGCGATTTCAACGCCGCCTTTGGCCATTCCACCGGCGGCGTAGTCAACGCGGTCATCAAGTCCGGAACCAACTCCATTCACGGCGACGTGTGGGAGTATCTTCGCAACGACGCCTTCAACGCCAATTACTTCTTCAACCGAACCTGTTCGGGCGGCGCCTGCGTCGCCAAGCCCGTTCCCGAATATCGACAGAATCTCTTTGGCGTGACCGCCGGCGGTCCGATCATCCGCAATAAGCTCTTCTGGTTCTTCGATTACCAGGGCGGCAGATACGTCTTGCCCGAACCTGCCACCAGCACCGTGCCCACCTCGGGAATGTCGAGCAGCGGGTTCACCAATCTTCAGGACCTGATCACCTACAACAACGGCACCGGAACGGATGCCCTGGGGCGTGTATTTCCCCACGGCACCATCCTCGATCCCGCAACCACTCGCGCCATAGCTCCCGGCGCAACAGACCCCATCAGCGGATTGACCAACACCTCGGCCAACACCATCTATGTCCGCGACCCGTTCTATAACTGCACCGCCAGCGGATGCCCGGCCACGAATTATGCCCCCGGCGGCCCGTTGACCGGAGTTACCAGCTTTACCTCGCCCGCACAGGAAGCGATGCTCAACGTCATTCCCACCTCGCGCATCGATCCCAACGCAGTGAAGTTGCTGGGTGTCTATCCGGCGCCCACCAGCGCCGGACTTACCAATAACTTCCTGTGGGTTCCAAAAGAAGATCACAACACCAACACCTATGACATTCGCATCGACGAAAATCTGAACGCCAACAACAAGCTGTGGGGCGTCTTCGATCGTAGTTACTACACCACCGACGTGCCCTCGACTCTGCCGGGGTTGGCCGTGGGCGAAGGCGGCGGACGCGTCGATAGCCTCCCCGCCTATGCCTGGGCAGTCGGCTATACGCGCATCTTTTCCCCCACCTTCACCAACGATATGACCGTGGGCATGGTGCACAGCGACAAACTCCAGCAATCCGTCTATGGAAATACCTTCGGCATTCCCGCGCAGTACGGCATCCAGGGCGTGCAGCAGGTGGCTAACAACGGCGGACTTCCCCCCACCACCATCAACGGCCTCACCCACATCGGCGTGGGCAACTATACCCCCACCCTGCAATATGTGTGGAGCATCGAGGGCGATGACAATGTCACCAAGGTCTACCGCAACCACACCTTCCAGATGGGCATCGAGGTAGACGACATGGAAGGCGATATCTCCCAGCCCCCCCAAGGCCGCGGAGATTTTAACTTCAACGGGCAGTACACTGACATTCCCAACAGCAACAGCAATCTTACCGGCATCGGTGACATGCTTGTAACTCCCATGACCTCTCTCGTAGGCGGCATCAACGACGTCGGCGGCATGAGCAGCTTTTCCGGATCGGACATCGCCGCCACCAACGACCACCGCTGGTACTGGGGCGCGTACTTCCAGGATGACTGGAAAGCGACTACTAACTTAACGCTCAACCTCGGCCTGCGCTGGGATTACTTCACTCCCTACGCTGAGACCAGCGGCCGCCAGGCTAACTTCATTGCCACTGGCGGCAACGGATCTGGCGGCGTTTACCAGATCCCCACCCAAGGCTGCCAGGTGGCCCGTTCCGCCGCATTCGATGCGCTGCTGGTGAAGGACGGCATCAGTCTGGATTGCGTGCCCAATCTCTCCCTGGGCGCAGCGCAAAAAACCAACTTTGCGCCGCGCCTCGGCTTCGCCTATACCATCACGCCCACCCTCGTGGTGCGCGGCGGTTATGGAATTACTTATGGCGCCCTGGGCAATCTCGGCTACGGCGGAACTCTTGGCACTAACTATCCCTTTGTTTACG
>JASHOY010000283.1 GCA_030038435.1 Acidobacteriaceae bacterium | reverse complement strand
GACGACATACAGCGCCAGTTGCTGGGCACGCGTTCCCATGACCATGGGGTCGGTATTGCGCGCCACAAAGCTGTCCTGGGTGGCATTGCGGAAACCGCCCGGCGTGTAATCCGCCGGCCCGGCGAGCAGCCGGGTGAAGGCATACACGGTGCGGCTCACGGGACTGTCGCGCCTGCCCACCTTGTTGTTTTCCATGCCCAGGATGCCCTCGTAGGACATTACGTTCGGATAGGTGCGGTGTATCCCCCACGGCGTCCGCGTGCCGTGAAAGTCGACCATAAGGTGATGCGCCGCGGCTTCGCGCGCCGCATCATAGTAGAACTGGATCCCTTCCTGATCGTCGCGGTTCACGAAATCGATTTTCACCCCCGCGATGCCCCACTTCTCGTAGAGAGGAAAAGCTTCGTTCATCTGCCGCCTCGCGGCGGTCGCAGAGATCCAGAGCCACACCTTCACATGCTTTGTGGCGGCGTACTCTGCCAGCGCCGGCACATCGACTTTGCCGTTGAGACGCGTGATGTCGCCGCGCGCCGACCACCCGGCGTCGAGCATCATGTAAGGAAATCCCGACCGCGCGGCAAAATCGACATAGTACTTCATGTTCTCCGTGGTGAAGGCGGGTTTCCCCTGCGCATCGACATTGTTCACCCACCAGTTCCACGACGCTTTGCCGCCATGAATCCAGCTGGTGTCGGCGAGGCGGTTGGGCGGATTCAAATCATAAGCCAGGTTCGATTCCAGCAGCCGCCCGGGCTGATCTGCAATCATCAGCACCCGCCACGCCGAGTGCCACGGCAGACTGCTTTCGACGGCATAACTGGGATCATCCCAGCGGGGCGAAAGCCTCGAGACCAGGTAGTGGCCGGCCCAACTGCCGGATGGGTTGGTAACGTACATTGTGGTCGTGCCTTCGAGGTCTGCTTCCATCAGCGCCATCCACGCCGTGCCCGGCTCGTGGATGAGAAGCGGCAGTCCGATCAGTATATGGCTGGGTACGCCGCCCTGATTGCCAAACGCCGACGTGGGCAGCCGGATATACTCCGCCTCATAACTGCTGCGGTAATTGGGTAACTCGAGGGCCCGGTCGATGGCATCCGAAGAAAACCGGAACTCGGTGTCTTCCTGGTGCAGCTGCACAGAAGAAATCCCGCTCTGGGCAGTGAGAACATAGCGAAAGGCGATGCCGGAGTTATAAGCCCGCGCTTCGATGGTCATGGAGCGGTGAGCGCCGCTGGTTTCGGCCACCTGCACGGCCAGACTGTTATAAGCATCGTCAACGTGGCTCACTTTGGCATTGCGGATGGTGTACTGGTCCGCTCCCTGACCGGGATCCACACTGGTGATCCGCACATCGGCGCCCAGCGGCGGCTGGCCCTCAAGCTCCAGAGCCAGACCAGAGTCGTCCAGCACCGGCTTTCCGCGGAATTCAACCGAGTACACCAGCTTGCCGCCCGCGTCCTCACCTTGCCCGGGCTGCGTGGCAAAGTGCATCACAAGCTGGCCATTAGGCGATTGCAACTGGGCACGAGAATTCTGCGCATTTGCAGAAACTGCCGCGGTCCCAACCACAACCGCCGCGAAAAGACAGAGACTTCCTCGCAATGTGAACACGAAACCAGGCTCCTTACGCGCAATTACAGTGCACCCCTCATCCCACCTCGCGATGGGCAATGCGAGGCGGGATGAGGGCTAAACCATCAGAATGTATATTTCGCCGCCAACTGGAAGAAACGCGCATCCGGTGTGTCGTTCTGGAAGCTTTTGGGCCCGGTGATCCCGCCGCCGGTACTGTTGAGGCCGGTAAGCGAGGGATTGGCGAGGCTCGGATGGTTGAAAAGATTGAAGGCATCGGCGCGCAATTGCAATTGCTGCTCGCGGAACACAGTGAAGTTCTTGAACAGCGACATATTGATCCGGTTATATCCCGGCCCGTATACCTGCTCGGAACGCCCGCCCAGCAGCGCAATCGCGTTCGCCTCGCTCGTGACCGGCGAAGCAAAAAGATAGGAGTTACCCGCCCCCGGCGTCACCCCCGGAGGGGCGATGTCGCTCCCCGGCAAAGGATTCGCAAACGCGCATGGGTTGTACCAGTTCACTCTGTTTCGCGTGCTCGCCGGACAGGTGATCTTTGGATTGGATGGCTCCGGGGCCCCACCCGGCGCCAACGGACTACGCACCAAAATGGCCCGGCCACTGCCGCCGGCCGCGGTGCTCACATTCGGGGTCACGGTAAAAGGCATGCCCGTCTGGGCTGCAAAGGTAAGGCTGGCCGACCAGCCGCCTATTGTGTAATCCGCCAATTTGCTCTGATTCAGAAACGCCCTCCCTCTGCCGAACGGAAGCGAGTAGTTTCCGTTAATCGTGAATCGCTGCCGCACGTCATAGGGAGAATTCGTGTATTCGTCGATGATCGGAATCAGCAACTGATTCCGGTCCCCAACGGCTGTTTCCAGGCCGCCCGCATCGCTGTAGTCGTCCAGATTGTGCCCCCATGTATAGGTGGCCAAAAACGTCAGTCCATTGCTGAAGCGCTTGTCGATTTTGCCTTGCATCGAGTTATAGGTGGCCACGCCGGAATAGTTGATCTGCCCGATGCCTCCCATGGTCGGAAATGCCTCGTAGGATTGTGTGCTTTGCCCGTTGGTGAGCAGGACCGGCGAATTGTTGGGTGCATAGTAGAGTGGCTGGTGGCGGGAGACGTTGCCTACATAACCCAGAGTCATCTCCATGGTGGGGGTTAACTGCCGCTCAAATTCCATACTGTACTGAATCGAGTAGGGAGTCTTGATATTTGCGTCCGTGGCGTGAAATCCAGGGTATGAGACGAAATTCTGCAGCCCGTTTGCTGTTTGCGCCGCCATCCCATTCTCCAGAGTTATTCCGGTGGAAGGGCAGTTACCCAGCGAACAGCTTGGCTGGGGAATGGTTGCCGTCATCGAGAACGGAAAGTTGCTGCCCAGGTTTCCGTTGCCTTCGTTCTGAAGTCCACCATAGAAAGTGCCAAAGCCGCCGTGAACCACGTCTCGGGGATCGAGCTGCAAGGCAAATCCTATTCGCGGCGAGAAATTCGTATACTGCGAGGTCGACAGACGCGGGTGATCGACGTACTGAATGGATACATTGTTTGCCGCCAGCACTGACGGGAACTTCGAACCCAGTGAGATGTTGTTATTCGTCCCTCGATCCACAATCTCATAAACGCCGGACCCCGTCCCGATCCCATGCGAATTGGTAATGAAGTTCGCCTGTTCGTTCGACATTTCTTTATAAGGCTGGAAGAAATCCCAGCGCACTCCCAGGTTCAGAGTCAGCCGGCGCGTAGCCTTCCAGTCATCCACCGCATACGCGGAGTTATACCATTGCGCATCGTTTACATACGGTGCCAGGGTAATGTAGGCCTGTTCCATCTGGTTGGCCAGAAAATCGGCCACACCGGATCCGGTGAAACTGGCGCCGTGATTGCTCGTATACAGCCCGTTGTAAGTGTATTCCCCACGGGGATCCTGGAAATATACATAGAACACTCGGATTGCCTGAAAGGCAACGCCGAATTTCAGCGAATGGTTCCCCACATCTTTGGAGACGTTGTCCAGAATCTGGTAGACGTTCTGCCATTCGATGGAATTGCCTTGTGTCCCCCAGGCGCTGATCCCCGATACCGATCCATAGGGGAGACCGCCGATTCCAGGCCCGAACGGAACTCCTCCCAGTCCCAATTGTGTCGATACATCCGTGTTCGGATTCTCCTGCTGAAAACTTACTGAATCCCAGTTATATCCGAAGCGGAACTCGTTGGTCAGCGTCGGCGTGAAGATATGCGTTTCGCTGAGCATGAAGTTATCGGCGACATTCCGATTATCCCCTCCGCCATAACCGGCGCCGTCGAGAATGGGTCCGAGCGGGAACTGATTGCGGGTGATGTTATGGAGATAACTGAACGTGCTATACGCCTGATCCTTCGAACTGATGTTCCAATCCAGCCGCTGGTCCCACTGCCAGGTATCATTGGCCTGCGCCACGTTCTCCACGAGGTTATCGAACGTCTTTCCGCCGTTGGCGTTGGGCATTGGATACAAGTTAAGGATCTTCTGGGCGATGGAATCAATTTGTCCGGGACAAAAGACGTTGTTCTGGCTGTTGCAGGAAAGCTTCGCAGACCCGCCCGAATTCGGCTGGTAAAGCTGCACCGGCTGCGCTTCGCCGGTGAGGGAGGTGTTGAGCAGCTCAGAGAAGTTTCCCTGCCGCATCAAGGCCGTAGGAACGCTATAGGTATTGGTCTGGCCGATGGATATCCGATTGGCCTCCGCGTCGCCAAAATAGAAAAGCCTGTTCCTGAGAATGGGAAATCCCAATGTTGCCCCGAACTGATTTTCGTGATATGGAGGAATGGTCAGCGCATCCCAGTCCCGCGCATCCAGGTTGGTGTTGCGGAAGTACTCCCATAAGTCGCCGTGCACATGGTTGGTGCCCGACTTAATGCTCACATTCATAACTCCGCCCGCGGAGTGGCCAAACTGCGCGCTGTAATTGCTGGTCTCCAGGCTGAACTCCGACAGAGCATCCGGTGGAGGCCGTATTACATAGCTGGCGCCGTTCAGGTAGTCCACAAGGTTGGTGTTGTTATCGACGCCATCGAGGATGAAATTGTTCTGCTCGGCATTTTGCCCGTTGGCGACAAAATCTCCAGTGCCATTCCCGCGCGTGTTGCCGAGCGTAGGCGTCACACCCGGAGTTAATTGCGCGATATAGACCCAGTTCCGGCCGTTGAGGGGAGTGTTATTGATGGTCCTCGTCTGGATAGTCTGAGAAACTGCACCGGAACCGGTTTGCAGAATCGGCGATGCCGACGTCACCGTGACCGTCTGGGTTACTGCCCCCGTCGGCAGGGTTAGGTTCACGCCCAGCCGCTGCGCAGCATTTAAATGAAGGTTCTCGCGGGTCACGGTTTTGAATCCGGAAGCGCTCGCCGTCACCGTGTAGTTGCCGATCTTCAGCGGCGAAACTACATACACGCCTCCTGCGTTGGTCGATGCCTGGCGCTTGAGCCCGGTGTCGACGTCCGTGACCGTGATTTTGGCGTTGGGAATCATTGCGCCGGTGGGATCCTGCACGAATCCGGTGATGGCGCCCTGGTCCGTTTGCGCCTGGCAGATGGTGCCGCTCCATCCCATCAGTGCGCACATGGCAAAAAAGCAAACGTATACAGAAATGCCGTGCGGCCGCTTCTTCACATCTGGTGATTGCATCATTGGCCTCTTTTTATTCTTTGGTCGATCGCTCGTGCGGGATGAACACAAACAGCGTGTTATCGTTCGTGCCCAGGCGTCGGCCGGGAAGGTGCTTGGGGAAGGATGGACACGAACGTGTACGTTCCCGGTCTTGAAGATTAGTCAAACCGCAATACGCTTGTCAAGCTGCGACGGCGGCGCATAGACCCGGACTTCCCTCGCAGCTTGCCCAGTTTTTGCGTGGTCGAATGCGAATTCGCCGCTGTGGCCCTAACTCACGGATACAAACGGCGCTGCTTAATTTCTGCCGGCGGGTCACCCGCTTCCGCCATCAGCGCCAGCAGCCGCTCGCGCAGGTGATCGGCAACCTCCACATCCACCCGGTCGCCAATATAGTGAACCAGCTTCGGCGGATCGCGCCGGCCGGCCAGATTCAGCAATTCATGCGGATCGGAAGTCAGGTTGTACATCTGGTATTCAACATAGTTTTTGCTATAGGCATGATCACCCGACAGGCTGGGATCGGCCACACAGTAGGTCCATTGGTCGGTCCGTATGGCGCGCGCCACCATGGACTGGCTGATCTGGATGAACGCCTCGTGCCGCCACGCCTTGCGGGCCGCCGGATCGTTGATCAGTGGCATCAGGCTGCGTCCCGTCATCGTGGCTGGAACCTTCGCTCCGGCCGCATCCAGCAGCGTGGGCGTTACATCGATCATGCTCACCAGCTCGCGCACCATGCGCGACTGATCGAATCCCGGCCCCTGCACCAGCAGCGGAATGTGGATCGAGCTCTCGTGAGGGCTCCGCTTGTACTCTTCGTTGCGGGTGCGGAAATGGCAGCCGTGATCGCTGATGAAAAGGAAGATGGTGTCGTCGGTCAGATCCTGTTCGTCAAGCGTTTTCAGGATTGTTCCCACCGAGTCATCGATGCTCTTGATGTCGCCGTAATAGTTAGGCAACTGCTCGTCCCAGTCGCCCGGAAAAAACTTGAGGTCCTGGGGAACAAACGGGTTCACATAGCGTTCGCGGAATCCCTTGGGCGGGGCAAAGGCATTCAGGTTGTTCTGGAAATGCGGCTCAAGCTGCGAAACCACCAGGAGAAACGGCTTTTCCTGTTTCTGCTGCAGGAACTTCACGGCAAGTCCGGTGAGGTAATCCACGCGATACTCGTCCTGAAAATGCATCGCCTCCCCATCCCCGTCCCAGATCGTTCCCTGATACGGTTGTGAGGTCAATTCCAGCACGTTTGCGCCTTGCCAAAGATCGAGAAAGCCGCCGCGATACTCGCGCGGCACAAAGCCCAGAGCGTCGCGACCTCCGGGAGCCAGGTGCCACTTGCCGATGTAATTGGCCGAATAGCCCTGAGAGCGCAGAATCGTAGCCAAAGTGACGGCATCCGGCTTGATTCCGACATTCGGCTCGGTCAA
>JASHOY010000282.1 GCA_030038435.1 Acidobacteriaceae bacterium | reverse complement strand
GGAGTTCAGCGTGCCGTTACTGGTGTATCCAGAGGTTGTATCGTTGCTCTCGTTCAGAGTTAGAGGCGGAGTGGCAGTGTTGAAGTCCGATCCATTGTTATTGATCCACTCATAAATGCCGCCAAAGGTTATATTATGCCGGCCGCGCGACCACTCCATGTTATCTAGAATCACGTAGGTATTCTGCGCCTGCGTGTATCCATTGCGCGAAGTCCAGGTCAGCGGCGCATCGATGCCGCCGGAGAAATTGATGTCCGGGAAGGTTTCCGCTGCCTGCCCCGGGGGAAGACCGCCAATGCCCACGCCGCCTTTACCGGCTTCATATTGCGTGATTCCGTAATTCGGGTTTACAGGCGACCCGACAAAGCGAAGATAGGCATATTTGAATTGATTGATGAGCCGGGGCGAGAGAACGTAAGTATCCTCGACAATCCCTGTGCTTGTTGTCTCGGGAACGCTGAAGGCGTTGGTATAGGGAGGAGGTAGCACAGAATCAGAACCGTAATCGAGGCCGATGAAGCCGCGACGGCCCGAATTCACGATGAAGGAGACCTTTTGTTTGGGCGAGATATTGGCGTCCACGCGCCCTGTGAACTCCCAGTTAGCCGCCCCTTCGGGCGCGTCGTAAAGAAAGTTGTTGGATGTGCTGCTGTTGGTCGGAGCCGGCAGGAATTTCTGCATGTACTGCGACATGGATGAGATTTCGCTGCTGGGAATGACGTTGGGGGTCGCTACGCCGTTTTTCGTGCCATCAAACTGATACGCACAGGGCGTTCCGCCGTTAGCCGCGGTACAAGCCCCCAGTGTGGTGGGATCGTAAATTGCTTCCGGATAGGCTGTGAAGTCGCCGGCTCTCTCCGCCATGGTGGGGACGGTCACCAGGTTTGCGCCGAAATGCGTGGTGTAGTGGAACCGGTCATAAGAGGCGAAGAAGAAGAGCTTGTTATGGACAATCGGGCCGCCAAACGTCACCCCATACTCGTCCTGATGCTCCGGTGGTTTCGGAGCAGGAACGACAGCGCCTGCGGAATTCTTGGTCGTCAAACCCTTATCGAAAAAGTTCCAGCTATCGAAGGCGGTATTGCGTATGTACTCGTAGGCTGAACCGTGGTACTTGTTAGTGCCAGATTTGATGACGTAATTCTGTGAGCCCATACCGCTGAATTCAACCGGCACGCTGCTGGTAAGTACTTGGAATTGATTCACCGCATCGACGGAAACGGAGAGACTCACGGTGCGGTTATCGCCCTGCGAAGCCGTTTCCAGCGGAATGCCATCCATGTAAAGCTCGGCTGACTGCCCGGCACTCAAACCGCTGGGCGCGCCTTGCCCGTCGGCAACTCCCGATCGCCCGCCACCTGTTTCGCCCGGCATCAGGTAGATAAAAGCGGTGGGGTCGCGCTGTTGTCCGTTCATGGAAAGGGGCAGGGACGAATATTCCTTGTTGTCCATGGTGTCGCTGATGGTGCCGTCGGTCTTGTCTAACGTCGGCGGAGCGGAAGATACCGTCACCGTCTGCGCTGCCTCGCCTATCTTCATGTGCAGATCCAGCGCCGTCGTTTCAGTTGCAGTCACCGTAATGTTCTTCTGCACCAGCGTGGCAAAGCCGCTTTCCTTGGCGGTCACCGTGTATCGCCCCGCAGGCAGAGGAGAAATGACATAATCACCGCTTCCGGTTGCCTTGCGCGTATTCACCACTCCCGTAGCATCATTGGTAGCGCTCACAGTTGCGTTGGGGATCACCGCGCCACTTGGGTCTTCTACTTGTCCTTGAATGGAGCCCTCGCCGCCAAGCTGAGCGAAGGTGGTGCGCGAGGTGAAGGTTGCGAAAAGGCCGATGGCAAGAATAATCAGAAATGATCTTGCGGCCGGAAAGGAACGGTGGGCTTGGAATTTGGCTGGATTGGGACGGTTTAGCGTTTGTGTCATCTGGTGCTCCTTTAAATGAACTGCGAAATGCGCACACACGTGTACCGCTGCTCTTTACGGCAACGGTCGCGCCATTGGGTTTCGTAAGTGTTTGCCTGAGTCCCGGAGATCAGCCGGTGGGGTCTCGAATATAGCTAAGAACCGATTACGGGGGAACCCGATCTCCAGTGAGAGAGTTTAGAGTTTCAGCAACAGTATTGTCAATAGGCAAACTCTTTACTCTGGATTCTGATCTCTCAGAATGAGTTTCTAGCTCGCTTCGATAGCAGCTGATCGGGCACAGGAGCATTCGCTTTGATTGCTACCGGAAGTTTCCTTTGGCATAGTCGCAACGGCATGAAAATGAGCCCCTCAGTCCTCTCTTTTGAGACAATAGGAATGGGACACCGGCATAGCCTTATCGACTATGATCATCCAGACGTTCGAATGATCGCAGCACGCATGATGAAGCAGGGGGCGCGCAGCGAATCGCAAGCCGCCCCGGGGAGTGCAGCGGCGCTGGCCGGATTCAATCCCATCCAGATAAACTCCTAGGAACTTGTTGAAATAGGTACGTGCGTGGTCGCGGTCGTGGAAGTCTGAACGTCTAACCGACATGCGTGGAGACGAACGTGTTCAGGACGGGATGTTCAGCTATGTTTCGTTGGAGCAGCGGGTGCCCATCGACCATCCGCTGCGAGCGGTTCGCCGGTTGACGGACAGGGTGTTACGGTCACTGAGCCCTG
>JASHOY010000281.1 GCA_030038435.1 Acidobacteriaceae bacterium | reverse complement strand
ACCGCGGTTGAGCTGACCACATTGTTTTCGGTGCTGCTGGTGAGCTTTGAAAACACGCATGAAGCGCTCGAAGCGGCTTGGAAGTATGTCGTACTCACGCTGATGGGGGCGGCCATCGCCCTGTTCGGCTTCCTTATTCTGTCCTGGGCTTACCGCAGCATTGGGGGCAAGGTCTATACCTGGGCCAGTCTTGCCCAAGCGGCGACCACAATGAATCCTCTCTTGCTGAAAGTCGCCTTCCTGATGATCCTGGTTGGTTTCGGTGTCAAGGCAGGCCTGGTGCCATTGCACACATGGCTTCCGGACGCTCACAGCCAGGCGCCATCGCCCGTCTGCGCGCTGCTTTCCGGCGTGGAAACGACGGTCGTGCTGTACTCCATTCTTCGCCTGGTTCCCATCATGAAAGCTGCGCCCGTCCTCGATGCAGCCAACGGCGCATTGGTCTTGGGGCTGCTCTCGACAGGAGTGGCGTCCTTTCTTTTGTTGCAGGTGCACGACTACAAGCGCCTATTCGCCTACTCCACGGTCGAGCACATGGGCATTATCCTCACCGCCGTCGGTCTCAACAGCCAAGACTCCTACTACGGTGCCATGTATCAGGTCGTCAGCCACGCCCTGACCAAATCCTTCTGCTTCTACGCCGCAGGAGTTGCTCTGTTGCTCACCGGCACGCGCCAGATCTCCGCGGTACGGGGCCTTATCCGCACTTCTCCCATAGCCGGGGCAACGCTATTAGCCGCTGCTCTGGCCATTGCCGGCGCTCCGCCTTTCGCAGTTTTCTTGAGCGAACTCTACATCTTTCGAGCCGGCCTCGGAGCCGAACGTTATATCGTCACCGGCCTCCTGGCATTCTTCGTAGCCACCGCCTTCTGCGGAATTCTGTTGCACATCAACCGCATGGTGTTCGGCGAGCCGGTTGGTGGAAGCGGCATCATCCCGGACTCGCAAACCGAAAATAAGGGAATTGAAGCGAGCCGTCTGCCCGCATCCTGCATCGTGGCAGTGGCGCTGTCCGCCTCATTGCTTCTGATTCTGGGACTCTATCTGCCCGCACCGGTTCACACTCTGCTGCGGATGGCGGCCTCAGGCCAATAGGGAGGTTGGAAAGTTCATGCTGGCTGGATTGCTTCGGGAAGCGGATACACGGTGGCCGGGAAAGCTCCGCCAAACTGTCGATGCTCGCGGCGCTGAAATTGAGTGCGCGCCTGATCTCATCTCCGAGCTGTGCAGTTGGCTATGGTCGGAACACGACTTAAGCTTCGCCTGCCTCATCGCGGAAGAGCGCAATCCGAATTGGGAGCTCCGCTATGTGTGGTATGGCGATGGCAGCGAGGGATTGGTGCAAGTCATAGCCCGGCAGTCTTTGGACGACTGCGCGTTCCCCAGCCTGATCGGCCGTGTGCACGCCGTCGACTGGAACGAGCGCGAAGCCGAGGATCTTTTTGGGCTTTTATTCCAGGGGCATCCCAGGTTGGGAGACTTTGTGCTGCATGACGATCACTGGAACCGGGAAGTAACACCCATGCGCAAGAATGTCGACGGCAGCATTCCTCTGCTCCGTCTGTTACCCGAGCGCGAGTGGCGTCCGCTGCTGGTGCTCAATGCTCCCGGAGGCTTTGTGATGCCCGTCGGGCCCATCTATTCGGGCGTCGCCGAGTCCGCTCTGTTCTTGCTGGAGACGCAGGGCGAGGATGTGATCCGCTGCCTTCCCCGTCTTTTTTATAAGTACCGGGCGCTGGAGAAACTGGCGGAAGGTCGCACCGCGGACTACGCACTGCTTCTTGCCGAACGTTGCAACGGCACATCCGCCTTCGCTCACAGCCTTGCCTTTTGTCACGCGGTCGAAGCCATCGGCAGCATGGAAGTACCTGCGCGGGCCCGCGTGTTGCGCGTCCTCCTAGCGGAACTGGAGCGCTTTCGCCATCACACCGCTGCCATCCGCGAAATTTGCGAATCGACCGCGCTGGCTGTGGGCACAAGCGAAGCGTCGATTCTCGAGGAAGAACTTCTCCGGCTGACTTGCGAATTCTCCGGGCACCGCTACCTGTTCGGCTTGAACGCCATCGGCGGCCTCACCCGCGACTTTGACGTCGGTCGCTGCCTGCAACTGCAAGAGACGGCCCAGGACATCCTGCGCCGTCTGGAACAGCTCGAGCAGCGGCTGCGCCATACCAACACTTTTCTCGACCGTATCGAGGAGGTAGGAACGGTTTCAGCACGGGATGCGCGTGATTTTGGGCTGGTCGGGCCGATTGCTCGCGCCTCGGGTGTGGCCCGCGACCTCAGAAAAATGCAGCCGTACTCCGGCTACGAAAACTTTTCCTTCAGCGTTCCGGAGGATCAGGCCGGTGACGGTTACGCAAGGCTCCGCATCCTGTTTGCCGAAGCCCGGCAGTCCGTCAGTCTGATGGAACAGGCGGTCAGCGCACTGCCCCTCGGCTCCATCTGTGCCCCGACGGTTCGCCTTTCACCAGGTGCCGCACTGGGGTGGACCGAGGCTCCGCGTGGCGCTGCCTTTCACTGGCTGCGAATCGGCGATGATCTCACCGTGGAGCGCCACCGCATAGCCACACCTTCCTTTGTGAACTGGAACGGCTTCCATCTGGCAACGGAAAACTTCGCGTTTCAGGATTTCCCCATCATTCTTGCCACCTTTGGTCTTTCCGTAGCGGAGAACGATCGATGAAGAGGCAAATATGAGCCGATGGGTTCTCACCGGGCTGAAGACGGGTACGAAAACGACGCAGTATCCGCGGGAGCAGGAACCTCGAGCTGGCGTTTCCCCGGGGCTACCGATAACAGGCGGCGCCGAAGGGCGCACGCCCGAAATATGCCCGACCGCTGCGCTCAACATCGTCGAAGGGCAGATTGCGGTCGATTATCGGCGTTGTATCCATTGCTTCCGCTGCGCGCGCAGTAGCCAAAGCGCCCCCCTCGACTGGCAGCCGGGTTATGAATGGGCGGCGCGGAAGGCTGACGAATCCGTCCTCGATAGTGTCACCTTCGGCCGTTCCCTCAACGTGCTGGTGGTCGATGCCGGGGACTGCGGTTCCTGTCTGAGCGAGACTGCGCAACTGAGCGGGCCCTACTACAACATCCATCGCCTGGGTTTTTTTATCACGCCCACGCCGCGCAACGCCGACGTGTTGTTGGTGGTGGGCCCCGTGACGGACCAGATGCGTGCCGCCCTTAAGAAGGCCTACGACGCCATGCCCACGCCGCGGCGCGTGGTGGCCGCAGGCGTCTGTGCGCTCTCCGGAGGAATCTTCGGTCCCTCGCTGGCCACGGGAGAGGGCGCCGGAGACGTGGTCCCAGTAGATGTGGAAGTGCCCGGCTGCCCGCCGCCGCCGCTTGCCATTCTGCATGGTCTGCTGGTAGCGGTTGGACGCAAACCGCCTGCAGCGATGGCTTCGCCGAACACCATCAACAACGTGGAGGCCACACCATGACCCTTGCCGGCGTCCTCCTTCTTCTGTTCTTCATCCTGTGCGGTGCTGGAACTGTTCTCGCCATTATCCTTCGCGAGCGACAGCTCTCGTTTGCGCTGGCTGTAATCGCGTCGCTCTCGGCCACGGACCTGATTGCTCTTGGCTTTATCGTTCTGGCGTCGGGACGCGGGCTTCAATACTCGCTCTGGACTATCTCCGAATTGGGAACACTATCGCTATCCCTGGACCGGTTTTCTGCGTTATTTCTGGTCTCTGCGGCGGTCGTTTTCCTTGCTGCCTCCGTCTTTTCCAACGCCTACATGCAGCGGTATCGCGGACACTACAGTCTGCGGTCGTTCAGCATCCTATATTACGGATTATTCGTTTCCGTCATCCTCGTGCTGGTCACTGGCGATGTCCTGGCCTTCCTGATTGCCTGGGAAGCCATGGCCATCCTCAGCTACCTGCTCGTAAATTACGAGCACGAACAGGAAAAGAACACCTACGCGGGATGGCTGATGCTCGCGCTCAGTGAAATGGGAACCGTGGCCGCCGCCTTCGCTTTGCTGTTGCTCGCCAACCACGCCCATTCCATGAGTTTTTCGAGCTTTCGCGGCGCCTTCGGCACTTTGGGCCACGGAATGCGATGGACCATCTTCCTACTGTCCTTCTTTGGGTTTGGTGTCAAGGCTGGGCTGGTTCCTTTCAGCGTATGGCTGCCGCGCGCTCACCCAGCGGCCACCGCGAATGTTTCCGCCGTGCTCTCTGGAGTCATACTCAACCTCGGTCTTTACGGAATCCTGAGGGTCAACCTTGACTTTCTCCCCATCTCGCTTCCCGGTCCCGGCTTGGTTGTGCTGATTGTGGGCAGTGCTTCCGCGCTCATCGGAATTCTGTATGCGACGGTCGAAAACGATCTGAAGACCATGCTGGCGCACAGCTCGATCGAGAACATGGGATTGATCGTCGCCGCTTTGGGAGCGGGGTTTGTTTTCGCCGTCGATGGACATGTGGCCATCGCCAGCATCGCCTTTGTGGCCGCTCTCTATCACATGACCAACCACTCGCTCTACAAGGCCTTGCTCTTCCTCGGCGCGGGCACAATCGACATGCGTGTGGGACTCCGCAACATGAACAAGTTAGGCGGCTTGATGAA
>JASHOY010000280.1 GCA_030038435.1 Acidobacteriaceae bacterium | reverse complement strand
GTGATCGGCAGCGCGCGCATGATCGCCGAAGAATTTTTGCGGAATCCGATTTGCCGCAAGATTACTTTTACCGGCTCGACAGAGGTGGGCAGGGAACTGATTCGCGGAGCGGCGCAGATGGTGAAGCCGCTCTCGCTGGAATTGGGGGGCTTGGCCCCGTTGCTGGTATTCGAGGATTGCGATATCGAGCGCGCGGTGGAACAGACGCTGATTGCGAAGTTCCGCAACACCGGACAGTCATGCATTGCGGCCAATCGAATCTATGTGCAGCGATCGATTCACGACGAATTTGTCGAGCGGTTTGTATCCGGCGCGAGGAAGCTGAAAACGGGACCGGGAGTTGAACCGGGAGTGGATATAGGGCCGCTGATCAATGAAGACGCGCTGAAGAGCGCACTCGGGCAGATTGAAGACGCGGCGGCGCGCGGGGGCAAAGTGCTGTGCGGCGGAAGACGCGCCGGGACGCGGGGATACTTTCTCGAGCCGACAGTGATCGACTGCGTCAGCGAGGGTGCATTGTGCATGTGCGAGGAGACATTTGCGCCGGTAGCGCCAATTTCCACCTTCGCAAGCGAAGAGGAAGCCATCGAGCGCTCCAATGCAAGCGAATATGGGCTGAGTGCTTACGCAATGACGCGCGACGCCGGGCGCATCTTCAGGCTGGCGGAACAGATTGAAGCAGGCACGCTGGGCATCAATGACGGCGCGCCGACGACCAGCCAGAGCCCGTTTGGAGGCGTGAAACAGAGCGGCTGGGGACGCGAGCTGGGCAGCGAAGGCCTCGAGGCATTTCTGGAGACGAAGCATGTCTCGATCGGCGGAGTGTGAGGACCTCTGAAGCGAAAAAAAGGAGCGAAGGCAATGATTCATTTTCTGATTCACGATTCGGCGGATACGGTAGGTGTGGCCGTGGTGGATCTGACCTCCGGCACCGAGTGCGCCGGCCGCGATCTTTCCACCAATAAGCCACTGAAGGCAATCGCTACAGAAGCCATTCCGCTGGGACACAAGCTTGCGCTGAGGGACTTCGCGGTGGGCGATACGGTCATCAAGTATGGATGCGAAATCGGGCGGGTAGTCCAGCCAATCCGGGCCGGAGAGCATGTTCACGTACACAACCTAAAGACGAAGAGGTGGGCCTAATGTCAAAAGACCGGAAGGTGCTTGCATATCGGCGGGAAAACGGGCGTGTAGGCATCCGCAACCACGTGATCATTCTGCCCGTGGACGATATCTCAAACGCCGCATGCGAGGCGGTGGGCAACAACATCAAGGGAACGCTGGCGTTGCCGCACGCCTATGGACGCCTGCAGTTTGGCGAGGACCTGGAACTGTTCTTCCGCACCATGATCGGGACGGGGGCGAATCCCAACGTAGCGGCTGTGGTGGTTATAGGTATAGAGCCGGGCTGGACCAAGCGTATCGTGGACGGGATTGCGAAGACAGGCAAGCCGGTGGCCGGGTTTTCCATTGAAGGCCAGGGCGACATTGCCACCGTCGCGCAGGCTTCAGTGAAGGCGAAGGAATTTGTGCAGTGGGCGTCAGAGCTGCAGCGGACGGAATGTGAGTTCAGCGAGCTCTACATCAGCGTGAAGTGCGGCGAGTCTGACACCACCACCGGCCTTGCGAGCTGCCCGACGGTGGGCAACGTGATCGACAAGCATTGCGCCAAGGGCGGCACGGCGTCATTCGGCGAGACCACGGAATTGACCGGAGCCGAGCACATTGTCGCGGCAAAGGCTGCAAACGAGGACGTGCGCAAGCAGTTCATGGCGGTATTCGAAGACTATACGAAGCTGGTGTTCGACCAGAAGGTGGACGATCTTTCCGAATCGCAGCCGACCAAGGGAAACATTGCCGGCGGACTTACGACGATTGAAGAAAAGGCGCTGGGCAATGTAGAGAAGCTGGGCAAAAAGACAAAGTTCGTGGGCTGCCTGAAGCCGGCAGAAGCACCGGCGCACAAGGGGCTCTGGTTCATGGACACATCGAGCGCCGCGGCGGAAGCGGTGACGCTATGGGCGGCATCAGGCGCGGTCGTTCATCTGTTCCCCACCGGCCAGGGGAACATCATCGGCAACCCTATTGAGCCGGTGATCAAGCTCTCCGGGAACCCGAAGACGGTGAAGTCGATGAGTGACCACATCGATGTGGACGTATCGCCGATTCTGCAGGGAGAGATGACGCTGGACCAGGCGGGCGACGCACTGATTGAGATGATTGTGCGCACCGCAAATGGCAGGCTTACGGCAGCCGAAGCGCTCGGGCATCGCGAGTTTGTGATGACCAAGCTTTATCGCAGCGCGTAACCGGCAAGGAGCTGGATGAATGGCGGTGAAGCACTTTGCGAAGGAGGGTCTGGAAAGCCTGGTGGCGCAACTGGCGGCAGGCATGGGAGTGCCGGGAGAGGATGCGGCACTTTTTGCGGAGGTGCTGGTGGATGCGGACCTGCATGGCGTTTCGACACACGGCGTTTCCCGGCTGAACATCTATTTGAAAAGGATCGATGCGGGACTGATCGATCCGAAGGCTGCCCTGACGGTGGACCGGCAGACGGGTTCGATTGTGGCGCTGGATGCGGGGAACGGGCTGGGGCAGATCCAGGCGCGAAAGGCGCTGGATATGCTGATGCCGTTGGCGCGAGCGAATGGAGTGGCGGCGGCAACGATTCGCAATTCACAACATTTTGGCGCGCTTTCCTGGTACTGCAATCACGCGGCCAGCCGGAAGATGGTGCTGCTGGCGATGACCAACTGCGAACCGGCAATGTCGCCAGAAGGCGGCTACGAGGCGTTCTTCGGCACCAATCCGATTGCGGCTTCATTTCCCACGGGCAAAGGATTCCCGGTAAAGATCGACCTGGCAACTTCTACTGTGGCGAGGGGTAACATCATTGCCGCGCAGAAAAAGGGGGCGGCAATTCCCGAAGGATGGGCGCTCGACCGCGAGGGCAAGCCAACCACCGACGCCGCAGAGGCGCTGCTGGGGACAGTTCTCACCATGGCCGGGCACAAGGGATATGCGTTGGCGCTGATGGTGGAGCTGTTCAGCGGCGTTCTATCTGGATCTGCGATCGGGTCGGGAGTGGGCTCGATGTACAAGAACCTGGACCGAAAACAGGACGTCGGCCATTTCTTCTGCTTGTTCGATATCGGGGCGTTTCTCGATTACGGAGACTATCTTCGCCGCATGGATTCGACAATCGACCGCATCAAGTCTCAAAAAAAGCGGCCTGGAGTAGAGGAGATTCTGGTTCCTGGGGAGAGGTCGGCGCGGCGGGCGGGGACGAATGCAGCAGAGGGAATTCCGCTTCCGGACGAGACTGTGGCGGAGCTTAAGCAATGGTGCTCGCGGCTCAACGTCGCATTCGACACTCTGGAGGCGCTTGGCTGACCTATGCCCGACATCCTGATACCCGAAAACATCAAAGGCGCCGCTGTGGAAGCGCTGCGCGCGCGTTTCGATGTTTCGTTGCAGCCCGACTTGTGGAAT
Source organism: Acidobacteriaceae bacterium (assembly GCA_030038435.1). Lineage (GTDB taxonomy): Bacteria > Acidobacteriota > Terriglobia > Terriglobales > Acidobacteriaceae > Telmatobacter. The sequence goes on along the minus strand of JASHOY010000280.1, from coordinate 25,984 downwards.
TCGCCGGCGCAATTAGCTGAAGAGATCAGCAACTGCCGCGCGCTGATGGTGCGCAATCAGACTCCAGTGACCGCGGAGCTATTGTCACAGGCGAGGGAGTTGCTGGTGGTGGGCCGGGCTGGTGTGGGTCTGGACAACATCGACGTGAAGGCGGCACAGGACGCGGGGATTGTGATAGCGTCGACGCCGGATCAGAACGCCATCAGCGCAGCGGAGCTGACCATGGGTCTGATTCTCTCGCTGGCGCGCATGATTCCGGCCGCGGACGGGGATACGAAAGAAGGTAACTGGAGCCGGCAGAAGTTTGTGGGCGTCGAGCTTTATGGCAAGACGCTGGGCATCGTCGGCGCGGGTAAGATTGGATACCTTACAGCGCGAAGGGCGCTGGCATTTGGGATGAGTATTCTGGCATACGACCCTTATCTGAGCCCGGACAACATTCTGCTGAGCGATTTGCGGGCGGAACTGGTGAGCCTCGATGAGCTGTTGAGCAGAGCGGATGTGGTCTCGTGTCATTTGCCCGCGACGCGCGAGACGAACCGGTTGATGAACGTCGTGCGCTTCGAAAAAATGAAGCCGGGGGCCCTGTTTGTGAATACCTCGCGCGGCGCAGTGGTTGTGGAAGAAGATTTGCTTGCGGCGCTGAAGAGCGGCGCTGTTGGCGGCGCGGCATTGGATGTGCGCGCTACCGAGCCACCGGAAGCGGGCGAGCTGGAGTCTTTGCCCAATGTGATTGTCACTCCGCATATTGCAGCCTTTACCGGTGAAGCGCAGGAGCGGGTGACCAGAGCGGTCTGCGAAGATGTGGCGCGGGTGCTGGATGGAAAGCCGGCCATCAACGCAGTGGGCAGCGGGTTACCGCGAAGGATGGCAGCGCGGTAACCCCCGGCCTCGCATGACGGCAAAACTGTTCTCGCGGCATCGCGAATTCAGGGCACAACGATTCAGGGAGCAACCTGGATAGTCTGCCTGGCGCGAATGTCAGCGGAGGACGCGCCTACGCGAATCTCCACTTTGTCCCGCTCAAGCACCCAGCGGCCCTCGCTCGTATTCCAGTAGCGAAGCGATGAAGCTTTAAGCGGAAACGCGACGGTCTTTGTCTCTCCGGCAGGGATGTAGACGCGCTCGAAGCCCTTGAGCGCCTCGATCGGACGCTTGACTTTTGAATCAAGATGCGTAACGTAAAGCTGCACCACCTCGTCGCCGCCGCGCGTTCCGGTGTTGCGAACGTCGATGCTAACGCGCAGCGTGCCGCCGCTCGAGAGCGTCTCCGAACTCAGCTTCAGATCCGAATACTTGAAGGTGGTATAACTCAGGCCGTAGCCAAACGGATAGAGCGGCTTTTGCCGCAGATACATGTAAGTGCGTCCGTCGCGGATGTTGTAGTCGAGCATGGGCGGAAGTTGATGGATGGAGGCGACCCAGGTCTGAGTAAGACGGCCGGCGGGGTTGTAATCGCCGAACAAGACGTCGGCGAGCCCAGTTCCCTCCTCCTGGCTGCTGTGGGTCATTTCCAGAATGGCGGGAAGGTTCTCCTGCGACCAGGTAGTGGTGTAAGGAAAGCTCACATTGAGAACTTCGATGGTGCGCGGGTTGGCGGCGAAGACAGCCTTGGCAATTTGCTCCTGCTCGAGAGTGAGAGAGGTGCGATCCACACCCTCGTGGCCTTCGCTGGGCAGAGCACATGGATGCCAGCCGGTGCCTCCGCAAGTGGGGTTGTTGCCAACGATGACGATGGCCACATCGGAGCGCCTGGCCAGATCGGCCGCCTGTTCGAGATCGTTTCCGCTTGCGTAACGCACGCTAACATGAGCGCCGGCGCGACGGCGAATACCCTCCAGCGGGCTGATGGCATAAGGCGGCGTTCCGCCGTAAAGATCGCCGAGCACTTTGTCGGCGTCCGGTCCGATGACCGCGATCGATTTGAGAGTTGCGGCGTTCAGCGGCAATGTCTGCCCTTGGTTTTTGAGCAGCACGATGGATTCATCCGTGGCTTTGCGGGCCAGCTCCTTGTGCGAAGGCCAATACCAGGGATCGCCCTTTGCGGGATCCACATCGGTGATCCCGATTCCCGAATAAGGCACGAGCGAGGCGGGATCGAGCAGGCCAAGCTTGAACATGACGCGCAACAGGCCGCGCAGGTCGGTGTCGATATCGGCTTCGCTGACCAGGCCCATTTGCACCGCTTCCCGTGTGGCCTGGGTGGTGTTCTTATAGTTGTCGATAAACTCATTGACGCCGGCGTGGATTGCGCCCGCAGCGGCCTCGGGCAGGGTCTTGTAATAGTGGTGCTTTGTGACCAGCATGGTGAGGGCGCCACCGTCGGTGCAGATAATGCCGTCGAATCCCCACTGCTTGATTACCACGTTCTTGAGCACCGGATTGACGGCCATGGGGATGCCGTTCCAGGCATTGTAGGCGGTCATGAACCCGCCGGCGTGGCCTTGCTCGATGCCCATGCGGAAGGGAACGGAATAGTATTCGCGGAAGAGGCGCTCATCGAAGTTCGACGAATCGCTCTGCCGGCCGTCTTCATTGCTGTTGGCGAGGAAGTGCTTCATGAGCGAAGCGGTAAGCCAGTAGCGGGGATTGTCTCCCTGAAGTCCTTTTACGAACGCTACGGCCATGGTGCCTGTCTGATAGGGATCTTCGCCGTAGGATTCCTCGTTACGGCCCCAGCGCGGATCGCGGGCGAGGTCGGCGTTGGGAGCTCGGACGATAAGGCCGCCACGATGATAACGGCCGACGATGTATCGGGCTTCATAGCCTTCGACTGCGGCTACTTTTTCAAGCAGAGCGGGATCCCAGGTTTGACCGAGGCCGCGAGCCTGCGGGAATTGCGTGGTGGGGATAACCACTTTGCCCGGGCCCTCCCAATTGCCGGGACCGCCCTGCGAAAGCCCATGCAGTCCCTCCACGTGACCGGTGCCCACCACGCCCAGCCGCGGCACGTCGGAGGCCGAGATCATGCCCCGGGAAAGCGCCTCGTTGCTGAGCATGTCGATTTTTTCCTCGAGTGTCATGCGGGAAAGAAGATCGGTGATGCGCTGTTCGATGGGAAGATCGCGATTTTGAAACGGGTATTGGTAGGCCTGTTGCGCTTTCAGAGGCGGCACGCCCAGGCAAAGGCAAAAGATCCAGAGCAAAGATCGAATTCCGCACCCGAGAAAGGGTCGCGGTTGTCTGCGCTTGTCGTACAACTCAGGCGGTAACTGACTTGGCGACGCCGGCCGCAGAAAATTGATGCAGAAATCAAGACCAGAAATTGATTGGCGATTTACATGGAATCTTCCTGCTCTGCGCTTTCCAACCGGAGTGTGCAATTCAGAACCCTTTCAGTGTCCCGGATGAGTGAGGCGCAGCATGACAACGCCATGTCCCGGCACGGTGACGGTATAACTTGCGTTGATGCGGCCAACGGACTCATGAGTCCAGAGATTGCGTGCTTCGGCCGGCCCGCGCCAGCCGACCGCGTGGAGGCGCAGGGTCATGCCGGTAGCGCCTTTGATCCGGTTGAACATGGCAACGGCCATATCGCCGTCCTGGAGCGGCTTCGACCAGACTTCGAGCGGGCCCTCGGCATAGGCGCGGTCGCCCTCTTTGCCCAGCGGGTCCTGATCGACGGCGATCACTTCCTTGTTTAGCAAGATGCCTTTGGTCTCGGGAGTCATCTTGCGCAGGTCGTTGCCGGCGATGAGCGGCGCGGCCAGCATGGCCCAGAGGCTGAAATGGGTTTGCTCTTCGTCGAGCGTCATGCCACCGTTGCCCACTTCAAGCATGTCGGGATCGTTCCAGTGGCCGGGGCCGGCGTATTTAGAAAGGCCGGCCTCGCGAAAGCCGATCGAGGTCATGCGGTCGTAGTTGTCGCTGATGTCGCCGCTGGTTCGCCACATGTTGCCGCCGACTTGCGGTCCCCATTTCCAGACCTCTCCCCAGCCGTACTGGCAAAGGCTGAACAGGATCGGCCGTCCGGTAGCTACCAGATCCTGGTGCATTTTCCGGTAGGCGGCGATCATCAGCGCATCGGACTTCTCGATATCTCCACCCGAGTCGCGTTTCATGATAACGCGAAAGGAGCAGAGGTCGTACTTGAGAAAATCGACACCCCAGGAGGCGAACATCCTGGCGTCCTGGGCTTCATATCCGTAACTGGCGGGCGCCCCGCCGCAGGTTTCGGGGCCGGGCCCCGTATACATGCCGAACTTCAGACCCCTGGAGTGGATGTAATCGCCGAGGGCCTTCATGTCAGGGAAATTGCTGTTGGGGTACAGAACTCCGGCGGCGTCACGATAGCCTTCCCACCCGCCGTCAATGTTGACGTAGACGTAACCGGCGTCGCGCATGCCGCTGGAGACCAGGGCATCGGCCTCTTCGCGGATCAGGGCATCGGAGATGTCATGGTGGAAGTAATTCCAGGTGCTCCAGCCCATGGGCGGAGTGGCGGCGAGCATCTGTTTCTGAGCCAGAGCGCAGCGGGCAGCGGGAATGAGGAGAGATGCGATAGCCGCAGCAGCGTATAAGTTATTCATTCACAATCCTTTTTGGGGATTTTTCGGGTCGAAATCATGCCTGGCCGCGGGCGCGCCGTGCCGCGAGAGTTTGGCCACAAAATTGCGTTACATAGGGTGGGTGGGTAGGCGGTTTGGGTATAAGTCGCGCAGGCAGGTGACGAATGGGTACGGGCGGGTTGGGGATTTTCGATGCGCATGATTCAAGGCTAACGGAAACCGCAAATGAATCGGCAAAAACGCTCCAGAAACTCTCTCTTTGTTTTCAGTTGCTTAGAGAATTTCTGGAGTTGAGGTGCTTGACATTGAGCCCGCGTCGGATCTTCCACGGGCCGCTAAAAGATCACTTTGGCGGCGAACTGGAAGACGCGCTGCGTGCCCACCAGAGACGGAGTGTTCACACTTCCGGTGCTGCTGCTGGTGGCATTGATGACGCCGAAGGTTGCGGCTCCGGAGACGCTGGAGCCGGGGTTGGCGAGGTTGGTGTGGTTCCAGGCATTGAAGGCCTCGGCCTGGAACTGCCCATGAATGCGGCGCTCAGGAAAGATGTCTTTGAAGAGCGAAAGGTCGGTGTCCTCGAATCCCGGGCCGCGCAGGGAGTTGCGCGGCACGTTGCCGAACGATTGGGTGTAGCCATTGGCAGCCGAGGGCGCCGGATTTTTCGCGAAGGCCGCCGGATTGAACCACTCTTGGAGCTTGGAGACTCCGGCAGGACGCTTGGGGCTGACACCGGTGTAAACGGCGTAGTCGTTGCCGATGCCGGATTCCGAGTTGTCGACTCCGCTGGTGATGGTGATGGGCAGGCCGCTTTGCGAGGTGACGATGGCGTTCGCCTGCCAGCCGTTGACGAGTTCGCCGAGGGCGCTGCTGACGTGGAAGGTCGGCAAGGGGTAATTCACCGAGCCGGTAATGCGCAATGCCTGGTCGAAGTCGGCCACGCCGCGAGCGCTGTTGAGGTTATAGGGGTCCGGGGGGCCGGCTTGCCCCTCGGTTCCGGAAGAGCCATTGTCGATGGTCTTCATCCACACCACGTTGGCAAGCAAGGTGAGGCCGTGCGCCCGCCGGGTGAGGTTGGTTTCCAGGGCGTCGGTCATTGCGTATTCGTAGGCGTCGGCCAACTCCACCTGGCCCAGCCCGGAGTAGAGGCGGGTGGTTTCGAAGTTCGGGGGCGTGAAGTCAAATGGGTTGAACTGCCGCGAGGCCATCACATGTTCGATGTGATTGCCGACGTAGCCGACATTGACGGCAAAACCGTCTCCCAGGTCCTGTTCGATCACGAAGTTATAGGCCTGTGAGTACTCGACTTTGGAAGCTGGATTGAGCACGCCCCCGGCCAGGGGGGTGAGGAAGGTGTAGTTCTTGAATTGCGAAGGCGAAATGTGGCCGCGCGGGAAGGGATCGCCGCCGGGGTAGCCGGCGAAGGGAGCGTCCCAGACCGGCGGGTTGAAGAGTTCGAGGTAGAGATCGACGGGCTGCATGGCGTCGGTGCGCTGATAGAGCAGGCCTTCGGGGAATCCGTAGAAGAGCCCATAGGCGCCGCGAACCACGGTTGCGCCGTTACCGAAGATGTTATAAGCAAAGCCGGCGCGTGGTGAGAAGTCCTTGAAGTTGTTGTGATAGATGGAAGAGGTGGTTCCGGGATCACCGACGAACATCAGGCCCTTGGGCGCGCCGGGAGCAATGGTGGACTGGAAGTTGGGATTGGCCAGGTTAAAGCCCACCAGGGTGCCGTTGTCGTCGATGGGCGGCATCCAGGGATCCCAGCGCAGGCCGAGGTTAAGGGTCAATCTTGGGCGGAATCTCCAGTCGTCCTGAAGGTAGAGAGCGGGCCGGATTTCGCGCAGATAGGCCTTGCGCCCGTTGTCCATGTAGTAGTCCTGCTCATAGCCGGTGTAGAAATCGGCGATGGCGTTGCCGCTTTTGGTAAATCCCGCGGGCAGAGTAGCGCCAACGGGAACCTGGGTGCGCTTGCCGTTGAAACCGGGCGAGGTGCTGTCACCGGGCGTGTAGGAGTAGTCGTCCATGTCGATGCGGTCGCGCTCGAAGTCGGCGCCAAAACTCAAGGTGTGGGTTTTCACGAGCTTGACCAATTGCGCCCTGAATTCGAAGGTAGTGGAATCCTGGGTGAGGGCGCCGCCGGAGAAAGCCTCGACATAGCCGGAGATTTGTGCGCGGACGCCGGGAAATGGAACCAGGTTCTCGGTGAGGCTGCCAAAGGGCGCGGTCTGGCCGAGATCCTGAAGAGTCTTGAGGTCCGGCGCTTCGGGAATCTGGGTGCGCGCACCGCGGTAGAAGGTGCCATAGAAAGCGCCGGTGAGGGTGTTGGAGAAGACGTGGGCATCGCTGATGGTCAGCGACTGATTGCGGAATTTATCCAGGGCATAAAAGCCCAGCGGGGCCGTGAACGGGCGCTGGAAGTTGTCCTGGTTGTAGAAATAGCGGCCGAAGAGATGGTCGTTATTGCCGATGGCATAGTCAAGGCGGGTGAGATATTGGGTGCTGTCGATGTCGTTGTCGGTGGTGGAACTGAAAGTTTCATAGGTGCCATCGCTCGACAACGTGCCCTGCGCTTCCTCGCTGGCCAGATACTGCTTGTTGACGGCCGCCGAAAGGGGGTCAATAGGAATAGCGTTTGCGCCTGCGTCGGCGGCAGAAACATCGTCGGTGATGGGCCCGCTGCAGTTATAGGTTGTGGCGCCCGGGCTGGTGGGAGTGGCGGCCTGGCCGAAACCGCAGCCGGTGGCCGGGTTGTAGAGCGCGACACCCTGCGCCTTAAACGCCGAAAAGTTGCCGGAGAGCTCTGCGGCGGTGGGGTATTCAACGGTGATCGGTGTGGGCGCGGAGCGCTGCTGCAGGTCTTCCGCGGAGAAGAAGAAGAACGCCTTTTTGCTCTTGAATACGGGACCGCCGACGGTGCCGCCAAACTGATTGAGCTTGAAGGGCGGTTCGTAGGATTTGTGCCAGAAATAATTGCGCGCATCGAGAACGGTGTTGCGGAAGTAATTCCATGCTTCGCCGTGCAGTTGGCTGGTTCCCGAGCGCGTGGAGAGCTGAATAAGCGCGCCGGCGCCGGCGTGGTCGGCGCTGTAATTCGATGCCTGGATGGTGAACTCCTGCAAGGCATCGGGATTGGGCATGGTGGGCACAGAGTCAAAGAACCGGTCGACATAGATCGTGCCGTCGAGCGTGTAGGTGTTCTGCGTAGCGCGAAGGCCATTGACCGAGAGGCCGGTGTTGTCTTCCTGGCCGCTCTCCGTGCCGGTCGTGGTTAATACCGTTCCCGCGGTGAGGGTGGTCAACTGCAGCGGATTGCGGCCGTTCAGAGGCAGGTTTCGCATCTGTTGCTGGGTGACGGTTTGCTCGACCATCGAGGTTGCGGTTTGAATCTGCTGCGCCGCCGAGGTGACGGTAATTTCGGTGTTCTGGGCGCCGACCGACAATTGAATGGGCAGATCGATGGTCTGTCCGGTGATGAGCGTGAGCCCCGGGCGCTCCTGGGTGGCGAAGCCTTTGGCCTCGATCTTAAGGCTGTATGCGCCGATGGGCAGATCGGGAAAGACAAAAATGCCGCTTTCGTTGGACGCAGCCGTGCGTTTGATGCCGGTCGTGGTGGCGGTTGCAGTGATGGTGGCGTTGGGAATGGCGGCGCCGCTGGGATCGGTGATGGTTCCGCGAACGGTGCCGGTGGACTGCGCGAAGGCTTGCGATCCGGCTCCCAGCGAAAGCACCGCGGCAAGCGCGAAGTAAAGTAGTCTGCGTAATGTGTGCGTCATTGGATCCTTTCCATGTAGGAGTTTCGAAGGACTCCTGTCAATTCATTGGCGATTTTCTGCCAGCCTGCAAAATCATGCGGAGCTCATGCCAGCTCATCTCGAGCAACGATCTTGTGCGTCCAGTAGGATTGAAGCGCCATCATGACGGGAACGCTGGCCGCAAGCCCGGCCTGAAGAGGAGCGTTGACCTTGTCGCCTTGGACGATGGCGTCAATGAAATTGCCTGTGTGCGCGCGTTCCAGGCTCTGTGTGGCCACAACCCGAACGGGATTGCCGCTGTTGGGAGTGAGCGTGTAGCCTTCGCGGGTGAGATCGAGCGTTCCTTCCGTGCCTTCGAAAAAGACCGTAGGGTGAGGATCGCGGACGGAAAGCACGGTGGACTCGAAGTTGAGGTTCCAGTTGTGGTAGCGAACGATGGCGCTGACCGTGTCGGGATTGGTGAGATCGCCGCGAAGCTGAAAGTCACCGCCGAGGGCGGCCGCGGTGGCCGGGTTGCTGTCATTGAGCATCCACTGCGCCACGTCGGCCCAGTGGGTGAGGATGTCGGCGAGCAGGCCGTTGCCGTAGTCGTGGTAAGAGCGCCAGGAACTATAGCGCGAGGTCTCATAGGGCACTTTGGGCGCGGGCCCGAGAAAGAGATCCCAGTGCAGACCGGGCGGTTTGGGCAACTCGGGGATATCGCGGCGCTGCCAGGGGAAGTTGTGCCACACGGCGCGCGCAAAGACCACGTGACCGAGTTTTTGCGTGCCAAAGATCTCCTGCCTGGCCTGCATGTAATGGGCGCCGCTGCGCTGCTGCATGCCGCACTGGAGAACCGCCTTTGTACTTGACGCGGCTTTTAACAGCGCATCGCGCTCATACCAGCGATGCACGGTCGGCTTTTCGAGGTACGTATTCTTGTTCGCGCCCAGGGTGGCGGTGGCGATCTGCACGTGCAGATGATCGGGAGTGGAAATGAGAACCGCATCGATGCTTTTGTTGTTGAGCAGCTTCTGATATTCAACGCTGGTTTCAGCGGCGCTGACGTGCTCTTTGAAATGCTGCTGGAAATCGGCAACCTGCTTGTCGTAGATGTCGCAGAGGGCGCGAACCTGCACGCGGGGATCCTGGACGAAAGCGTCGGTAACGATGGTCCCGCGCCTGCCCAGACCAATCACGCCCAGGCCGACGCGGTTGTTGGCGCCGGGAATGGAGGCATAGGCCCGCGCATCCGCGGCCCGCGCGGTGACGGCCGCGGCGGCTACACCGGTATAGAGAAATTCGCGCCGATTCATTGCGAGAACGCCTCCTTCATGGCGCGGTAGGCCGGCGCGATGACTTTGAGCCCGGTCTGCGAGTGGTCGGCGCGCTCCTCTTCGTTTTCCACCCAGCCTTTCCATCCGATTTGAAGGATGGTGGCCGCAACCTCGTGAAGCGGGAAGGTGCCGGTGCCCAACTCGACATATTCGTCGTTTTTGAAATCGCGCAAGTGAAAGCCGACGATGCGTTTGGAATGCGCGCGAATGAATGCCGGGACGTTGGCCCCGCCGTGATAAGCATGGCCAGCGTCAAGGACGAAATGCACGAGTTCAGGATCGGTTTGAGTGTAGAGAGCTTCGATTTCGCCGATTTTCGACTCGAATTCCCACCAGTGGTTGTGATAAGCGGCGCCCAGGCCGGCGCTGCGGGCGTAGCCGCCGGCGGCATCAAGGGCTTCGATCTTGCGTTTCAGTTGCTCGCGATTCTGGCAGGGGGCGCCGCTGAGGATGAGATGCCTTGCGCCAAGGGCCGCGCCGCCATGGGCGACAGGCTCATACACGGATGGCGCGGCAATCCTGGTCGCCTGATCGTATCCGGGATTGGGAAAAAAGATGTGAATCCCGAAAAAGGTGAGGCCGGTTTGCTCGATGCTGCGCCGCGCAGGTTCGGGATTGGCGAATTGGGGGCTCAGGTTGCGGAAGCTGGACTCGAAGCCCTGGTAGCCGACCTGCTTGATCTGGCCGAGGACATCGAGAAAGCTCTGGAAGCGGTTGGGGTCGATGGGGAATGCGTTCAGCTGCACGCCAAAGTGGATTCCAGGCGGGATGACGGCGCGAGCGGTAGGGGCTGCAAGCGAAGATAAAACTCCGCCAGCGGCGAGCGAGCCCATCGCCTGCAAGACCTGTCTCCTTGTGTTGAAGCTTGTCGTTAACCGCAAGATCGTGAGTCCTTTCTTCCTGCAGCGAAGCAGATGCTTTTCACATTGCCGGCGCGGGATGAGAGCCGTAGCTTCGAGGCGCGGCGAAAAAGCAGAAAACCCACCTCGCCGTCGGGCGGGTGGGTTGCGGGGAATGAGAAGGATTCTCTGAGTTCAGCCCCGGAAGCACGCCCGCTTCACGCTGCACATGGTGCAACACCGACAGAAAGCGAGCTGGAAGACACGGTTCATCTTCAAATGGGCCGGCGCAAAGCGGATCGCAAGGGAAGCAGCGAAGAACCTGCGCGCCGAATAAGGCAACTATAGGAATTTGCTCGATGAGTGTCAAGGGGCGCAAACGCCGGCAGCAAGCGGATCGCGCCGAAGCGCGCACCCTTGGTGGAGATGGCGCCGTAGCCGGCAACACCGAACGAGAGCGACGGGAGAGGCCGAACGCTGCTGCGGAGCGGGGAAACAAAATGCGGCCCAATGCTTGCATCATGGTCTGAACTTGCGCACCGGAGAAGGGGAAGTTCCAAATCAGGCGTGAATTATAGGCACGTAAAATTGGGGCTGTCAATCAATTTCAATCGATTCGTCGTGCTTGGCATCAGCCGTGAGCGGTTGGCGCCCGACCAGAGATGAATTGCGGCCGGGTGGATAATGGCAGCCGGTGTTGCGGAGCAAGCCGCCGGTCGTTTGCCGGCAATTTGTGAGCAGCGCTCATTCCCCCGTCTGCTGCAACATCTTCAGCATTGCCGAAAGCTGGTGTTGTTTGCTCTAGGAGGGCAGATGCGCGCGGTTTTTTCACATGCGCGGGCAGCGCAAACCTGCGCCTGTTTACGGAAGTAACTAAAGAGCTGCACCGTCAAAATCATCACTGGCCAGAGGAGCTGTGGATATCCCCGTTTTCTCAGCAATGCAGGGCGATAGCAGCGCTTAGATAGTTACTATTGAGTCAACCGGAAAGTTGCAGGCAATCACTGCCAAAGTAACAGTTTCCCGGTTACGTGTGCAGGATACGATGGTTAACGGTAGGCCTTGAAATGTGCCCAGTGAGAAAGAATGCGGGACAGAAAATGAGGGACCGGGCCAAATGCAGGAAGTTACTTTTTGCGTTGATTTGAACCATCTGCCGCGGCTTCTGTTTGTGAACGAGAACGTCAAAGCCCTCCTGGGACATACGGCGGACGATTTCCTGTCGAACAACGTGACCCTTCAAGACCGGATTCATCCCGCCGACGCGGATGTCGCGCACACACTCTTCTCTCCCGACCACGAAGACCAGACGGGCACGGTGCGGTTTCGAATGCGCGGCGCCGACGGCCGGATTCGTTGCGTCAAAGGCGGGTATGAGAAAGCCCACGATACCTCGAGCGGTCACCTGCTGCTGAGACTCAGTATTCAGGATGTGAGAAGCATTGAGGAGCCGGGCGATCAGACGCTGGTGGCCAACTTCAAGGCGCTGCTCGAAAATACTTCGGATTACATCTATGTAAAGAACTGTAATCACGTAATCCTGGCCGCCGGCAAATCGGTAGCGGAACTGACGGAGGGCGACGCGAACTGGACCACCCTTGCCGGGAAAACGGACTACGATCTTCACCCCGAGCCGGAAGCCGATCGCTTCTACCGGCTGGAGAAGCAGCTCCTGGCGGAGGGCAGATGTGTCAGTGAGATTCAGCAGATTGCCGCCGTAGACGGCACCGTGCATTGGATTGACAATCGCAAATACCCGGTCAACGGCGCCAACGGAGAGATAGCGGGACTCTTCGGCATTGCTCCCGACATCACCGTGCACGTGATAGCGGAGCGCAGGCTTCGTGAAAGCGAGGAGTCGCTGCGCGAGGCGCAAAAGATTGGCGGTCTGGGCAGTTTCGTCCTGGATCTTGGTTCCAAAGTCTGGAAAGTTTCCGATGAATTAGATGCCCTGCTGGGGATTGGGCCTGAATACGACCATACCCTGAAAGGGACCTGGCCGCTGATCCATCCCCAGGACCGCGAGGTAATAGAGAGACGCTTAAAGGGCTGCTTTGCGGGTGACTACAGGCAATTTGAGGGTGAGTATCGGGTCATACGGCAGACAGATGGGGAAGTCCGCTGGATACACACCCGGGGCCGGCTGGAGCTTGACGGAGATGGAAAGCCGATTACGCTACGGGGAACGGTTCAGGACATCACCGAGAGTAAGCGGGCCGAAGAAGCTCTGCGGAAGAGTGAAGAATCGTTGCGGCAGGCGCAGAAGATCGCGAGTCTGAGCAGTTACAGGCTGGACCTGCGCACCGGACGGTGTGAGGGGCCGGATACGCTGGAAGAAATTTTCGGCGTAGGCGCGGCATATCCGCGGACCGTGGCGGCCTGGCTGGAGATTCTTCATCCCGACGAACGGGAGAGGATGGCAGCGGAGTTAGCCCATCAGATCGCGAGTCAAGATAGTTCGTTTAACGCCGAATATCGCATCATCCGCCCGTCTGACGGCGCGCTGCGCTGGCTCCACGGGATGGGGAGAATTGAATACGCAGCGGACGGATCGCCGGCCTTTTTATACGGCACCATTCAGGACATCACGGACAACAAGAGGATTGAGCTGGCCCTGCGCGAGAGCAAAGAACTGCTTCGGCTCTTCATCAAGCACGCGCCTGTGGGCCTGGTGATGTGCGACGCCGAAATGCATTACCTGGCGATAAGCGAACGCTGGCTAGAAATCTATGGGTTTCAAGGTCAGGATCTGCTCGGCCGCTGCCATTACGAGGTATTTCCGCACCTTCCCGGGGAATGGAAGAATGAGCATCGGCGCGTGCTCAACGGAGAAACGATTGAAACCTGCGAAGGCAGCCTGAAGAAACGGGACGGGAGCGAACAACGATTGCGCCGGAAGCTGCGGCCGTGGTTCAGGGGCGACGGCGGGATCGGCGGCATCATTCTTTTCAATGAAGACATCACCGCGCAGAAGCACGCCGAGGAGCGTTTGAAGCTGGCAGCCAGCGTGTTTACGCATGCCTGCGAGGGCATCGTAATCACCGACGCGAGCGGGCTGATTCTGGACGTGAACGAGACGTTTACGCGCATCACGGGCTATCGGCGGGAAGAGGTGCTGGGCCGGAACCCGAGCATCCTGAAGTCCGGTCTGCAGAGCCCGGAGTTTTACGCCAAGATGTGGAACTCCCTTCTTGAAGACGGCCGGTGGACAGGAGAAATCTGGAATCGCACCAAGGACGGCGACGTTTACCCTGAAATGCTCACCATCAGTGCGGTGCGCGACGAGAGCGGGCGCACGCTGCGCTACGTGGCGCTTTTCGCGGATATCACCGAGCTGAAGGACAAACAACGCCGGCTGGAGAAGATTGCGCATTATGACGTATTGACAGGCTTGCCCAACCGGGTTTTGCTCGCCGACCGGTTGCGGCAGGCAATGATGCAGGCGCGGCGGCGCAAGCAATTTCTGGCGGTGGCTTATCTTGACCTGGATGGATTCAAAGAAGTCAATGACAATTATGGCCACGTGGTCGGCGACCAGTTTTTAAGCTCACTGGCCTCGCGAATGAAGTTTGCGCTGCGCGAGTGTGACACGCTGGCTCGGCTGGGCGGCGATGAGTTCGTGGCTTTGCTGATCGATCTGCCGGAAAACGAAGAGGCCGTACCGGTGTTGCGGCGATTGCTGAGCGCCGCATCCAAACCGGTGCGGATCGGCGCAAATCTGCTGCATGTTTCGGCCAGCATAGGGGTTGCTTATTATCCGCAGGGGGATGATATCGACGCCGATCAACTGCTGCGCCAGGCCGACCAGGCGATGTATCAAGCCAAGGTCAGCGGCAAGAACCGCTACCACGTTTTCGGCCCCTTCCTGGACTCTTCCGGGCGCAACCGTTACGAGAGTCTGACCCATGTGCGCCAGGCCCTGGCAGACTGCCAGCTGGTGCTGCACTATCAGCCCAAGGTGAACATGCGAACCGGGACAGTGACCGGGGCGGAGGCGCTGCTTCGCCTGCAGCATCCGGAGCGCGGCCTGTTATCTCCGGCAATGTTTATGCCCGCCACCGAGGATCATCCTCTGGCGGTGGAGATTGGCGAGTGGGTGATTGAAAACGCGCTCTGCCAGATGGAAGCCTGGAGCGAGGGCGGACTGGATATTCCGGTGAGCGTCAACGTCAGCGGCTTTCATCTGCAGCGGCCGGATTTCGTCGATCGCCTGCGGACTCTGCTTGCGGCGCATGCCAAGATTGAACCTTCGAGGCTCGGAATCGAGGTGCTCGAATCCAGCGCGATCATGGATGTGATTCAGGCATCGGAGGTGCTGGAAGCCTGCCACCAGCTGGGCGTAAGCATCGCCCTGGACGATTTCGGCACCGGATACTCGTCGCTCACTTACCTTAAGCAATTGCCCGCGCATGTCTTGAAGATCGATCGAAGCTTTGTAAGCGGAATGGTGGACAACCCTGAAGATCTGACCATCGTGGAAGGGGTGCTGGGCCTCGCGAAAGCCTTTGGCCGGCGGGTGATCGCCGAGGGTGTTGAGACGGCCGAGCATGGTGTGATGCTGTTGAAGCTGGGATGCGAACTGGCTCAGGGGTACGGAATCTCTCCACCTATCCCGGCGCCCGAGTTCCCCTCCTGGATGTCAACCTGGCGGCCCGATCCGCGGTGGACCCAGGTTCGCGCTCTTCACAGCGGCAACCGCGCCTTGCTTCATGCATCCGTGGAGCACAGGGCACTGCTCGCCGGGCTGGAGGCGGTCATCGAAGGCAAGCGCTATTCGACTTCGGCGGTGGACATCGAGAAGTGCCGTCTAAGCGCCTGGCTTGATTCAAGAATTCCCATGGGCTCGGGAAGTCTTCCGGGGATCCAGACGCTGGTGGCCAATCACCGGCGATTCCACAGCATAGCGCAAAGAATCCTGGCCGCGCTTGCTCAAGGCGACAAATCAGATTGCACAGCGCGCCTCGACGAACTGCGCGAAGTGCGCGACGAGTTACTGAAACAGCTTGAGGCTATCAGCACGTCGCGTTCGGGGAGTTACCGCGTGCTAACCCGGCCACCCGCCAATGAAAAGGTCTTTCACCCGTCATCTTCCAAAGACGGAAAAAAGACGCAGCGCGTGTACCCGGCAAAGAAAAACGATCCATATCCATCAAGAAGTCGACGCCCGGCGCCGACCTATCCAGATTAAGGAGCGAAAACTTGAAGGTGATTTCTCGGGAACAACTTGAGGACTCCCCGGAGAGATGTCTCACACGTTGGCGAGGAAACGCCGAGCTTTTTCGAGATTACGAATGAAGAGGTGTTAGCAGAAAGCTATGTCGTTCATTGGGCACTTAGCCACGAAAGTCGGATTGCTGGAGCGCCGCAGAGACGCACGCGTTCCTGCCCGGGAAATCACAGCGTCTTACTGGACGGGTGTGGAACAAAAAGAGGTCAAGATTAAGAACATCAGCCCCACCGGCATTTACTTGCTTACGGACCATCGTTGGCTTCCCGGGGCGACCATGCTTCTGACCCTGCAGGGCAACGGCCGGAAGCAGCCGGATTCCGCTTGCGAGGTTCGCTTCCGGGCAAGCGTGGTGCGATTGGGCGACGATGGCGCGGGACTCACCTTCCTCCACGAATACGTGGATACAGACGGCTGGCTGAACCTGTTGATGAAAGCTACCGCGCTTACCGCCGAGAACGATGCGGTGCGGGTTTTTCGGTTGGCGAAGGCGCTGGCGTTTTTGCTGCGCGTCTCGCCATCGGCCGAAGAGCGGATTCTCAAGCTTCTCAGCGAAGGTCTGGACCAGGAGCGGGCCGAGCGAGCACTTGAAATTGCGTTGCGAGCCGAAGAACTAGTCTCGTCAGGGAAATCCGCGCTCAAAGAAGGAGTTTTTCCCAGCCTTATTTTGCGCATTCTCACCGACGGGTCGAAGAGCAGCGAAGAGCCGATGCAGGAGTGCTGGTCCGGGTTATTGGCCGCGTCAGCGGCCTGCGGCGCAGACGACGACGAGAATCTCAACCTCTGCGAGGCCTTGTCCCGGCTGGAGCCGATCCACCTCCGGATTCTGGCCGCCGCCAGTCGCAGGGCTGTTCAGGCCAAGCGCCAATCCGGTGAAACCCCGTGCTGGCTTTTTGACTGCACTATGGAAGAGATGAAGGACATCTCCAAAACCAAGAACCTGCCGGTAATTGAGTGCGCTCTCAATCGTCTCTGCGAGTTGGGTTTACTGGAACTGACGGTCAAGCAACTCAGGTTTGAATCCCTGGACCGGGTAAACTTGACGCCGACGGCCTCCGGCGTGAAGCTTTATACCAGATGTAGCGGAGAGGCAGGGGGTCCGCGGGCTGCCAATTGCACAACCCTGGGAGTTGCCTCCTGAAATCCGCTTGAGAGGACGCGGGACCCGAATCAGGAACTGGTGAAAACGGGCGCGCCCCGGCTGCGGCTGCGGGAATCTCCCTGCAATGGGTGCAGCGGTGCGCGTCCATCCATTTCACGCTTTCACACATCCGCACTATTGACCGGAGGAATGATGGCTCTGAAGGGTGCGAAGATTGTTCGCGACGCTGCGTATTTCGGAATCGGGATTCTGACCGCGATGGTGGCGCCGGATGCGTTTTTGCCGCGGCGGCTGCGCGGGTTTCGCGGAAAAGTGGTGGTGATTACCGGGGCCTCGCGTGGCCTGGGACTGGCAATGGCGGAAGAATTGGCGCGGCGCGGAGCGCGGCTGGCCATAGTGGCGCGTGACCGCTTCGAGCTGGATCGCGCGCGACGCAAATTGCTGGGCAATGGGCTCGCCAAGGATGACGCCAATCTGCTGGTGATCGAGGCGGACCTGTGCAACCGCGAGGAAGCCGAGCGGGCAATCGGGGAGGCCAGCAACCACTTCGGGCGCGTGGACGTGCTGATCAACAATGCCGGCGTGATTACGGTGGGGCCCCTGGAGAACCAGACCGTTGAAGATTTTCGCGCCGTGATGAACGCAAACTTTTTTACTGGTGTGCACTGCACGCTGGCCGTGCTGCCGCAGATGCTGGAGCGCGGCGACGGCGCCATAGTCAACATCACTTCCATCGGCGGCAAGGTTGCGGTGCCGCACCTGTTGCCCTACACGGCGAGCAAATTTGCCGCAGTGGGATTTTCAGAAGGGCTTGCGGTGGAACTGCGGACCAAGGGCGTGCGCGTGACTACCGTGGTTCCGGGCCTGATGCGAACCGGATCGCACGTGAACGCGCAATTCAAAGGAGACGCGGAAGGCGAATATAGATGGTTCAGCCTGGCGGCGAGCTTACCGGGGATTTCGATTGCTGCTCATCGCGCCGCGCGAAAGATCGCTGACGCCGTCGAAGATGGATGCGCGGAGATTACGGTCACACCGCAGGCGCTGCTGCTTTCACGGCTGGGGAACCTGGCCCCGGAAGTGACCCGAGGGCTAATGCGCGGAATGAACGCCATGCTGCCCAAGGCGCAGGCGGGGAAGCAGGAATCGAAGCGGGGCGAAGAGGTGAAGGGGCAGGAACTGTATCCGCTGACGGCGATGGGAGCGCGCGCGGCGCGGCAGTACAACCAAGCGGAGGCGGTTGCGGACGGGCCGGCGTGAGCAAGGCCCGGGCTGCGGATCCCGGTCTGGAGCGACCCAAGCGGTTGCTTCTGCGAGCCGGGAAGGGGCAGGGAAGTTGCCTCGTGATTGAGGCGGCGGAACCGGGGTGTTTCGATGCCGGTTACCGGCGACGGGCTCGTTCGCGCTGGAGTTCGCGGTAGACATCGCTTTTCGATTGGCCCCGCTCGCGGGCCAGCCGTTTTAACGCTTCCTTTTCGTCGACCCCGCTCTGCGACTGGATGTGTGCCAGCCGGGCCGAAACGCCGGGTTCGGCGCTTTGCCGGGGCGTGGCCGCCGGGGGCGGCGATTCCACCAGCAGGACTAGCTCGCCGCGAATGCGTTCGCGGGCAGCGAGCTCGCGGCGCAGATCGGCGACAGTGCCGCGCAGAAACTCTTCGTGAAGCTTAGTGAGTTCGCGGGCGATGGTGATGCGGGTTTCGGGGCCCCAGGTGGATTCGAGGTCGGCGAGCGTTTCAAGAATGCGGTGCGGAGCTTCGTAGATGAGGATGGTTTGCGGAGATTGAAGTTGGACAGCCGCGGCGGCCAGTTCTTCCAGGCGGGAGCGGCGTGCTCCGGCGCGCTCGGGCAGAAAGCCGAGGAAGTGGAATTCGGCAGTGGGCAGGCCGGAGGCGACCAGCGCGGCGAGTGCGGCGTTGGGGCCGGGGATGGGAATGACCGGTACTCCGGCGGCGATGGCCTGGGAGACAAGGATGTTACCGGGGTCGCTAATGCCAGGCATGCCGGCGTCAGAGACAACGGCGATGCGCGCGCCGGATTGGATGGCCTGTACCAGTTCCGCGGCTCGCTGCCGTTCATTGTGCTCATGGCAGCTTAGGGTAGGTGTGGCGATCTGAAAATGATTGAGGAGCTTTTGCGTCTGGCGGGTGTCTTCGCAGGCTATGCGGTCGGCGTTGCGCAGGACCTCCAGGGCCCGCAGGGTGATGTCGCCAAGGTTGCCGAGAGGAGTGGCAACGAGATAGAGGCCGGGAACAAGCGAGGTGGAATCTTCACCGGACATGTTCTTGGTCAATCGTGGGCGTCAAGGCGTTCGATGCGCCGCTGTTCAGCGAGGAGCGACATGGAGCTCATGAGGTTCTGCACGCTGACGATTCCCACCACGCGTCCGCTGTCGGTGATGGGGATCAGAGCGAGA
Organism: Acidobacteriaceae bacterium; assembly: GCA_030038435.1. Classification (GTDB taxonomy): domain Bacteria; phylum Acidobacteriota; class Terriglobia; order Terriglobales; family Acidobacteriaceae; genus Telmatobacter. The sequence goes on along the minus strand of JASHOY010000280.1, from coordinate 6,827 downwards.
CCGCGTCCGGCGCTGAGCCGGCGGATGGTGGTGCCTAGGGTGTCTTCAGGACGTGCGACCTGGAAGGCTCGCGACATGACCGCCTGCACGTAGCCGTTGCCGTCATTGCGGAGAGCTTCGACGATGCGCTGACGGCTGACTATGCCCACGAGCAGAGGACCGCGAACCACGGGAAAATCTTCCTGAAGCGAGTGAACGCAGCGCCGCAGCGCGTCCTCCAGCGTGTCGGATGGCGAGAGGGTGGCGAAGTCGGTAAGCATGACTTCGCGCATGCGGACGGTATCGACGACCGACTGGAAGAGGACGCCCTGATCTTCGATTTGCGCGCCGATCATGATGAAGAGACCGGCGATGCTGAGCCAATAATCTTTGGTGAGCATGCCGACAAGGATGGCAGCCAGGGCCAGCGCCTGGCCAAGTCCAGCGGCAGCGCGAGCCGCGGTAGTGAGACCATGGCGGCGCGAAAAACCGGAGCGGAGGAGCCTGCCGAAATCAAGCGGATAAGCGGGGAGAAAGTGAAGCAGGCCGAGGAAGAACTGGAACCAGACCATGCTGCGCAGCAGACTGGTGGTGGAAATGAAAGGCTCTTTGAACAGCTCGACAGCGGGACTGGCGCCCAGAATGATGCCGGTAAGAACGATAGCCGTGGCCCAGTTAGCGAGTGGACCGGCTAAGGCCAGGGCGTATTGCGCACCGCCGGAACCGGATCTTTCCTGACTTTCGGGATTGGCGTAGGCGAAGAGGCCGCCAATGGGGAGCAGAAGGATGGCGCGGAGACGGAGGTTGAGCCATGCAGCCACGATGAGGCGGGCGGTTTCGCGCACCACGACCGCCGCGACGAGCAGCAAGAACAGTACGGTCGCTCGCGGCCAACCGCTGGAGCCGCCGATGGCCAGGAAAACGAACGCCAGCAGCGGGAAAAAGGCGTGAACGCGCAGTTCCACACCCATCCAGCGGCCCAGTGGAATTGACCAACCTCGCATAGACAGATTGTAGTGGTTCGACGGGCAGAAGATGAAGACATATCTGTGCCTCGGGGAGAGCCGGCACGGGATATGCTGGTGACCATGCGCATCATTGCGGGACGTTTCAGGTCGCGCCGGCTGGCTGCCCCGACCGGAGAAGCGACACGGCCGACCAGCGACCGGCTGCGAGAGACGCTGTTTAACGTGCTGGCGCCGAGGATCGAGGGAGCGGCGTTTCTGGACCTTTATGCGGGCTCGGGCGCGGTGGGGATCGAGGCGCTGAGCCGCGGCGCGAAAGAGGCGGTATTTGTGGAGCGTGCGCCGGCAGCGCTCAAGGTATTGCGCGAAAATCTGGCCCGACTCGGAGTGGCGAACCAATCCCGCATCTACGCCGGACAGGCGGCCATATTTCTGCGGCGGAAGTTTGCCGCGGCGGAGCCGAAGTTCGACGTGATCTTTCTCGATCCACCATACCAGGCGGAGGAAGAATACGCGGACACGTTTGGGCTGCTGGGCGGGGCCGAGGCAACGGGTCTGGTGGCCTCCGGCGGACTGGTTGTGGCCGAACACAGCCGCAAGCTGCGACTGGAGGGGACATACGGGCGCCTCTACCGGGTGCGGCTCCTCGCGCAGGGAGACGCGGCGCTGAGCTTTTACGCCACCAATGCCGGTGCTTCGCGGGAATGAGCGCCCGACCTCGCCCAGAGTATGCAAGTTGTGAAAACTTCATTCGCATCGGATTCTCGCGGTTAGAATGCGGGGTATGAAAAAAGCGGGATGGCAGGCTGTCCTGATTCTGGTTCTCATGGTCGCGGCGAGGACGCCTGGAGCGATCGGGCAGAACGCGGCCGCGGCAGAGGTTTCCGTCAGGCCGCAACTGGTGATCATCGACACCGATATCGGTGACGATATCGACGATGCATTTGCTCTGGCGCTGGCCCTGCGCAGCCCGAATTTGCGCATCCTGGGCGTGACCACGGCTTTTGGCGATACCGCGCTGCGGGCGCGGCTGGTCAGCCGCTATTTGAGCGCCGTAGGGCGCGCAGATATCCCCGTGGCTGTGGGCATTCGCACGCCGGACTCAAATTTTACCCAGGGCGCCTATGCCCGCCAGGAACCGGCACGGCAGCTTCCCGACGCGGTCACGTTTTTGCTGGAGCAGATCCGGGCGCATCCGGGGAAGATCACGCTGATTGCCATCGGTCCGCTCGTCAATATCCAGGCGGCCATCGCGCGCGATCCCGGGACCTTCCGCATGCTAAAGCGTGTGGTGATGATGGGTGGGAGCATTTACCGCGGCTATGACGACGGGAAGACGGGCGCCGATCGGCCGCCGGATGCGGAATGGAACGTGCGGTGCGACCCCGCCGGCGCGAAGGCCCTGCTGGCTTCCGGCGTGCCCGTTTTCATGATGCCGCTGGATTCGACGCAGATCCACCTGGAGCAACTCGCGCAGGCGCGGATCTTTGCCCATGGATCGCGGCTTACAGATCAACTGACGCTGCTTTATCACCAGTGGTCGGGAACGGGCGCCTGGCGCACGCCAACGCTTTACGACCCGGTGACGGTGGCCTACATTGACCATCCCGGCCTGTGTCCGGTGAAGCCGATGCGGATCGAGGTCGATAGTAAAGGATTTACGCTTCCGGTTGCCGGCAAGGCGAATGCCGAAGTGTGCCTGGAATCGAACCAGACAGGGATTTTGGAGCTTGTATTGAGTGCGGTGACCGGAGAGCCGGGTGACGCAACCGGAGTGCGCTGATCCGGGCAGGGGGTGCCGCCTGGCGCGTTCGAATCGCGCTCTTGAACCTCCATGTGTGAGCAATGTCACTTCAAAGTCCATTGACAGCGGTGAATCGTGGATTAAAAATGACGGACGAAGTGAATCGGGCCATTTTGATGCGGTCTGATCGAGGGGGGAGATGAAAAACTCAACAAAGCTGCAGTTTTTAGGCGCGATGGCATTGGCGAGTATAGGGCTGTTTGTGGCCGGCTGCAAATCGGTGCCGCCGCTTACCGCGAACCAGGCGCAGTCACTGATTCAGGCGAAATATGACCAGTCTGCACCCACGCCGATCACCATAACCCTCAGGAACGATGGCATGGTGCAAGGCGATACGGCGAAGTATTGGGACCGGACCAAGGTTTACCCCAACGGTCTATGGGCAGATTTCACGCTGACGCCCGATGGCAAGAAGCTTATCGCCATCCCCGGCGGCGGGGATGTCATCGAATGGCGACCGATGACGGCGGGCGCTTCCAACTATTCGGTCAATGTAAACACGGTGATTGCGACGCATCTTAAGGCAATCAACATCCGCAACATTCAAAGCGAGGTGTTGCCGGGCGCGTCGACGGCTATGGGCTGCGACTACGACGAAGTGGTCGACTTCACGGGTGTTCCTGCGCCACTGGCGGCAATCGGCCACAACCCCGGCAACCAGATCAGCATGCAGCGCCACGCCGATTTTTCTCTTGTGAACGGGGCCTGGGTATTGCAGTCAACCGAATAGATGCAGCCGCTCCCAGCCCAATACCTGCGGGGCAGAGGCGCTGTGCCTCGTAACGCATTGCCGGCAATCGACGCCGGATTTCATTCAAGCTGGTTTTGAACCTGGCGGCTGCCCAACCAGGTCCCGAATTCGGGACCTGGGGCATGGATGGCGCCTAGCCGGGATGCCGGCGACCTACTGCAATCTTCCGAGCCTGCCCGGGAATGATGAAGGGAGATTTCTGACGGACCGGCTGGATATTGTTTGCCTTCGAGCGGCGCTCTTGACTCTGCGCCGAGGTTGGCGGTACGGTGGGCTTACACGGGAAAGGAGGTTGATCCAGCCAAATGCAAAGTGATTTATCAGGAAGTAAACTACGTGAGGTGACTGCGGCCTGAGGCCCTTGCGCCCCAGCCCCGGATAAGTCCAGTCAGAATCCGCCGTGGCGGGTTCTATCACATGGCTCTGGCAGTCGCGGATGCGCGAAGGCCCCAGTCCAATCCCAACAGATCACCGGCAGCGGCCTGGAAACGGATGTTTTCAGGCCGCTGCTGCGTTTGCGGCTGAGGGCGGGTTGCACGGTAAGTGATTGTTGCCGAAGTGGCCCTATGCGATAGTGGTCAAGAGGAAAGGAAGCGATGCCATTTTCATGGAGCTGTCCGTATTGTAACCGCGCCGCCACCATCACGGGCACAAACACAGATACGCACGGCTATCGATTTAACTGTCTCAACAAAGAAGGCTATCTTGATTTGGTAATTCGGGTGATTGTTTGCCCGCATCCTAAGTGCCGGGAGTACACAATCGATGCAAGACTTTTCAAGGTAGAGACGCTCAAAAACGCGTATGGGCAACCCGATTTCAAGCGGGAAGGCACGGCCTTCCTGGAATGGACCCTCAAACCAAAATCTGGCGCAAAGCCCTTCCCGGCCTATATTCCCAAGCCAATCCTAGATGACTATGGCGAAGCGTGTTTGATTTTGAATGACAGCCCGAAGGCGTCAGCAACCTTATCGCGCCGCTGTTTGCAAGGGATAATTCGGGACTTCTGGGGTATCTCAAAAGCAAGACTGATTGACGAAATTGCTGAACTTCAGGGCAAGATTGACCCAACCACGTGGGCCGCAATCGACGCTGTACGCGGCGTTGGGAACATTGGCGCTCACATGGAAAAGGACATCAATTTGATTGTGGATGTGGGCCCGGATGAGGCAGGGCAACTGATTTTGGGTTGATCGAGTTTTTGCTGAGGGATTGGTATGTTGGTCGCCATGAGCGAGAAGAGCACATGAAGCGCGTTATCGCGCTCGGGGCAGCAAAGGAGGCGGTCAAGCGAGGTAAGCCGCCTTCTCCGTGATCCATGTCTTAACCCCTCACCGTGCTAGTAAGCTGAGACGTTCGTGCACGGCCTGAAGGTCCGCCGTCACAAGGTTTGCATACCGCCGCGTCATCTCAAGCATGGAGTGCCCGAGCACCTTTTGCAGATGGAACACAGAGCCGTCTCGCCGCAGATAATTAACAGCGAAAATGTGTCGGAAGGCGTGGAGCTTGCGGCTTGGAGCGATGAACCCGAAGTCTTCACAAAGCTGCTTCACATCACACAAGACGTCTCTCCGGCTCCAGATTGCTCCGTGCGACTGGCGTATACGATCCTTGACCGAGCGGTGCGATTATAAGCACAGACGCCAGCGAGATTCGGGCTAGTGGCCCTCATCGTTCCAAGTTGCGCAACCGTTACGCCCTGGCGCTCCTGGGTCTCGGTCGGTGCACTCTGCGGACGCGGTTCTTCCGCAACAGGTACTCGTTCCTGCTTCTACATCATGTTTGTTACAGCCACACCGAGATTCATTCGGCTGACACCAAAGATGCCATTGCATGCCGGGGTGAGCAGTGTTTTCTTTGCACGTTATACGTAGTTCGTCGTATTCGAACATGTTGATTTTGTATTTGTTTTCTGTACACACGTGGTAAGCCCCGGTGCTTCTTATTGGATCACCATACGGCTGGCAAGCATTGTCTTGGGCGTAAATTGGTTTAGGCGCGTAGATTGGTTGAGCGAAGAAGAGGATGCCTAACAGGGGTTTCACGACTATTCTCCTTTTGTCAATGCTTCGTCAATCGCTCGCCATCGGCGGTCTAACAGGCTTTGTTCAAATTACATCCCTCTGCCGCGAGATGGGCCGGAAATGCTGCGCAAAGCGTAATGACCAAAAACGGGAATACATATCTCCTTTCAGCGTTTGTTCACTCTCCCACGTGCTAATTGCAATCCAAGCTCTGCGACTGCGCGCATGAGGCTGGATCGCAAGCGCATGTGCACGAAATGCACTTGGTATCGCAACTCTTACCGCTTGGAGTAGAACACGTGACGCATCTTGCTCCGACTTTGCGTCCGTCTGAGCAGGTGCATGGAGCTGACGGTGCCTGACTCGGGACACTGCAGCGTTCCGACTGTGCGCCAGCCCTGAAGAAAGCACGAAGTTGGGTGTTGAGCTGGGGGTCTAACCTCAAGAGTGGTGTGTTCGATTGTATCGAACCCTCAGAACCTGATTGTGGGTTGCCCATTCCGACAAACACGACGCTGAATAGCGCGAAAGTCAGGCAGCTCATGCTGAACGATCTAATCGTCATAATGACCTCCGTCCGACAGAATGTACTTGGGGTGAGGGAAGTTGACTGAGTATAGGCCGTCTCCTCGTTAGCGTCAAGGAGATATCTGAAAAAGTGAGTGGGAAACCCCTATGAACAGAAACGCTCTCGCTAAGACTCGGGCCTAATCCATCCGGGTATCCGGTTTCGATTTTCAGACGTCTACACCGCATGCCGTCGACCACATGCACGTCGTTACCTCGAAAGCAAGCTTAGCGCTCGTGAACAGCCTGTAAGTCCGCAGTCACAAGATTGGCATTGCGCCGCGTCATCTCAAACATGAAATGCCCTAGCACCTTTTGCAGATTGACAACGAAGCTGCCGCGTCGGGCATACAATATGTTTGTAGACTGCCCCGAGATGGAATTGCTCAAGCGCAATGTGATGCGCAGCGGTGACGTTCAAGAGTGCTTCGTCCTCACGCTGGACGATAAGGAAGAGAGCCGGGCGGCCGAAGCGCACATCCTGCAATGGCTAGCGGGGCGCGGCCTCGGACACTCTGATTGCCATCTCGGGGACTCGATCTAGGTCTCCCCGCTCCCGCTGACTAGTGAGGACTGGCAAGAAGTGCTTGCATCAGATGCTGTGCCCCGATTGAGCTGTGACAGTACATCGGTAGCACCGGACATTTTGTGCTAATTTGTGCTACCACCCCCCGACATGTCCGACTTTTCGGACATCTGTGACTTTTTATAATCAGTAAGTTGCAGATTCTATGGAA
>JASHOY010000279.1 GCA_030038435.1 Acidobacteriaceae bacterium | reverse complement strand
AGGAGGTATCGCCTTCGGAAGCTGTTCCTGAAGTTCGTCTCCGTGACGCGACCTCCAGTCAATCTGAAGCATCTTTTCCGTGTCTCCAGAGAATCATCTGGCAACAAATGTGGTTCTACTCTAGTCCACCTCGACTACCCAGAGAAAGCTGGAGCGGGAATGGTTATCGTTTTCGCCCATATAGATCCGATGATCTTCGTCCAGCGCAATCTCGTGAATCCGAGAGGGCGGGTCATCAACGGCAGGGTCGGTTAGATCAGCAAAGCAATCGATCTCATCGCTGTTCGTCTTCCAACGAATTAACTGTGTCTGTCCACTGATGCCGCCGGCGCCATATAGAACACCGTCTCTGATCGCCAAGGCTGGAAAGCGGCCCTGATGCATGACATTGGCTATTTTTTCCACTGCCCCTGTTCTGGTGTCGATGCGACAGAGAACACCGGCCACTGTGGAAGCAAAGATATAATACTCGCCGTCATAGACCATCGAATCGCAAAACCCAAAATCTTCCTTGTGCCGTGTCTCTTTCAATGGGCCGGATGCCTCGATGGCTCCAGACGGATCAGGAAGCAGTTGCTCGCGAGCATCTTTCCGAGAAAGCCCATGACGATACCAGATGAACCTATCTCCGTCGGGGTGATACTTGAACAGGCGAACAGGTTCTGGGCCAACTTCTTCTTCCCAGGCGCGAGTTTCGGCCCAGGTCCCCCAAAGCCATCCATCGCGGTCCACGACGGCGTTATGGGGCTGAGCAAAGAGGGTCGCGTTACCAATGTACGCAAGAATCCTCGAATGTCCGGTGCCCAGGTCGAACCGGAATACCGCCTCGGCCGGATAAGTAAATCCATAAAGAATGCCGCGATCCCAATCGGCGGCGATGGACTGAATATAGAGATATGGTGCCGGCACAGCGAGCACGGTGGATGCTCCCGTCACGGGATCGACCTTGACCAGCTTACCGCCCAGGGCTCTGGGCTGCTGGTCGGCATCATGCAGCAGCGACGTTGCCAGATAAAGGCATTGATCCGACGGGTTGAGAAGAAGGGTCCGATGGATTTTCACATCATACGGATCAGTCCACTGCTGACTGCGCAGACTTTCAAACCGGCTCGTACTCGGATCGAAGGAATATAGCAAGTCTGTGTCCATGGAGTTGAGGCCGCAGTACAACTTGCCAGTATTCGTGTTCCAGCAGAGCGAATCGAAACTGATCCATCCTTTAGACCATTCGGGGTCGGCCATGAGTTCCGGATAACCCCATCGTCGGCTTATCTTCTCATTCCATCCGTGCAACGTGTAGTTGCGCAAAGCATGGGCACGCAATGATCGCGGACGCTTCAGTTTTTTCATTTACTCGCATCCTTCATCCGTGATTCGGCAACTGCGCCTATTCGCATTCTCATCCAAAATCAAAAGACAAACCGCACAGGTTCACGCGGAGGGCACAGGTTAGCGCCATGGAACTCGCCGTCTTAATCCATGCGGATGCCGCTCTCTGCCTCCTAGACCCAAGGTGCGTCTTGGACGAACGGCCAAGCATGGACAGCAGCGATCGTCTCCTCGTCGCCGCCCCACTCGCCTCGACAGGAGCTAGACTGTCACCGGCAGTTCGGCAGCGGATTCAAGGTCCAGATACAACGTCGCATCGGAATGCTTGCGCAGAATTGTTGAAGGGCAGGCGGTTGAGATGGGATCTTCAACCGTGCGCCGGACGCTCTGCGCCTTACGTCTGCCGGGAACCGAGACAATCAGCTTGGGGACTCTGAGGAGCGTTGGAATCGTCAGCGTGAGAGCCTGTTGCGGCACATCGGCCAGCGCTGCAAACCAGCCTTCGTTCACTTGCTGCTGACGGCATTCGGCGTCCAGCGCGACAATCCGGATGACCTCGGGATCGGAGAAATTCGCTTCGTGGGGATCATTAAATGCCAGATGACCGTTTTCCCCTATCCCCAGCAGACAGATCTGGGCGGTAGTTTCCGTAAGCAGCCGCGCGTATTCGCGCTGGGTTGCGGCGAGATCCGCCGAACTGCCGTCGATCTCGTAAAATTTCCCGATCGGAACACGCTGAGTGAGCCTGGTGCGCAGATAGCGCCGGAAGGACGCTGGATGCTGGTCAGAAATACCGACGTATTCATCCAGGTGAAATCCAGTGACAGCCGGCCAGGGAATATCCGCCATCGAAGTGAGCGCGTTCAGGGTTTCGAGCTGCGAATTTCCGGTGGCAAAGATGACCCCGAGTTTGCCGCCGTCGATGGACTGGCGGATTGCGTCGGCGGTTGCCAGTGCGGCCGCTTCGCCCGCAGCGGCCGCGGTGTCGTAGATCTCCAGCTTTAGAGTTCCTTCTTCCAGCTTGCGAATTAACATGAATAACTTCCTTATCGAGTAAAGAGTGCGGGCCTTAGCCCGCCTCGCCTGAGTACCGCTCCTGGACGCGGCGAGTTTGTCCCGGGATGAAAAGTCGAAAATTAGAAAAATCAATCTCGGCAGGATCAAGAAATTGGACTGCTGTGCATAACTTCGTGCGCTAACTCTTCCCGTGATTCAGAAGGCCGTGCGCAGGAATCTCTGCGAATGAATTCGGTGGGCACGGTAACGCTTTGTGGAGGTTGATCCGGATCCTCGATCCGGCGCAGAACTGCGTCCACCAGGTTCTTCCCAAGCTGTTCCGGAAACTCGCGCGTGGTGCTGAGGGCCGGATATAGCCACATCCCGACGGTATCGTCACAGCCGACCACGGCGATGTCTTCTGGGACCGAGAGCCCCTTGTCGCGCAGCGCCTTATACACGCCTCCAGCGATCTGATCATTGCCAGCAACGATCGCTGTCACTTCTTCGCCGCGCGCAAGTAGCGACTTGGTCCCCAGATATCCGCATTCGGTGTCATCCTCGGAATCGACGCTGCTTTCACGCGCAGCCAGGTTAGCTTCGCCCATGGCGCGGCGATAACCCTTAAGGAGGCGTGCGAACCATGGAAGACGGTCATTGCCCACGAACCATACATGGCGGTGGCCAAGACGCAGCAGATGCTGGGTGGCGTCAAGCCCTCCCTGGATGTCGTCAGCATAAACGGCGTCACATTTCTCCAACTCCGCTCGCTCACCCATCACATTGTTGCCCAGCACACTGAAAATGATTTCTTTATCCCGCAGCAGTCGCAGGAGATTTGCCGAATTAGTGCCCGCCAGAATCACGCCTCGGATCAGGTCTCGACGCGCAATCACTCGCGGAAGATGCAACTCGTTCCACGGCGTTTGCGGCGAATAGTGATAGGAGAGGAAGACCATATCCCAACCGCGCACGGTGCATTGCGCTTCCGCGCCGCTCAAGATCCGAGAATGAAAGGCGTGCAACATGGCGCGGTTGCTCAGGAGAAAGGCCAGTGTTTTGCTCTTGTATCGTTGCGAGGGATCAATGCCCAGTTTTCTGGCTTCGGCCAGAACCACTTTCTGGATTTCTGCGTCGACCCGCCCGTTTCCATTCAGCACCCGCGAAGCCGTCGCTATGCTAACCTTAGCGGCTTCCGCTATCTCTCTCAGACCTACTTTGCCCTTAGGCAGCATATGCTCCTCAAATCCGTTGCACCTGTAGCCGGTTTCTATCGGGTTTCGCTTCAACCAGACCTGCAACATCGTGCGCCATTGCCTGCCGATTGCTAGCCGCAGAATCTCTGCTCCGCGCCTCACCGAACTTACCATAAAGAAATTTTTCTTACAGGTCAAGAAAAAACCACAGTACATAGCGCCTCCTAAGCTAAAAGAACTGGCCTGTTACATAGGCTTCAATATCAAGTATTTAATAAACTTATATGCAAATAGCGATAGGATGCACCTTCGTATGGGAATTCTTGAGTTCGATATTTATTGCATAAATATGTGAAAAATTTCTGTTGACAGGGAAAATTTGCGAGTTTATTGTTTCGATTATCGCTTCAGTTCCCTTGATTGCCCTGGAGCGCATCAGCAGCAGTTTCGTTCCCCAGCAGTCCTGTTTGTTGCCTTTTTTCTTAGCCGCACGAACCCGGTTGCCAAGGTTATCCATTCTTCTCGCTTTGGCTGCAAGGCGAACCGCTTCTGATTTCGTGTTTATGCCCTGAGAAGCCGCTGCCCGCCGAAATCCCCGAGATTTCGCTACGCGGTCGCCATCGAAGGGCCGATACCGGGACAAAAATCCATCGGGAGGCACCATGAGGAGCCATCATCCTGTACTTCTCCTACTTGTCGTTTCTCTTGCCGTAACGCCGCTCTTCGGACAACTGACCTCAGGCAGCATCGCTGGCCGGGTAGTTGACTCCAGCGGCTCCGCCATTCCCTCTGCCGCCGTGACCGTGACCAACATCACGACGGGCACCAGATTGCGCGCTGAAACGGATGGACAGGGCGATTACGTGGTTACCGGCATCGATCCCGGTCCCTACCGGCTGGATATTGCCAAAAGCGGTTTTCAGTCGCAGGAGCAGAATCTCGTGGTAACCGTGGGCGAGCGCGCCACGGTAAACGCCTTACTCAGCGTCGGTTCGGTGACGCAAAGCGTGGTGGTTCAATCCGCGGCCAGCACGGTGGATGTGCAGTCTCCTACCATCTCCACGCCCATTGAGACCCACACTACCCAGCAGCTTCCTCTCAACGGCCGCAATGTCCTGCAGCTGATGCAGCTGGCGCCGGATACCGGCCCGACCTCCTCGGCGACCTATCAGCAAAACGCTTCCCGTCCCGATCAGGCCAATAACTATGTCGGATCGAGCGGAGGACGCGGCGATTCCACCTCGTACTATCTCGATGGGGCCCTCAACGAAGACGCTCTGACGCAGATTGCAAACGTCTATCCCGACCCGGACGCCATTCAGGAGTTCAGCTTCGATACGAGCACCTACAGCGCACAGTTCTCCGGGCGCGGCGGCGGTCTCATGAACGCTGTGACCCGCGGCGGCACCAACCAGTTTCACGGAACGCTTTTCGAGTTTATCCGCAACAGCGCGCTCAACGGCCGTAACTATTTCTCAGCCACCCAGGACGGTCTCAAGCGAAACCAGTTTGGCGGAACCATCGGCGGTCCCATCCGCAAAGACAAAACCTTCGCTTTCTTCTCCTACCAGCGGACCACCATACGCCAGAACCCCATTAACTCCGCCATTGTGCTCACCGCCGCTCAGCGCAGCGGCAATTTTTCCGCCGATTCGCAGCAACTCATCAACCCTTCCACCGGACAGCCCTTTGCGGGCAACCAGGTTTCGCCCTCACTCTTTGATCCGGTGGCCACGAAGCTGCTCGCGCTGCTGCCCGTGGGTGCGCCCGGAACTGGGCTGGCCTATTACGATTCGCGCCTGGTCGAAAACGATAATCAGTATGTCACCCGCATCGACGAGAATGTCGGCCAGAACCTTCGTATCTACGGAACTTACATTTACGACGGCCTGCAGGAGCCCTCGATGGCCGTCGCCAACAACTTTCTTGCCGCTGAAGCCAATCAGAGTTGGCTCAGCCAGTTTGGCGTTGTCAACGCTACCTATATTTTCAGCCCGAATCTCACCTCCACCATCGTCGGCTCTTTCAGCCGCCGTTCCAATCTGACCACATCGCCTCCCGGCTACCCGGGATGGACCAGCCTCGGCGTTAACATCCCCTCCATGGTCGCTTCCGGGTACAGCAGCCTGGTTATCGGCGTGAGCAACTACTTCTCCCAATCCTGGGATGGTGTCTATACCATCCCCGCCACCGAGGGCGGTATCGGCAATCAGTGGACCTGGGTGCACGGCCAGCACACAATTGAATTCGGCGGCGACTTCCTGCACAGCAAGGTGGTCAAAGATCAGGACTACCACGGCGATGGCGACTTCAGCTTCAGCAACGCCCTATCCGGCGATAACGCGCTAGACTTCCTGCTTGGTAAGCCGTCCACCTTTACCCAGCAGGTCTCCTACCATCTGGTTCCCACCCGCAGCCTGCCCGCGCTCTATTTTGTGGACACGTGGAAGGTAATGCCGCGCTTCACCGTCACCCTCGGAGTGCGCTGGAATCCATTCGTCCCGGTCTACGACTCCGACTACCACGAGGAGGCGATCTTCAGCCCCGCCGCCTATGCGGCCAATATCCACTCCGCGCAGTATCCGAACCTGCCTGCCGGTCTGCTGCTGGCTGGCGACCCCGGCGTCCCATCGCGCGCAGTCGATTCCAACTACCGGCTCTTCGATCCCCGCATAGGCTTTGCTCTCGACGTCTTCGGCAACGGTCGAACCAGCCTGCGCGGAGGCTTCGGCATGTACCAGGATCAGATGACCGCCAATACCATCAATCCGAATTTCAGCCCTTTCAATACCAATGTGACCATCACCAATCCGGTCGGCACCGACAATCCTTATCAGGGCTATAGTGATCCCTTCCCGTTGCCGGCCGGACTGGCGCCGAAAGGCACTGCATTCCAGATTCCCGAAGCCGCCAATCCCATGACCCTGGACATGAAGGCGCCCACCATCGATCAGTGGAATCTCTCCCTTGAACAGCAGGTGTTTCATAGCCAGGTGTTGCGCCTTGCCTATGAAGGTCAAAACGCCGAACACCTGTTCGGTTCAGTCGAAGGGAATGCCGCGGTCTACAACCCTGCTGAAACAATCCAGCAAAACCTCGCCAACTACAACATCCGCCGCCCCATGGGCGCCAGCTACCAGGGACTCGCTCTGGCCCGCGATGTCGGAATCGCCAACTTTGAATCGCTCACCATTTCCATGCAGAAACAGGCAGCGCACGGGCTCACATTCCTCGGCGGTTACCGCTGGTCGAAATGCATGGACGAAAGCGAAGAAGCCTTCTTTGACACCGACGCCTATTCCACACCCAATCCCCACAACGACTACGGGCCCTGCTCGTTCAACGTCACAGGGCAGTTCAAGGGATCCTTTGTGTGGGATCTGCCGCGGGCCCAGTTCGGCTCCCGGCTGACCAACCATATCTTCAGTGATTGGGAGGCCAACGGAATTCTCGTGCTCCAGGACGGCGAGCCATTCTCGGTGCGCTCGGGCATCGACAACTCCACCAGCGGCATCGGCCTGGACCGTGCCGATCTGATCGGCAATCCAATCCTCTCCACGGGCCGCGGCCACGCCGCGGAGGCGCGAGAGTACTTCAACAAGGCGGCCTTTACCGAGAATACACCCGGCACCTTTGGCGATACGCCGCGTGACTTTCTCTCCGGGCCAGGCTATGAGGACTTTGACTTCTCCATGGTCCGCATCTTTCCCCTGCACTTGGGTTCCGATGAGGCGCAGTCCGTTCAGTTTCGCGCCGAATCGTTTAACCTCGCCAATCGCGTCAACTTCGCCAATCCTACGGCAATCGTTTCGTCCAAAGCAGACGGCACCATCTCCACGGCAAACACTCCCAGAATCCTCCAGTTCGCTCTGAAGTACCAGTTTTAGGCCGGATCCCGGCTCCATGCCGGGGTTCAGAAAGCGGAGCAGGTGTATGGTTAGTCGTCGCGGTTTTCTTGCAGCGAACATGGTGGCCCTCGCCGGATGTGCGGTGCCGGCTGTGCCCCCGCTTTTCGCCGCCACTTCTGATGGGGCGCAGTCGGGCAGCGCCATTCCCCGTTCGCAACGGGATTTCTGGAATGACTGGCCGCGCTTCATCTCCGCAAACGTCAATCGCGCCGGCGAAGACCGAAAAGCGCTGCTGGCGCGGATACAGTCACCCGCCGCCATCGCCGCTCGGGGCGCCGCCGTGCGCTCCCAGGTGTGGGAGATCCTGGGAGGACGTCCGGCCGAAACTCCCCTCAACGCCCGCGTCGTCGGCACGATTCCCCGGGATGGCTATAGCATTGAGAAGCTGATCTATGAAAGCCTGCCGCAGGTGTATGTCACGGCCCACCTCTATCTCCCCGCCGCCGGCAAGGCTCCTTACCCGGCCATTGTTGCGCCACTGGGACATACCAGCGACGGCAAGAACTACCGCAATTACCAGTATTGCTATCAGAACCTGGCGCGCAAAGGGTATGTCGTCCTTGCCTACGATCCATTCGGCCAGGGCGAACGCCGCCAGTACCTGATTCCGGGTACCAGCGAGCCGCGCATGGGCCCCACGGCCGAGCACAACCAGGCCGGCCGGCCCATGCTCCTGCTGGGCACAGGGCTGGCGCGCTATCGCGTCTGGGACGGCATGCGCTCCATTGATTATCTCCTCAGCCGACCTGAAGTGGATCCCCATCGCATCGGCTGTACGGGGCACTCCGGCGGAGCCACCGTCACCATGTACCTGATGGCCCTCGAACCTCGCATTCGGGCCGCCGTCGCCGTCGAGGGCAATTACGAAAACCTTGCTGGCCCGTATTTTGATCCTCCCGGAGCTATTGCCGACGCCGAACAGAACATGGCCGGCAGTCTCAATCACGGCGTCGACCGCGGCGATCTTCTCAACTCCTTTGCTCCAAAGCCCTTCCTGCTCTGTTATACGGTGCATGATGAAGGACAGACCTATTCGCCCGTCTATCAAGAGGCGATTGCCCAGAACTACTCCGAGTTACAGCGCATTTACGGTCTGCTGGGCGCGCAGGACAGCCTTGGAATCCGCGCCGGTCATCTTCCTCACGAACTTGACTTCTACTCCCGGCAAGCGCTGTACGGCTGGTTCAATCGCTGGCTTGGGCAAGCAGACGCCGGTGTCGACGAGGCGCCCTTCGATGCCGCTCCTGCTGCGCTGCTCAACTGCACCCCCACCGGCCAGGTTCTCACTTCCCTGGGAGGCCGCTCGCTGGTGCAGATCAACCGCGACCACGCAAAAAAGGTTCTGCCGCGCGGCTTGCTGATGGGCGGCAACGTCGCCGCGGCGCGCGCTCGAATCTCGGAGACGCTCCCCAGCCTCCTCGCTCTGCCTTCCAGCCGCTCTCCTCTCCGCGAAGTCACGCTTTCGGCTCAATTCGGCGCGGGTTTGCATACCGAAGAGTTTCAGATTGAGTCCGGGCCTGGCGTCCGCGTGGTGGGCTGGTTCGTGAAAACGCAGGCCGGCGCGGCACGTCGCCCCGCCGTCCTCTATATCAGCGATAACGACGTCAATCAGGTGGTCGCCGAACCCAGTCCCTTTCATGCTGTCCTCGGCCAGGGCTACGCTGTCGCCTCCGTCAATTTGCGCGGCATGGGGCTCTCCACCCCCAGGATGCCCGATGGCGGTCCGGTTTTTTATCGCGGCATGCAAGTGCTCGAACGCTTTGCCTGGACCAACCTGGTTCTCGGCAAGCCCGTCCTCGGACAAAGAGTCTGGGACGTCCTCCGCACGCTCGATTATCTGGCCGCCCGGCCCGACGTGGACAACTCGCAAATGCGGATCCTCGGCAGAGGTTCGGCTGGCATCGCCGCTGGCCTGGCAACGGTGCTGGATTCACGGGTGCGGTCACTTCTGCTCACGCATTCGGTCCCCTCCTGGCAGTCCATCGTAGACGCCGAAGACTACTCGGTCTCTCTGGACTGGTTCGTCCAGGGCATTCTGCAGCACTTCGATCTGCCGGATCTTCTCGCCTCCATTGCGCCGCGGCCGGTGTGGATTTACGATGCCGTCGATGCCGATGGCCAGGCGATCTCCGAATCGACGCTCCGCGACGCTTATCTCCAGAGGGTTGCGCAGAACTCTTCCGTCTTCGACACCCTGCGCCTCGGCGTGGGGCCCGACGACGATGAGGAACTTTACGCAGCATGGCTGCGGAACACGTGAAGGAACCTGCCGATCGCGTGCTCCAGCCTCAGAACGCCACCGCCGCGGCCGAGAAACCGAAATCACTTCAGCCTTCGGGACAGGAACTCCTGAAGCCAATCAGCGAGGGTTTGACGCAATGAATCGCAGGGAATTCCTGGGAACTGGTCTCGCCGCCGGCATTTATTCCACCCGCTCGGAAATCATCTCGCCGCTGCTGTTAGGTGCCGAAACAACGGCTCCCGCGGAAACCGCAACCGGGACGGGGCCGGCATGGCTCAACGATGGTCCCATCATCATGGCCGGATGCTGGGATGACTTTCCCCTCTTCCAGAAGAGAACCGGCGGCATCTCCACCGGGCTCGGCGATCTCTACCGCAAGCAGGGCTCCGATGCCACGGTGAATGCGCTCAAGGAAGCCGGCGTGACTCTCGGCATGATTCACTTCTTCAAGGGATTCGGGCTCAACGCCGAGCAGGATCACATCGAGGACGCTCGCACACTTGCGCGCAAGCTCAAAGCCAATGGTATTCGTGTCGGCCTCTACGTTGGCAGCACCATCGCCTATGAGACCTTCCTGATCGAGAAGCCGGACGCCCAGTCGTGGTTTTTGCCCGATTATCTGGGCAAACCACTTTACTACGGCGATCAAACTTTCCGTCGCCGCGTCTACTTTATGCATCCCGGCTACCGCGAATACATTAAGAGCGTCGTTCGCTACGGGATGGAAAACCTCAATCCCGACCTGATTCACTTCGACAACACGTCTATGCAGGCGCAGCCGGCCGTCTTCAGCCACCCCATGGCAGTGGAGGACTTCCGCAAATTTCTCACCGCCAACTTCAGCACACAGGAACTCCACGACCGGCTCGGCTTCTCCGACGTTCGCTATGTGGAAGCACCGCAGCTGGAAGAGTTCCCGGCCCGCATCAATGATCCGCTGCTGCAGATCTGGGCCGACTTCCGCTGCCACCAGCTCACGGCTTACTACGCCGAAATGGCGGCTCTGATCCGGTCCATCAATCCCGACGTCGCGGTCGAAAATAACCCTTCCACCGGCATCTCCGGCCGCAACGTCATCTGGGAACAGGGTGTCGACTATCCGCGCCTGCTGGGCGCGATTGATGTTGCCTGGACCGAAGAGGGCGACAACGCCGCCGTCACTGCGGAGGGCGCGCTGGTTTCGAAGATCCGCACCCTCAAAGCCGCCTCAATCCTGAAAAAGAAGATCTTCTGCTACACCTGGGGAGCGGTAGGCAACTGGGGCTACGCACCCAACAGCGGCGGCCTGCTGCAGATGGCCGAGTCGATGACCTACAACCGGCAATGCCTGGGAATGGTCGGCATCTTCGATGCCGTGCCTGATCTGCCTGAAGCGCCTCGCCGCTACATTCAGTTCTACCGCCAGAACTTCGACCTTTACCGTAACGTGGAATCGGTCGCCGACGTTGCGCTGCTCTACTCCTTCGCCAGCATGGGCTTCAACAGCGCCTCGCCCAACATCAGCTTCATGCTCGCCAGTCAGATGCTCATTCAGGGGCCATTCCTGTTCGACATCATCTTCGATCAGCATCTGAACGATCTGTCGAAATACCGCTTGCTCTTCCTCGCCGATCAGGAGTCGCTCAGCGACGCCCAGATCCAGCAGATTCAAAATTTTGTCCGGAACGGTGGCGGACTGGTCGCAACCGGACACACCTCGCTCTACACGGAGCGGCGCGAGCGGCGTCCCGACTTCGGGCTGAAAGACTGCTTAGGTGTCTCGGCGCTCCCGTGGGAGGGATCCGAGGTCGATGAGCCGGATCTCTCCGGCGGTGCGGTGCAAAACCGCTTCGGTCGCGGCAAGATCACCTACATTCCCGTAATAACACCCACTACGATGAAGGCCTCTCAACAGGGTCCCGGCCGCAAACAGCACTACTGGAACCTCGCCGCCAACAACGATCAGCTCAGGAGTGCCGTCGTGTCAGCGATGAGCGGCGCGCCGTCCATTCGCCTGACCAACGTGTCGTCTCCTTATGTCACCGTCGAGCTGCTTCGTCAACCCGGCGCCAATCGCCTGCTGCTCCATCTGCTCAACTATGATCATGTGCGCACGCCGGAGATGCAGGATTTAGCCGTCGAGCTTACCCTGCCTTCCGGCCTTCAGGCGAAGAGGGTCCGCTGCCTTTCGCCCGATGCTCCGAGCACCGATCACCCGCTCGACTGGAAGGGTGAACGCACGATCTCAATCCGCGTACCTTCGCTGAAGGTCTACTCTGTGGTTGTCATTGACCTCGTTTGAGGGGAACGCTCGTGTCTTGGATGGTGGGCTGGGCTCTTCGCCGGCCCGCAACGAAAGCAAGACACGTACCGCGGGCTTCTTTCAGAAAAGCAAGCTTCGAAACTGGAGGAGGGCTCAAGTCGCAGCCAAGCAGGAGGCATGGTGAGTCAGCATTCGATCCAGGGGCGTGATCTGGCCAGCGGCGAGATAGTAAAGGTTCTTGTAGACGATGGTGTCATCCAGGCGATTGTCCCGGTATCCTCCTCCGCGGAAGGGCCGTGGCTGTCGCCGGGCTTCATTGATCTGCAGATTAACGGCTACTGCGGACACGACCTCAATGATCAGTCGGTTACACCCGAGGTGGTCATCGCTCTGGCGCAGCAGTTGGTCACCTTCGGTGTCACCACTTTCCTGCCGACCCTGATCACCGCCGCAGAAGAACAGCTCCTGGCGGCGCTGCGCGCCATCGCTGCGGCACGTCGCATTTCGCCTCTGGCCGCCCACATGATTCCGTGCGTGCACATGGAGGGCCCGCATCTCTCGCCCCCTGACGGTCCCCGCGGCGCGCATCCACGCGCCCATGTCCGGCCCCCGGATAGCGACGAGCTGGAACGCTGGCAGGCCGCCAGCGGGGGGCTTGTCGGCCTGGTCACCGTCTCCCCGCACTGGGATGGTGCCCTCGACTACATTGCGTACCTCTCGCGCAAAGGTATTCTCGTTGCCCTGGGTCATACTGACGCCGCTCCCGCGCGCATACACGCCGCTGCTCAGGCAGGCGCGGTCTTCTCCACGCACCTCGGTAACGGAGTAGCAGGCGAGCTGCCGCGACATCCAAATCTTCTCTGGGCTCAACTCGCTGATGACCGCCTCACCGCGACCTTCATCGCCGACGGCCATCATCTCCCCGCAGATACGCTGATTGCTATGCTCCGCGCTAAAGGCATCGAGCGCAGTGTGCTGGTCTCCGATGCGGTTGCTGTCGGCGGACTGCGCCCCGGCGTCTACCAGACCCCGGTCGGCGGTTCCGTCGAGCTCACCGCGGAGGGCCGGATTGGAATCCCCGGCACTGGGATGCTGGGCGGGGCGGCCTTGCCACTTAGCTTGGGGATCGCCAACGTGGCCCGATTGCCTGGATTCTCGCTGCAGCAGGCTGTCCGGATGGCTACTGAAAATCCCGGCCGTTTTATTGGCGGCCGCGGAGCGCTGCGTGTCGGCGCCCAAGCCGACCTTGTCCAGTTCGCATGGAACCCGGCTGAAGGAGATCTCGATATCAGCAGAGTCTTTGTCCGCGGCGTGGAGCAGTAATGCCCGAAGAGCCTGCACGAGTATCTCTCGGTTTACCGTCCGGTGGGGATGGTTCCGCGAGCTTCGTCGTCAGCGGCTTTCCCTCCGGAGCAGATCGCCGTCGCCGTCGCTACAGCCATTATCTTCTGGTTGTCGCCGGTCTGGGCGGTTTGCTCTACGGCATTGATCTCGGCATCATCGGCGGCGCCTTGCCTTACCTTGAAGCCACCTCCAGTCTCACTGCCGAGCAGCTTTCCGCCGTGGTCGCCGCCGTCCTGCTGGGTGGTGTTTTCTCCACGCTCTTCGCCGGCCTGCTGAGCGAATGGTTCGGCCGCCGACCGCTCATGATCGCCAGCGGCCTTGCTTTCAGTCTCAGCATCCCGATTATCGCGCTCTCCCACGGTTTCGGCTTTCTCATCGCCGGCAGAATCCTGCAGGGGATGAGCGGCGGCATCATCGGCGTGGTCGTGCCACTCTATCTCGCCGAGTGTCTCCCCGCTGCGAACCGAGGCCGCGGCACCGGACTGTTCCAGTGGTTTCTCACTCTCGGCATAGTGATCTCGGCCCTCGCGGGAATATATTTCAGCCTGCGCCTCGAAGAGGCGGAGCGCACCGCCAGCGCGCTGACCGTTTTTCTGCTCAAAAATCAGGCCTGGAGACGCATCTTCTGGACCTCGCTGCCCGGCGGAGTTCTCTTCTTCGCCGGCAGTTGCTTCGTCAGCGAATCACCGCGCTGGCTCTACCGGAAAGGCCTTAGCACACGCGCACGCGCCGCACTTCTCCGCTCGCGAAACGCCGAGGAGGCGGAGAGGGAACTGGGTGAGATGGCGACTGCTCTCTCGCCCGCTCCCCTCGCCCGCGCTCGCCTCACCGACTCGCTCCTCAGGCGCAAATACGTTGTTCCCTTCCTGCTTTCCTGCGCCATCCTGTTCTGCAATACGGCCACCGGCGTCAATTCCATCACCGCCTACGATACCAGCCTCCTGGTGCAAAGCGG
>JASHOY010000278.1 GCA_030038435.1 Acidobacteriaceae bacterium | reverse complement strand
TCGAGGCAAACGAAGTTAGGCACGCCGGGGAAGAGGCGCAGGGCTTGGCGCATGATGTAAACGGCGATGGGAGTGTGCAGGGGCGCAAAGGCGGTATAACGCTCCATTTCGTCGATGAGGCCGGGCGTGATGAGCTGATTTTCGAGCACCGTGGGACCGCCGCAGACCATGCGGTGTCCGATGGCCGCGGGCGCGGGAAAATCTTCGGAGTGGAGGGCGTCGGCCACGAGTTTGAAGGCGACGGCGCGCGTGGGAAGGGCCGGGGTCTGGTCGACTATTTTGCGGCCGCCGCCATTCTTTATCCAGAACTTGCCCAGGTCGGTGCCGATGCCATCGACGGCGCCCTCGAAGAGCCTGGTTCTATCGGCGCCGGCGGCTTCATAGACCGAAAACTTGATGGAAGAAGAACCGCTGTTCAAAACCAGAACGGGCAAGGAAGACATGAATGGCGCACCTCGACGTAGCTAGTTAGCGAGTTAGCGAGTTAGTTTCGTTGCCGGGTTCTTCGCCCGGAACCTGGGGCGTCGGCCGCAGCTAACTATTTCGGCACCTCGGGCCAGCGCCAGTTCTTAACTTCAGGCATGTCATCTCCGTTCTCGGAGACAAAGAGGCGATGGCGCTGGATTTGCTCGGAGTACCATTGCTGCGCCGCGTCCACCTGCGCAGCCAGGCGTGGCACGCGAGTGATGGCGTCGAGGGCCAACTGGAAACGGTCGATGTTATTGAGCACGCACATGTCGAAGGGCGTTGTTGTTGTGCCCTCTTCCTTGTAGCCGCGCACGTGAAGGTTCAAGTGATTGTGACGGCGATAGACGAGCCGGTGAATGAGCCAGGGGTAGCCGTGAAAGGCGAAGATGGTGGGAGTGGCAGGCGGGAACATGAGGTCGTAGTCTTCGTCGGAGAGGCCGTGCGGGTGCTCGGACTGCGGCTGCAGGGCCATCAGGTCGACGATGTTAACGACGCGAATGCGCAGATCGGGGATGCGGGCGCGCAGCAGGCAGACGGCGGCGAGGGCTTCCATGGTGGGCACGTCGCCACAGCAGGCCATCACCACATCGGGATGACCGTCGTCGTTCGAGGCCCACTTCCAAACGCCCAGGCCGGTGGTGCAATGCTCGATGGCTTCCTCCATGGGAAGCCATTGCGGCTGGGGCTGTTTGCCGGCCACGATGAGGTTGATGTAATTGCGGCTGCGCAGGCAATGATCGGCGACGGAGAGCAGGGTGTTGGCATCGGGGGGGAGATAGATGCGCACGATGCCTGCTTTTTTGTTCACCAGATGATCGATGAAGCCGGGGTCCTGGTGAGAGAAGCCGTTGTGATCCTGGCGCCAGACCAGGGAGCTGAGCAGATAATTGAGCGACGCGATGGGCTTGCGCCAGGGGATTTCGCGGGTGGTCTTGAGCCACTTGGCGTGCTGGTTGACCATGGAATCGACGATGTGAATGAAGGCTTCATAGCAGGAGAAGAATCCATGACGGCCGGTCAAGAGATACCCTTCGAGCCAGCCCTGGCATAAGTGCTCGCTGAGAACTTCCATGACGCGGCCGTTTTGGGAGAGGTTTTCATCTACGGGCAGAGTTGCCGCCATCCACGCTTTGCCGGTTCCGGTGATGACGTCCTGGATGCGGTTGGAGGCGGTTTCATCGGGACCGAAGACACGAAAGTGCTTTTCGCTTTTGTTGGCTTCCATGACGGCGTGGAGCAGACGGCCGAGAATGCGGGTGGATTCGGCGGTGGTTTGGCCGCGGGGCGCGACCTGCACGGCGAAGTCGCGGAAGTTAGGCACGCGCAGCGGCTGCATGAGCAAGCCGCCGTTGGCATGGGGATTCATGCCCATGCGCTGGCGGCCTTTTGGCGGCAAGTCGGCCAGGTCGGCGCGCAGCGCGCCTTTGCTGTCGAAGAGTTCTTCGGGCTTGTAGCTGCGCATCCAGTCTTCGAGCAGTTGCAGATGTTCCGGTTTTTCGCGCAGCTCACTGAAGGGGACCTGATGGGCGCGCCAGGTGTTCTCGACGGGTTTGCCGTCGACGAATTTGGGGCCGGTCCAGCCTTTGGGAGTGCGCATGATGAGCATGGGCCAGGCGGGACGGTGAAGCAGTTCGTCCCTGGCGGCGGCCTGGCGCGCGGATTTCTGAATGGATGCGATGCGGTCGAGGATGGTGTCAAGGATCGCCGCGGCCTGCTGGTGCATGGTGGGCGGGTCGCTGCCTTCGATGGTGAACGGCTCGTAGCCGTAGCCGCGCATCAGCTCTTCGAGCTCAGGGTGAGGAATGCGGGCGAGCACGGTGGGGTTGGCGATTTTGTATCCGTTGAGGTGGAGGATGGGGAGCACGGCGCCATCGCTGGCGGGATTGAGAAATTTATTCGAATGCCAGCTTGTGGCCAGGGGGCCGGTTTCAGCTTCGCCATCGCCGACGATGCAGGCGACGATCAGGCTGGGATTGTCGAAGGCCGCGCCGTATGCGTGCACCAGCGAATAGCCTAATTCGCCGCCTTCGTGGATGGAGCCCGGAGTTTCGGGCGCGACGTGGCTGGGCACACCGTAGGGCCAGCTGAACTGGCGAAAGAGGCGCTTGATGCCGTCCTGGTTTTGCTCGATGTGGGGATAGATTTCGGTGTAGGAGCCTTCGAGATAGGTATTCGCCACCAGGCCAGGGCCGCCGTGGCCGGGGCCGATGACATAGATCATGTTCAGGCTGCGTTCACGGATGAGGCGGTTCAAGTGGACGTAAAGAAAATTCAGTCCGGGTGTGGTGCCCCAGTGACCAAGCAGACGGGGCTTTACGTCATCAAGTGTAAGGGGGCGCTCGAGCAGCGGATTGTCTTTGAGATAAATCTGGCCGACGGAGAGATAGTTGGCGGCTCGCCAGTATGCATCCATTTTTTCGAGCAGGTCAGGGCTGAGCGGACCCTGGGTTGCCGTATCGACTGTGTCCTTTGCGATCATGGCTTACCTCGCACGGGGAATTTGCGTCCTGATAAAAGCCTAGCAGCCGCTGGGATTTGCGCCGGGTGATTGATGTCACAACCATGTGAATTGAAGCCGGCTTTTCGAGAGGATGCGCAGCGGGGCGAGCTGCGCACGGATTCCTGACTTACGAAGGATAAGCGGGCAAGACTCAGAAGAAGCGCTTCAGTTTGAGGATCTGCGATTCGAAGCCGTACCAGAGCAGAGTGGCGGCGGCGGTGCTGGCGGCGAGGCGAAAAGCGACGACGGCGAGATTTCCCGGCGTGCCGTACGGGTTCATGCGCAGATCGAACCAGCCGATGTAGATGAAGACCATGATGTGGGTCATGTAAAGGCCATAGCTGATGCGGCCGTAGAAGGCCAATGGGCCGCGGCGCAAGACGACGTTGAGCGGATTGCGCGCGCCGGTGGAGGCGATTGAGGCAAGCACCGCACCGCCAAAGGCGACTGCCAGGGCGAGATTGAGCAGCGGTGTGCCGGCGGCGAAAGTGGCTGCCCACGCGACTCCGGCGATCATGCTGGCGAGCCCCATCCACAACCACATGCGCCGGCTCAGCGTGAGCACATGGAGACCGAGGGCAAGGACGCTGCCCATGGCAATGCCGTCCAGGTGCGTAAGGGTGCTGGTGTCAGTAATCCACTTGAAGTGGAACGATCCGATGAGAGGAGAAACGGCCATGGCGCATAGAAGCGTGGCCAGGAGCATGCGCGGCCGGCGCAGGACGCGCACCAGCGGCGCCCAGAGAAAGTAGTATTGCTCTTCGATGGCCAGTGACCAGGTGGGTCCGAGCGCGGGCGGCAGTGAAAGATGGAAGAGGTTCTGGAGGAAAAAAATGTAGGCCCACCAGGGGGCGGTCCTGATCGCTTGCCAGACGCCGGGGCCGATGAACCAGGGCGCGTTGAGGTAAACGATGAGAAGCGAAAGCACGTAGACCGGCCAGATGCGCAGCACGCGGCGCATGTAGAAATTGCGGAAATAGTGCGGTTTCTCGCGGGATTCAAGGAGGATGGAGGTGATGAGAAGACCGGAGAGGACGAAGAAGAGATTGACGCCGGCCCATCCCCAGGCGGATGCGGGGTAAAGCCAGGTTCCCTGGAGGCGCGGCAGGCAATGGTAGAAAACGACGCCGAGCACGGCAAGGCCACGCAGTCCCTGCAACTCCGGGATATATGATGGCAGCCATTGGGGACGGCGGAGAGAAGTTTGCTGGGTTGGAAGCGCGGCTTGCGCAGACATCAGATTGCTTCCTTCACTCCCCTTCTCACCCCGCGGCCAGTTGCCTGGCGCGCTCGGTGGCGCGCATGACTGCTTTGATGAGGGTAACGCGCAATCCGCCTTCTTCGAGCTCGAGAATGCCGTCGATGGTGCAGCCGGCGGGGGTGGTGACAGCGTCTTTGAGCAGTGCCGGATGGTAGCCGGTTTCGAGGACCATCTTGGCGGCGCCGAATGCGGTCTGCGCGGCCAGTTGGGTGGCTGTGTCGCGGGGCAGGCCGACTTTGACGCCCGCTTCGGCCAGCGCTTCGATGATGATGTAGACATAGGCTGGGCCGGAGGCGGAAAGACCGGTCACAGCGTCCATGTGCTTTTCGTCGACCACGACAGTGCGACCGACGGTCTCGAAGATACGGCGAGCAAGCTCCATCTGTTCTTCGCGGACGAAACGCCCGCGGCAAAGCCCCGCGGCGCCGGCGCCGAGCGCGGAGGGCGTGTTGGGCATGGCGCGGATGACGGGAATCTCCATGCCCGAGGCGTCTTCGATGGCCCTGGTTTTGACCGAAGCGGCGAATGACACCAGGGTTTTGGACGGTGAGAGCGCGGGCTTGATCTCCTCGATCAGGTCAGGCACTTGAAAAGGCTTGACGCCGATCAGGATGAGGTCAGACTGGCTGGCGGCGGTGAGGTTGTCGGTGCTGACATCGACACCCCATTGCGTGCTCAGAGCAACGGCTCGTTCGGTGTGGCCTACGGTGGCATGAATCTGCGCGGGCGCAAAGAGGTTCTCTTTCAAAAACGCCTGCAACAGGATGCCACCCATTTTGCCCGCGCCCAGAACCGCGACGCGCAGGTGAGGGATTTGCGCGGGCGCCTCAATGGCCTCAACGGCTATCTCCGTCATGTGTACTTTTGCCCTCGTTGGAAAGTGGTGTTGCAGACTTCAGGATACTCGCATCGCAGACAAGATGCGCAGCGGCCGGCGGAAAGGGCCAAGCCGTGCCCTGGTTACAAAACGTCTTCCATTGAGTTTTTCAGCAACCCGTAAAGCCGCAGTCATTTTGCGACATTGCAGTACGGCTGGAGGCATGCCCTGGTTACCAAGTTCCTTCGAGGGAGTTTTCCGACAACATGTAAAGCCATCAGTGGGTCACCAGGGCTTCGTCATCAAGAAAACTGACCAGGGCGGCCTTGTAATTCGTCTGTATGTCCGAGGCCGGCCATTTGTAATCCCAGACCATGAATCCGCCGGGCAGGGTGAAGAAGCGCTGGCGCGCGGCAATGACGGCCGAGGCAGTCACCGCCCAGGCATTCGATTCGTAATAGGAGAGCGGCGGGACCTCGTCGCTGGCGGGCGGATTGCGCAGATCGTAGACGTGCTGGCCGACGTGGAGAAGAGCCCACGACATCTCATCTCCCTGGAGCTTTTTCTTATTGAAAGTGCATTCGTACAGGACGCCGTCGGGCGAATCGGCGGTTGCCGCCGCATTGCTCGAGGGAACTTCGTCGATCTCGCCAAAGCCGATCACAACGCCGTTGTTCTCGCCGGGCTTACCGAAGATGGCGGCATCTTTCTGGGCCTGAACTCCGGCGGGAATGTTGCCGATGGCGGTAGCGGACTTGCCAGCCGCGGCGAGCATATCGGAGGTGGTTGAGGGAGGCAGAACCGCAGGCGGCTGGCCCTTGGTCAGGTCGTTGATTTTCGAGTAGTCTATTTCCTTGGGCGCAACGTCGGAGACGGATTGAATCACCAGCCGCGCGGGATAGTCATTCATGTTGCCGAAGCCGCCAAAGCCAACGATTTTGCCCGAGGAATCGCGTGACAAAGTGGCGTCGGCGACGCCGTCGAGCCTGCCCACCAGTGTTGCGGTCACTTCGTACTTCCGGCACCCGAGGCACGTATCCGCGCCCTGATCGCGATCTCTGGAAAGCAGCGAATCGAACTTTTTGAACTCTTTATCTTTTTGAATGGTCACCGCGGCCCGCGTGGGCGCGGTGAACTTTCCGGCAAAATTATGCGCCGGCGCCAGCTCCAGCATGGCTTCCGGACCGGCTTTGCCTTTGGTCCCCTCAGGATAAGCCAGCCAGATTGCGTCCACATCCTGCCCGCATTTGGGGCCGCGGACGATGAACTGATCGAAGCCCGCGGAAACCGTGCCCGTGATGCGCACCATCTTGCCATTGAACGATGCGGGGTTCTTCAGCACATCGCAAACCGTGGTATCCACTACCTGCGCCTGCAACGTGCAAACGCCAGCGCAGAGAAATAGAGCCAATACCAGAAGACGCTTCATTGATGATTCTCCTGCCGCCGAGCATGGGCAACGGCCGCAAAAATAGTGGGCCAAAAGGCCGTCAATGTCAGGAACTGGTAAGGATACCACGCACGGCGGAAGAACTTCTCACTGCGCGGCGGTTTTCTGGCTGGCAATCCAATCTTCCACACGCTGGTCGAGCACATCCAGGGGCAACGCGCCGGAATCGAGCACTTCATCGTGAAAGGCGCGCAGGCTGAACTTCGGGCCCAGTTCCTTCTGTGCCTTTTCGCGCTCGGCGAGAATGTCGAGCTGGCCGATTTTGTAGGCCAGGGCCTGGCTGGGCCAGGCGATATAGCGATCTACCTCGGCCTGAATGGTGGTGTCGTCGATATTGGAGTGGTCGCGGAAGTATTGCACCATCTGGTCGCGGGTCCAGCCCTGGCTGTGGACGCCGGTATCGACGACCAGGCGAATGGCGCGCCACTCATCGGCTTCGAGGCGTCCGTAGTCGGAGTAGGGATCCTGATAAAAGCCGGCATCTTTGCCCAGATGTTCGGCATAGAGGCCCCAGCCTTCGACATAGGCGGTGTAGCCTTCGTACTTGCGGAATTCGGGGATGCCCTTTAGCTCCTGGGCGATGGAGATTTGCAGGTGATGGCCGGGCAGGCCCTCGTGATAAGCGATGGCTTCAACGGAGTAAAGATTGCGATCGGTCGCGTTATAGAGATTGATCATCAACTTTCCCGGCCGGCTGCCGTCGGGAGTTCCGGGCTCGTAATATGCGGGCGGGGCGTTCTTTTCCAGATAATCGGGGACGGCTTCTATCTCGAAGGGCGCTTTGGGCAAGACTCCGAAGAGCTGGGGAAGTTTTGCCTGCATGGGCTTCAGGTATCCGCTATAAGCGTCAAGCAGAGCCTGGCGGGAGGCGGGATGCAGTTTGGGATTGTTTTTGAGGCTGGCGCGGAAGCTCTTCAGGTCGTGGAAACCGAGCTTCTGCGCGATGGCCAGCATCTGGGCTTCGTCCTCTTGCACCTGTTGGAGGCCAATCTGGTGAATCTCCGAGGGCGTCAAATTGGTGGTGGTGGTGCGGCGGACGAGAAAGCGGTAGTAGGCGGCGCCGTCGGGCAAGGCGGAGATTCCGGGCTGGAGGCGGCCGGCCGGGATATAGCTGACCTGAAGAAAGCGGGCGAAGCGTTTGTAGGCCGGCAGAACTTCTTTGGCAATGGCGTCGAGCATTTGGGTCTTGATGCGCGCCTGTTCGGCGGGAGGAATGGAGGACGGGAACTTCTTCAGCGGCAGCGCCAGGGGCGAGTCTTCCGGCTTCTGGCTGGCGAGCTGGTTGACCTGATCGAGGGTCTTGACCAGCAGATATTTGGGTGGGACGCGCTGATCTTCCATGCCGATGGACATGTTGGTGGTGACCTGTTCGAAGGCCGCGGGTATGGCGTGAAGGCGAGCGATCCAGTCGTCGTAATCTTTGACTGTGGTGAAGCTGAGCTGGGTAACGAGCTGAGGATAGGTGGCATAGATGCCGTCCATCTGGTTGACGGGCATCTCCCACTCTTTGAACTGGGCCGCGTCCTGATCCATTTCCAGGTCGTTCATCAGCAGTTGCTGGCTGATTTTTTCCTGGTCGGTGAAGCCGGTGGGATCGATGGCCGCCAGACGCAATTCGAACTGGCGCTCCTGTGCCAGCCAGTTGTTGACGGCGGCAACGGAGTAGTCGGTGATTTTGTCGTTGTAGCGCTTGTCGCCGATGGAGGAGGCGAACTCGGGGTTCAGCTTCAGATACTCTTGCCAATAGTCATGGAAGAGGTCGCTGAGGGCCTCTTGGCGGTCGGCAAGTGAAGCGGGCGGCTGGCCGGCGGGGATGGGCATTTGTGCAGGAGACATGAGCGGGGTGGCAAGGAGCAGGAACAGGGACCTGGCGAGCGCGGTCCTCGATGATCTTGTCACGGACGAGTCCTTGGGGCGGATTGCCTGTGATTCTGAGTGTAGAACAAGGCAGCGCGCATTCCAGGGCGGATAAGGAAAACCATGCTGTTTACGGATGGAATTGGCGCGATTGGGTTCGGCGCGTAAATCACTTCGGGGAGAGGAACAACCTTAGGGGATGGCTGGGATGGGCTTGCGGGTGCGCTCGACTTCACCAACGAGGACCAGGCGAGGCGCTCAACGACTGCGCATCATGTGGGCGTAAACCATGACGCAATAAATATAGAAGAGAGCGATCTTGGCGGCTTTCGCCTGCGCGGGGCTGCTGGAGCGCGTCACCAGCAGAAATAACGGAACCGCGGCAGAGGGATCGTTATAGATCGAGGGCTGAATCGTGGGCAGGCTCGCCCATCCGCAGATGAAGGTGGAAGGTTTCACGTTAGAGCACCTGTAAGGTTTCGGAGTAATATTGCAGGTCAATTTTTCTGCCGCTGGTATCGAACATCGGAGAGCAGTGGACGCCCAGCTTGCAGGCCGCGAAACGCAAGGTTGTGCGCAGCACGCCGAGGCCGTATTGGACGCTGCGCTTGAAATTGATGGAAGAGGCCTTTTGGTGGTAGCTGGTGGGGCAGGATATCTCTCCAATACGGAAGCCGAACATCACCGCCTGAGCGATCATCTGGTTATCGAAGACAAAGTCGTCGGAATTTTCAAGGAGGGGGAGGGCTTGCAGCAGCTTTCGCGTAAAAGCACGAAAACCGGTATGGTATTCCGACAGTTTTGAGCCGATGACCAGGTTTTGAAACGCAGTCAGGAAACGGTTGGCAACGTATTTGTAGAGAGGCATCCCGCCCCTCAGCGCACCCCCGCCGAGAATGCGGGAAGCTAAAACCATGTCGTAGACGCCGCTGGCAGCCATGGCGGCCAGGGCCGAGACCAGGGCCGGCGTGTACTGATAATCGGGGTGAAGCATGACGACGATGTCTGCGCCCGCAGCGAGAGCCTCGCGGTAGCAGGTTTGCTGGTTGCGCCCGTAGCCGTAATTGGCATCGTGCACGAAGGTGCGCAAACCGAGTTTCTGGGCCAGCGCGGCAGTCTGATCGCTGCTGCAATCATCTACCAGGATGGTGACGTCGACGATGTCGGGCAACTCGCACACTGTTTGTTCGAGCGTGGCTTCGGCGTTGTACGCCGGCATCACCACCGCAATGCGCTTTCCGTCAATCAAGGGTCACCTCCGGGCTCAGGAAGCCGGACTGTATCGTACGAAGAGGAGGGCGGGAGAGCCGCCGCGCGCATCCATTGCGTTCAGGTTTGCTCTCCCTTACGGGAAAAACACTGCCGCGGCGCTGGGGGAGGGCCGCCCGGCTGTTGCAGACTATGTGTTCTTGGACAGCAGCGAACCGAGGTTGTTAAAGGCCGAGTTGATGGCGTTGGCAAGGGCGTCCATGCCGGCGGTTGCCGCCAGTGCGATGAGGGCAACGATCAGGGCGTACTCAACCAGATCCTGACCTTGTTCTCCCTCCATCAGGGCGCGCAACGCAAAGTAAACTTTCCAAGTAATAAGACCCATCTTAGTCTCCTTGTGGGGTTTGGCGGGTTGATAACTTGCATTCCCATAAGGGGAAAGCAGGACGAGGGCGATTTACTACTGCGCGGGCCGCACGCTGCGGGAATTCGCGCATCGTCATCCCTGGCGATTCGGGATGACGAATTCCTCGGGTAGTCGCCTGCCTCCCTAGCTTGTGGGCAGATGGATCAAGCTGACTGGCGTCTCAATCTGAGCTATACGGACAAAATTGCTGCTCCGAAAACTTGACGAACCTTGCAATAGTTGCAATCCGTCCGTATACCTCAGAGGAAGAAGCCCTTGCGACTGAGCCCTGTGCCCTTCCTATATGCAAGCCGCGTGCCATTCTGGCAAATTTTTATCTTCCAATATATCAATGGCTTACATATTCGCAAGGAATTGAGCCCAGCGCATGCTGTGAACGGCTGTATACAGTGAACACCGGCGAATGCGCCATGCCAGACCCGGCTCCCCCGCACAGGTGATCCGGGAAATGACCTGAAAGAGGGGTTCAACGAGGCAAAAACCACTCTAACCTGTGGCCACGGTCAGATTTCGATCAGAAAATGGCCGGTTTTGGAGGTTCCAGGTCGCGTAAACGTACCAACACAGCCAAAATGGGGTCGTCCAGAGGTAATACAACGAAGTAACTGGTACGAAGCGGAGACACTCGACCAACGCAGCAGCGCCGCCAATGGCGATTGGCCAGAGGGATCGCCCTGATTGCCTGGCCTGGAAGAAGCCGATCCATACGGCGGCGAGCAAAACCGAATCGTCATAGAAAAAGCCGTAGGGCGCGCAGAGACTGGAAACCAGGAGAACGACCATACCTTCGTGGGTCCATTGCCAGCGATTCCGACGGCGGCGCCAGTACCAGATTGTCCACAGGCAGGCTGCCGCGTCGGGCAGAAACCGCAGCCAGACCATCCTGATGCTGATCAATCTTTGCAGGGCGACGCTGAGGGTGGGAA
>JASHOY010000277.1 GCA_030038435.1 Acidobacteriaceae bacterium | reverse complement strand
TGCATTCGTACGTTCAAGCCTCCATCCATGCAGTTTTTATGGTGCTGATCGTGTGGGCGCTCTTCGCGCCGCACGCGCGAGGCTTCTTCCTGCCGAGACCCAAGGAATCAGACGGGCGGCTCGCTTAACAAAGCGCCATGATTTCGCTTGAGGTGCCTCCGGCGGCGGGGATGTAGCACTTCAGGGTGTAGTCCTTGACCATGCGGTCGGCGTTGAAGCGCCAGCCCAGGGTGCGGATGGTGCGCTTCATACGCTGGATCCAGCCGCGCGGCAGACCGTCACGGTCGCGCTGGTAATAGAGCGGGATGACCTCGTCATGCAATACGCGGTAAAGGTCTTCACCGTCGCGGGAGTCGTGCAGTTGGGTGTCGGAGTGAGTTCGGCCGGCGCCGATGGCGAAACCGTTCAATCCATCGTATGCTTCCGCCCACCAGCCATCGAGGACGGAGAGATTGAGTCCGCCGTTGAGCACAACTTTTTGTCCGCTGGTGCCTGATGCTTCAAGGGGGCGGCGCGGATTGTTGAGCCAGACATCGACACCCTGTACAAGGTACCGTCCCACGTTGATGTCGTAATCTTCGACGAAGGCGAACTTATCAGCGAACTTGGAGTCGCGCATCATGGCGGCGATCTGCTGCAGGACGCGCTTTCCGGGTTCGTCGTGGGGATGGGCTTTACCGGCAAAGACAAACTGGACGGGGCGCTTGGGATCGTTGACCATGGCCGCCAGCCGCTCGATGTCCGCGAGAATGAGGCCGGCGCGCTTATAGGTGGCAAAGCGCCGCGCGAAGCCAATGGTCAGGGCGTCGGGCGAGAGGATGCGCCCGAGCTCTTGAACAACTTCCTGCGGTTCATCGCGGCGCAGGGCCTGTTCCTGGGCGCGGTGGCGGACAAAGTCGAGGAGTTGCGCTTTCAGGGCCAGATGCGTCTCCCACAACTCGCCGTCGTCGACATTCTCGATGGCCGCCCAGGTCTGGGCCGTAGCGCTGTGGCGTTGCCATCCGACGCCCAGGTGACGATCGTAGAGGCGACACATTTGCGGTGCCAGCCAGGAGGGCACGTGGACGCCGTTGGTTATGTGGCCAATGGGAACAGCGTCTTCCGGCCGTTCGGGAAAGAGGCCCTTCCACATGGCCCGCGAGACCTCGCCGTGAAGCGACGAGACGGCATTGGCGCGGCGCGCCAGTTTGAGGCCGAGAATGGTCATGCAAAACGGTTCGCCGCTGTCAGTGGGATATTGGCGGCCAAAGCCCATCAGGTTTTCATGGGAGATGCCGAGTTGCTCGCGCAGCGGTCCCAAATGCTCTTCGACAAGCTCGGCGGGAAAACGGTCATGGCCGGCAGGCACGGGCGTGTGAGTGGTGAAGATGACTTCGCGGGGAATCATGCTGGCGGCGCTGGTGAAGCCGATTCCCTCCTCTTCCATGCGCGTGCGGATGGCTTCAAAGATGGCGAAGGCGCTGTGGCCCTCGTTGAGGTGCAGGACACCGGGGTTGATGCCCATGGCCTTCAGTGCGCGATAACCGCCTACGCCGAGGAGCATTTCCTGGCGAATGCGAGTGCGGCCGTCTCCGCCGTAGAGGCGCGAAGTGAGCTGCACGTCTTCCGGCGCGTTGCCGGCGACATTGGAATCGAGCAGGAGCAGATCGCAACGGCCCACTTTCACACGCCAGACTTTGGCGCGCAGCAGGCCGCCGCGGGTCTGGATTTCGACGACGACGGGTTCTCCGTTTTTGCCGATGGCGGGTTGCATGGGTAACTGGTTTAAGTCGGTGGGAAAGTACTCTTCGTGCTGCCAGCCTGTGATGTCGAGGCGTTGCAGGAAATAACCCTGGCTGTAGAACAGGCCCACACCGATGAGCGGAATGCCGAGATCGGAAGCGCTCTTGATGTGGTCCCCGGCGAGTACGCCGAGGCCCCCGGAATAAATGGGCAGGGATTCGTGCAGGCCGAATTCGGCGGAGAAGTAAGCGACCGGGCGAGGGCGGAGCACGCCGGCATTGTTTGCGCCCCAGGTACGGTCCGCGTGCTGATATTCCTGCTGGCGGCGGTAGACGTAGTTGATGCGGCTGTGAAGGACGAGCTCGGTGGCGCGGCGGTCGATTTCCGAAAGCGGCGTTTCGTTGAGCAGGGCGATGGGATTCTGATTGAGCTTCCGCCAGCGGGCGGGGTTGAGGTCGCGAAAGAGGCCGATGCAGTCGTGGTCCCAGCTCCACCAGATGTTGCGGGCCAGCGCCCACAGGCGTTCCTGCACGGGTGCAATGAAGCGGTCGAGGGTGCGGGCTTCGCTGACTACGGGAGCCACCTGGTTGGCCGCCTGCACCAGCATGCGGGTCTCTTTTTCGCGGAAGCAGCGTGGTTCCTTTGTCTGCACCACGAGGACGCCTTGCAGAATGCCACGATCGACCAGAGGGACGCCTAGGAAAGAGTGATAATCATCTTCGCCGGATTCCTTGAAGTATTTAAAGCGCGCATGCTTGCGCACGTCCTCGACGGCCACCGGAAGCACTCGTTCCGCGACCAGCCCGACGAGGCCTTCGTTCAGGGGCATGCGGAGTTTGCCGATGCAGCGCGGATGCAGACCCAGAGTCGCGGCGAGGACGAGATTATTGCGGTCCGGCTCAAGCAGGTAGGCTGAGCAGACGTCGGTGCGGAAACGCGAGGCGATGAGGGCGACGACATTGAGCAGCGTGTCGGCGGGCTTGCCACCCGATTCGGCGAGATTGGCAATCTCTTCCACGGTCAGGACGAGGCTGGCATCGGCCTCTTCGTAGGATTGGGTCATCGGAGTTGTTTCGCCTTTCGATGAGTACGGAAATGATGTCCCCATGCCTGTGGCCGTGCAATCAGGCAGAGTACAAAACGGCCTCTCCGGAAAAGCGCCGGAGCAAAAGAACTTACTTGCAAGCTGAAATGCCTTCGGGAAAGCCCCGCATCCGTTGCTGGCGGTGTCAGTTGAATTTGACGATACCACTATCGAGTGCGAAGAAAAAGAGTTGAAATTGAAGAGGCTGAAAGAGGGATGTCTTGGAAATCGCCGCGCGGGAGTCTGTTCTGCTTGAAGAGCACAGACGCTTGCCCCAGTCCCGAACAGGGACTGGGGCAAACAGATTCCTAATGGTTAATTTGCGCGTCTTACGCCAACGCACGTTCGCGTGCAGGGCGCGTTTCTTTTTGCGCGGCCAAGTATTTGTTCACCGCGGCGGCGGCTTTGCGGCCTTCGCTGATGGCCCAGACCACCAGCGACTGGCCGCGGCGCATATCGCCGGCGGCGAAGACGCCGTCAACCGAGGTCATGAAGTCGGTGGTGGCCACGTTGCCACGCGGATCGAGCTCAAGGCCCAACTGCTCGATCATGCCGTTGCGCACCGGACCCAGGAAGCCCATGGCGAGCAGGACCAGGTCGGCATCGAGGGTGAACTCGGTGCCGGGCATGGCTTCAAACTTGGGAGGCGGACCGACGCGGATGCAGTGAAGCTGCTTCACGTTGCCGTTTTCATCCCCGGTAAACTTGACGCTGTTGATGCTCCAGTCGCGGATGCCGCCTTCTTCATGCGAGCTTTCAGTGCGCAACTGCAGCGGCCACAACGGCCATGGCGTGAGCGGGGAGCGGTCGGCGGGCGGCTTGGGCATGATTTCGAACTGGTGCACGCTTTTTGCACCTTGACGGTGGCTGGTGCCCAGGCAGTCGGCGCCGGTATCGCCGCCGCCGATGATGATGACGTGTTTGCCGGTGGCGAAGATTGATTGCGAAGGATCGGAGATGATCTTTTCCTCGGGATCGCCTTCGTTGCGGCGATTCTGCTGGGGCAGAAATTCCATGGCAAAGTGGACGCCTTTGAGCTCACGGCCGGGAATCTTGAGATCGCGCGGCTGCTCGGCGCCGCCGCAGAGCAGGATGGCGTCGTAATTCTCGCGCAGCTCATCGACCCCAACATTCACGCCCACGTGCGCACTGGTGATGAACTGGATGCCTTCATCTTTCATCTGCCGGATGCGGCGGTCGACCACCCACTTTTCCAGCTTGAAGTTGGGAATGCCATAGCGGAGCAGGCCGCCGATGCGGTCGTTTTTTTCGTAGACGGTAACCGAGTGGCCGGAGCGGCGAAGCTGCTGCGCCGCAGCAAGGCCTGAAGGCCCGCTGCCCACCACGGCTACTCGCCTGCCGGAGTTTTCTTCCGGCGGCTCGGGATGGATCCAGCCCTCGTCCCAGGCGCGTTCCACGATGCTGCGTTCGATCAGCTTGATGGAGACCGGCGGCTGGTTGATACCCAGCACGCATGCGGCCTCGCACGGCGCTGGGCAGATGCGGCCGGTGAACTCGGGAAAATTATTGGTGGCGTGCAGGCGGCGAATGGCCGCTTCCCAGCGCGCGTTGTAGACCAGGTCATTCCAGTCGGGAATGATGTTGTTGACCGGGCAGCCGGTGTGGCAAAAGGGCACGCCGCAATCCATGCAGCGGGCGCCCTGCTCGCGCTGCTTTTCTTCGGAGAAAGGCTGGTAGATTTCGAACCAGTCCTTGATGCGCTCGCCGGCAATGCGGCGCTGCGGCTGTTCGCGCTGAAGTTCGAGAAAACCGGTTACTTTACCCATGCTGCACCTCTGTTGCCGCCACCAGAGGCGACGAACTGGTGGGCGAAACGTAGACCTGCTCGGCCCGCGCGACGCCCAGGACGCGCTTGTACTCGTGCGGAAACACCTTGATGAACTTGGGCTGCTCGGTGGCCCAGTGCTCCAGCACCCAGGCGGCGCGGGGACTGCCGGTTGCGTCGCGATGGCGCTCCAGCAGATGGCGCACGCGGTGCACGTCTTCGTCGAGCACGAGCGGTTCGAGATCGACCATGGCTTTGTTGCAGCGGCGCGTAGAGAAATCGCCCTGGTCGTCGTAGACAAAGGCGATGCCGCCGCTCATGCCGGCGGCAAAGTTGCGGCCGGTCGCGCCGAGCACCACGGCAAATCCGTTGGTCATGTACTCGCAGCCGTGATCGCCGACGCCTTCCACCACGGCAGTGGCGCCGGAATTGCGCACCGCGAAGCGCTCGCCGGCGATGCCGTTGAGGAAAGTTTCGCCGCTGGTGGCGCCGTAAAGGACGACGTTGCCGACCAGGATGCTTTCTTCGGGCAGGAAGGGTGAAGTCTTGGGCGGATAGACGATGAGGCGGCCGCCGGACAGGCCCTTGCCAAGGTAGTCGTTGGCGTCGCCTTCCAGTTCGAGCGTGACGCCATTGGGGACAAAAGCGCCGAAGCTCTGGCCGGCGGAGCCATGGAATTTGTAATGAATGGTGCCGTCGGGCAGGCCTGCAGAGCCATAACGGCGGGCGATATCGCCGCCCAGCATTGCGCCCACGGTGCGGTGGACGTTGCGGATGGCGAAGCTGCCGGTGACGGGATGTTTGGCTTCCAGCGCCGGCTTGGCCTTCTCGATGAGGGCATGATCGAGGGCGCGATTGAGGCCGTGGTCCTGCGCCTGCATACAGCGGCGGGCGACGCGCGAAGGCAATTCGGGCGCGTAGAGAATCGACGAAAGATCGATACCCTTGGCCTTCCAGTGCGCATCGGCGATGGCGGCGTCGATCTTGTCGACGCGGCCGACCATCTCATTCACGGTGCGGAAGCCGAGTTTGGCCATGTGCTGGCGCATCTGCTCCGCGATGAAGAAGAAGAAGTTGATGACGTGCTCCGGCTGGCCGGTGAAGCGGGCGCGCAGAACCGGGTCCTGCGTGGCAATGCCCACGGCGCAGGTGTTGAGATGGCACTTGCGCATCATGATGCAGCCCATACTGATGAGCGGCATGGTGGCGAAGCCGAATTCCTCGGCGCCCAGCAGAGCGGCGATGACGACATCGCGGCCGGTCTGCAGTTTGCCGTCGGTCTGCACCTTGATGCGGCTGCGCAGGTCGTTGAGCAACAGCACCTGCTGCGTCTCCGCCAGGCCAAGCTCCCAGGGCAGGCCCGCGTGCTTGATGGAGCTGAGCGGCGAGGCACCGGTGCCGCCGGTATCGCCGGAGATAAGGACGACGTCGGCGTGCGCCTTGGAAACGCCGGCCGCAACCGTCCCCACGCCCACTTCGGAGACGAGTTTTACGGCAATGCGCGCCTTGGGATTGGCGTTTTTCAAGTCGTAGATGAGCTGGGCAAGGTCCTCGATCGAGTAAATGTCGTGGTGCGGCGGAGGCGAAATGAGGCCGACGCCGGGAATGGAATGGCGGATACGCGCGATTTCCTTATCCACTTTGTGGCCTGGCAGCTGGCCGCCTTCGCCGGGTTTGGCGCCCTGCGCCATCTTGATTTGCAACTCGGTGGCGTTGACCAGATAGTTGGTGGTGACGCCAAAACGCCCGCTGGCTACCTGCTTGACGGCGCTGCGGCGCAGATCGCCGTTGGGGTCGGGCGTGAATCGGGCCTCGTCCTCGCCGCCTTCGCCGGTATTGGACATGCCGCCGATGCGATTCATGGCGATGGCCAGCGTTTCGTGCGCCTCTTTGCTGATGGAGCCGAAGCTCATGGCGCCGGTGGTGAAGCGCTTGACGATTTCCTTGGCGGGCTCGACCTCTTCAAGGGGAATCGGCTTTTCCGCGTATTTGAGCTGAAGCAGGCCGCGCAGCGTACACAGATTGCGGTTCTGATGGTCGATCAGGTCGGTGTATTCCTGGAACGTGGAGGGATTGTTCTGGCGCACCGCATGCTGCACCTTGCTGATGGTCAGCGGGTTGAGCAGGTGATACTCGCCGCCCTCGCGATATTGGTACTGGCCGCCGACGGCAAGCTCCGTTTCCGAGTCGTTGAACGGCTGGAAGGCATAGGCGTGCTTCATCTGCGCTTCGCGCGCGAGCACGTCGAGGCCCACGCCTTCGATGCGCGATGCGGTTCCGGCAAAGTAATTGGTGGCGAGATCCTGGTTCAGGCCGACAGCTTCGAATACCTGGGCGCCGCGATAGCTTTGCAGCGTGCTGATGCCCATCTTGGAGAAGGTCTTGAGCAGCCCCTTGTTGATGGCCTTGACGAAATTCTTCTCGGCGTAGTCGGCGGTCACATTCTCCGGCAGCAGGCCGCGGCGGTGGAGATCGTGGATGGTCTCAATAGCCAGATAGGGATTGACGGCGCTGGCGCCGTAGCCGATGAGCAGAGCGAAGTGCATGACCTCGCGCGGCTCGCCGCTTTCGATGATCAGCGCGACCTGGGTGCGGGTTTTGTCCCTGACCAGGCGGTTGTGAACGGCGGCCATGGCCAGCAGGCTGGGAATGGGCGCGTACGTGGCGTCCACATAGCGATCAGAAAGAATGAGCAGCGTGTAGCCGGAATTGACCGCGTGGGCGGCGCGATTGCTGAGGTCGTCGAGCGCGTGCTTGAGCCCGGCTTCGCCGTCGGCGGCGCGGAAGAGCGCAGGCAGGGTGGTGGCCAGCAGGTCGCCGGAGGAGACGCGGCGCAGTTTTTCCAGATCGCGGTTGGTCAGAATGGGATGCAGCAGCTTCAGCGTGTGGCAATTCTCGGGCGCTTCCTTGAGGATGTTGCGCTCGGTGCCGATGTAGCTGATCAGCGACATCACCAGCCCTTCGCGAATGGGATCGATGGGCGGATTGGTGACCTGCGCAAAGAGCTGCTTGAAATAGTTGAACAGCGGCTGCGGGCGGTCGGAGAGGCAAGCCAGCGGCACATCGGTGCCCATCGAGCCCACCGGCTCCTCGCCTTTGGCAGCCATGGGCGCCAGCAGGATGCGCAAATCTTCTTCGCTGTAACCAAAGGCGCGCTGACGGCGGCGCAGCGTGTCCTGATTGGGGGCGATGACGCGCGCCGGCTCGGGCAGCATGTCGATGGTGACCTGCTGCTCCTTGAGCCAATCGCCATAGGGCTGACGCGCGGCAAGCTGCTTCTTGATCTCGGCGTCGGAGATGATGCGCTGCTGAACGGTGTCGACGAGGAACATGCGGCCGGGCTGCAGGCGGCCTTTTTTGCGGACATCCTCGGCGGGCACATCGAGCACGCCGGCTTCCGATGCCAGCACCACGATGTCATCCTTGGTGACGATGTAGCGGCCGGGCCGCAAGCCGTTGCGGTCGAGAGTCGCACCGATTACGCGGCCGTCGGTGAAGGCGATGGCCGCGGGACCGTCCCACGGCTCCATCAATGACGCATGGTACTCGTAGAAGGCGCGCTTATCTTCGTCCATGTCGGGGTTGCCCGCCCAGGCTTCGGGAATGAGCATGGCCATGACGTGGGGCAAGGAACGGCCGGATTGGAAAAGAAACTCGACGGCGTTGTCGAGCGAAGCGGAATCGCTGCCGCCGGGCACCACCACGGGGTAGAGTTTGTCGATGTCGCCGCTGTGCAACGGGCTTTTCATCACCGACTGGCGCGCATTCATCCAGCTGATGTTGCCGCGGATGGTGTTGATTTCGCCGTTGTGGGCGACGTAGCGGTAAGGGTGCGCGAGCTTCCAGCTCGGAAACGTGTTTGTGGAGAAGCGCTGGTGAATGAGGCACAGTGCGCTGGTGACCAGGGGATTGGCCAGCTCGAAGTAAAACTTTTCAATCTGCGGGGCCAGCATCAGGCCCTTGTAGATGATGGTGCGGCAGGAGAAGGAAGGAACGTAGAAGGTTTCCTTGTCCTCGATGTCGGAGGCGCAGATTTCGTTTTCGGTGCGGCGGCGAATTTTGTAAAGAAGGCGCTCGAAGGTTTCCTCGCCCATGCCCTCGGGGCGACCCACAAAAAGCTGCTCGATGTAAGGCTGCGAGTTGCGGGCTTCGCGGCCGATGGCGTCGCCGTTGACGGGGGTGTCGCGCCAGCCCAGGACTTTGGCGCCCTCTTCCTGAGTGATGCGCTCGAAAACGCCCTCGCAGCGCAGGCGGCTGTGCTTTTCTACAGGCAGGAAGCACATGGCCACGCCGTAAGCGCCGGCAGCGGGAAGCTGGATGCCCTGGTCGGCGCACTCGCGCGCAAAAAAGGCGTGGGGAATCTGGATGAGAATACCCGCACCGTCGCCTGTCTCCGGGTCGCACCCCGCCGCGCCGCGATGGGTGAGGTTGATGAGCACCTCAATGCCCTTGCGGATGATTTCGTGGCTCTTTTCGCCACGAATGCTGGCGACCAATCCCATTCCGCAGGCATCATGCTCATTCTGCGGATGATAGAGACCCTGAGGCTGGGGGATGCGGCGATGACGGGTTTTGCTTTGCATGGCAGCCTTTCCCATGAAGTATTTGCAAATCAATTGCTTGCCTGTCCCAAAGGACACCAGCGCGGCGCGATTCCAAAAGATGAAATCGCCTTAGGATTCATCGAGGGCTTGCCTGAGCAGGCCTAGCCGCGCGCGGGACTAGACTGAATCTTTAATATATCGAAAATTCTCCTTTTTTGCTTGTCCGATCTCGACTTGCGCGTACAAAAACGGGACGGTTTCCCCCCTGTCCCAGATCAAACCCAGCGCATCCTGTGCCGTATACTGCGGTTCGGGGGACGCTACGAAGGACACCATACTGGTTACGGGCGGCGCGGGTTTCATCGGCTCGAACTTTGTTCTGAGCTGGAACGCGGCCGTAGGCACGCATCTGGTGAATCTCGATCTGCTGACGTATGCGGGGAACGCGGCCAACCTGTCGGCAATCGAGGGCGGCGGACGCCATGAACTGGTGCGCGGCGATATTTGCGACGCCGAGCTGGTAGCTTCGCTGTTGCGTACCCGCCAGCCGCGAGCGGTGGTGCATTTCGCCGCGGAGAGCCACGTCGACCGCTCGATAGTGTCGCCGGGCGAGTTCATTCGCACTAACGTGCAGGGTACGTTCGTGCTGATCGAAGAGACGCGTAAATACTGGTCGGGGCTCGGCGATGCAGAGCGGGCGAGGTTCCGGTTCCTGCATGTTTCAACGGACGAGGTCTATGGGACGCTGGGCCCGGAGGACACGGCGTTCTGCGAGACCACGGCTTACGCGCCCAACAGCCCCTATGCGGCCTCGAAGGCTTCGTCCGATCACCTGGTGCGCGCTTACCATCACACCTTCGGGTTGCCGGTGCTGACGACCAATTGCTCGAATAACTATGGTCCCTTTCAGTTTCCTGAGAAGCTGATTCCCCTGATGATTCTCAATGCTCTCGAAGGCAAGCCGCTGCCGGTTTATGGCGACGGAAAGAATGTACGCGACTGGCTCTTTGTGGAGGATCATTGCGCGGCGATTCGCACTGTGTTGGAGCGCGGGCGGGTGGGCGAGACTTACAACATCGGCGGCAATAGCGAGCGGGCCAACCTCGAGGTGGTGACGGCCATCTGCAACCTGGTGGATGAAGTGAGACCGGGAACCGGAGTCGCACCGCGCAGAGAATTGATCCGGTTTGTCGAAGACCGGCCCGGACACGACCGCCGCTACGCCATCGATGCCTCGAAAATCATGCGCGAGCTGGACTGGCGCCCAGCGGAGCAATTCGAGAGCGGATTGCGGAAGACCGTGCGCTGGTATGTGGACAACGTTGATTGGGTGAATAGCGTGCGCACCGGCGCTTATCGTGACTGGATCACGCGCAACTATGCGGAGAGGACCGCATTATAAAGCGGCAGCGGTCGCGATTAGGGACGGTGTTTATGAAGGGAATCATTCTTGCCGGCGGGTCGGGCACGCGCCTCTACCCTGTAACCCATGTGGTTTCAAAGCAACTGCTGCCGGTTTACAACAAGCCGATGGTTTATTACCCGCTGAGCACATTGATGCTTGCCGGCTTGCGCGAAATGCTGATCATTTCTACGCCGCAGGATACGGAACGCTTTCGTGAACTGCTGGGAGACGGACGCAAATGGGGCATCGAGCTTGACTATGCGGTGCAGCCGCGGCCTGAAGGTCTGGCGCAGGCATTTCTGATCGGACGGGAGTTTATCGGCGACCAGCCGTGCGCGCTGATACTTGGTGACAACATTTTTTACGGGCAGGGATTTTCCGGGCAGTTGCGGCGGGCGGCGGCACTGACTGAAGGCGCGACGGTTTTTGCCTACCCGGTCGAGGATCCGGAACGATACGGAGTGGTTGAATTCGACGGCCAGGGCCGGGTGGTGAGCCTGGAAGAAAAGCCGGCGCGGCCCAAATCGCGATATGCGGTAACCGGACTCTATTTTTACGATGGCCAGGTGGCTTCAATGGCAGCAAAGTTGAAACCGTCGCCGCGTGGGGAGCTGGAAATCACGGACCTTAACCGTGGCTACCTTGAGGCGGGCAA
Organism: Acidobacteriaceae bacterium; assembly: GCA_030038435.1. GTDB lineage: Bacteria > Acidobacteriota > Terriglobia > Terriglobales > Acidobacteriaceae > Telmatobacter. The sequence continues at coordinate 6,248 of JASHOY010000277.1, read as the reverse complement.
GCTTACGGTGGAAATCATGAGCCGCGGGATGGCATGGCTGGATACAGGGACGCACGATTCGCTGCTGGACGCGGCGACCTTTGTGCACACCATCGAGCGGCGGCAGGGGCTGAACATCGCCTGCCCCGAAGAGATTGCCTACCGGCAGGGATTCATCGACGCCGCCCAACTGGAATCATTGGCGCAGCCGATTGCAAAAAGCGGCTATGGCGAATACCTGCTGGCACTTTTGCGGGAGCCGTATTTCTCTGCGAAAACGGAGTTGCCATGACCGTTACCGAGACTTCGCTGCCCGGGGTGCTGCTGCTGACGCCAGGAATCTATCGTGATGGCCGCGGGGCGTTTGTGGAAACTTACAACCAGAAGGTGATGGCGGCTATTGGACTGCCCACGGCGTGGCCGCAGGATAATTTTTCCTTGTCCAGAAAGAACGTGGTGCGCGGGATTCACTACCAGATTACGCAGCCGCAGGGAAAACTGGTGCGAGTGACGCATGGCACAGTGCTTGATGTCGCCGTGGATCTGCGGCGTAGTTCGCCGGCGTTTGGCAAGCATTTCGCAGTGGAGTTAAGTGGCGACGACGGGCAGATGCTTTGGATCCCCGCGGGATTCGGGCATGGCTTTGTGGTTCTGAGCGAAGAGGCCGGGTTTGCCTACAAGGTGACGGACTATTATTGCCAGTCGGGCGAGCGTACGATTGTGTGGAATGATCCCGATCTGGCGATTCCGTGGCCGGTGAGTGCTGTGGAGGCGATTGTGTCGGAAAAGGATCGCAAGGGAGCGTGGCTGCGGGATGCAGAGGTATTCGCGTAGTCAGCAAGTCAGCGAGTCAGCGGGCTGGTGGGTAGGGATCGGACTTGAGATCAACGAAGGGTGCAGTTTCAATGGACGAGAGGGCGCAGGCGAGGCAGTTCTGGCTGCGGGTTTTGCTGACTATCGGATTGCTTTGGGGGTTCCTGCCATTCGTGATGGCTCCCTTTATCACCAAAGGCGCGTACGACAGTTATTACGATATTTTCGCGTCCCTTTTGAATTCCCTGACGATTCTGCCGGCTTGCGCGCTCGCCTTCTGGCACCGGCGTATTGCCTCTGTATGGCTGAGCGTAAACGCGCTGGTGCTGGGGATTGCGCTGGCGACATTTATCGCACGGACGGACAAAGTCGATTCGCTGATGGTTGCTGAGGTCATCGGGCCCATTCTGTTCGCGCTTTGCCTGGATTTCATGGAAGCGCGGCGGTGGCCGCCGGCGCTGGAAAAACCCGCGGCAAAGGTGCGCCAAGCTTAGGTTTGCGGGCCGTTTAAGCACCCTCGGTGCTCGCCGGCACACGCAGCGGTGCCAACACCGCGAATGGTATACTCACATCGCGGGCGCCTGTGATGCGCCGGTATTTCTCGCAATTAGAGGTCGTCATGTCCGGCCACTCGAAATGGGCCACAATCAAGCACAAGAAGGGCGCGCTCGACGCCAAGCGCGGCAAGATTTTCACCCGCCTGATCAAGGAAATTACCATCGCTGCCAAAGGGGGTGGCGATCCGGATGGCAATCCGCGGCTGCGTACGGCGATTCTGGCCGCAAAGGCCGAGAACATGCCTGCCGACAATATCAAGCGAGCCATTCAGCGCGGCACCGGGGAGCTGGAAGGCGTCAACTACGAGGAGGTCACCTTCGAGGGCTATGGTCCCGGCGGGGTTGCCATTCTTGTGGAAGTATTGACTGACAATCGCAATCGCGCGGTGAGCGAAATCCGGCACGCCTTCTCGAAAAACGGCGGCAACCTGGGCGAGTCCGGCTCGGTGAAGTTCATGTTTTCGAAGAAGGGCCTGATCGCCGTAGAGAAAGCGGCGGCGAGCGAAGAACGGCTGATGGATATCGTGCTGGAGCATGGCGGCGAAGATCTGAGCGACGAAGGCGACTCGTGGGAGATTACGACCGAACCCGGCGCATTTGAGACGGTTCTGGCGGCAGTGCGCGCAGCAAACATTCCCACCGTGATCGGCGAAGTGACCATGCTGGCTTCCACCTATCAAAGGCTCGAAGGCAATACAGCCGGCCAGATGGTGCGACTGCTGGAGGCGCTGGAGGACCTGGACGACGTGCAGAACGTCTACTCGAATTTCGATATGGATTCGGCTCAGATGGAACATGCGGCCGGTTAAGCCGGCATGAAGCAGGCAGAGAAAGGGCCGCCCGGACGTGGCGGTCTTTTTTTGAGTTGAAAAGCCGGAAAGGGGATGGGAGCGGCATTGCGTCGAATTGCGAATCTGTTTTTGTTTGTTCTGCTGGCGGGATCGATACTCGCCTCCGCCGAAGCACCGGCAGCGCCGGATGGAAGTGCGGAGAACTCCGCGAACCCGGTTGCGCAGGTGCGCACCGAGCGGAGCTGGGAGATGGGACCTTTCATCAACTGGGGAACGGGAGTGGGAAACCGCGCGAATTACAAGTTCCTGTGGGGCGGGCTCCAGTTGGGTAAGGTGATTACACCGGTGGTTCATGCCCGCATCTTCAGCGGACAGTTTGAATACGGCGGCGAAATCATGCCCTTGTGGCAGGCTTACACGCCGGCTCCGCATGACCAGACTGAAACTTACCAGGGAGAGCGCTTCGAAGTGCCTTTTGGCGGAGGAAACTTCCATGGCGTGGCACTGATGCCGGTGATTTTCCGCTGGAACTTTCTGACCCATTCGCGCCGCTTTCAGCCTTGGTTTCAGGCCGCGGGCGGCTTGATTTATACCACGCACAAGTTTCCACCCGATCAACTGGTGCCGGAGGGGACGCCGGGAGCCACTTCGGTGTGGAACTTTATGCCTCAAGGAGGAGCTGGCGTCCATTATTTTCTGCGCTCCGGACGTTCCCTTGACCTGGGCGTAAATGCGGTGCATATTTCCTCGGCGTCGCTGGGCGACCGCAACCCGGGCGTGAACGCGAGTGTTCAAATACAGGTTGGATATACATTTTGGCGTTAAGCGCCCGGGAGACGGGCGCTGGCCGTTGCGGCGGGCTGGTGAGCAAGTGAGCGAAGCGGTTGTCGAGTGCGTTCCGAATTTCTCAGAGGGTGCGGACTCCGGTCGCGTGGAGGCGATCGTAAGCGCCATGCGCGTGGATGGCGTGCACCTGCTGGACTGGTCGATGGACGCGGATCACAACCGCTCGGTGGTGACGATCGCCGGGCATCCGGCTGCCGTGGTGGAAGCAGCAGTGCAGGGCGTGGGCAAAGCGGTGGAACTGATCGACCTGACGCGGCAGCGGGGCGTGCATCCGCGCATCGGCGCCGCGGACGTGATTCCGTTCGTGCCGGTGTCTGGAATTAAACTCGAGCAGTGCGTGCTGCTGGCGCGTCAGGCGGGGCTGGAGATCTGGCGGCGCTTTGGCGTGCCCGTGTATTTTTATGAAGCCGCCGCTTCGCGGCCCGACCGCGCCAATCTTGAGAAGGTGCGGTCCGGCCAATTTGAGGGACTGCGGGAAGCAGTCAACAAAGATTCGTCGCGGCGGCCGGATTTGGGCGGTCCTGCCCTGCACCCGACCGCAGGCGCATGCGCTGTGGGCGCGCGCAAATTTCTGGTGGCCTACAACATCTATTTCGATTCCGCCCCCATCTCGGTGGTGCGCGCTATGGCCCGGGAGATTCGGGCGGCTACGGGCGGACTGCAGGGCGTGAAGGCCATGGGAGTGGTGGTCCACGGCCGTTCGCAGCTCTCGATGAACATCACGGATTTTCAGGCGACGCCGCTTTCGGCGGTGTATCAAAGAATCGCCGCGGCGGCCGAGCGGCACAAGGTCACCATTGCTGAAGGTGAAGTCATCGGGCTGATTCCCGAGGCTGCCTGTGAGCGGGAAAGCGAATGGATGCGTCAATTAAGCGGGTTTGATCCGCAGGCGAAAATACTGGAGCGCCGGCTCAAGGCGCCTATGTCATGGCCGCTTGCGCCCGCAACTCAAGTGAAATCGGTGTAACTGCGCACCGATGGGTGGAAGCACCGGAAACCGCAGGGAGCGTAGAATTGCGGTATCGGATTTGGAAACAGAGATCGGGTTCGCGAGATTGCGGACCGGGAATGGCAGGCAATTCGTCGCGGGCAGCAGTGGCGCGCGCGCCAATGGCTTGCGGAGGATGAATTGTTGAAGGCGTTTATCAGGTTTGCGATTTTTCCCGTGCTGTTCATGACGGCAACGCTCGCGCCGGCCGCGCAGCTCTCCACGGACGCGCGCTCGGCGATTCCGCATGACGTGCAGCAACTGGTGGTGATTGACTACCGGGCCATGCAGAACTCCACGTCGGCAATGGCGTTGCGCGACCAGGTGATGCCGCCGGAGCTGAAACAGTTCGAGCAGGCGCTGATGAAGTCGGGCTTGAACGACAATCACGACGTGGACGTGCTGGCATTTGCCCTGTTCAGGCCGTCGCCTTCCAGCAGCTCCATGGATACGGTGGGCATCGCGCAAGGGCAGTTCGACACGCAAGATATCATCGCCAATTTCCGCAAGCTGAAATACAAGCCGCAGACGCTGCGCGCCAATAACATCTGGCCGTTGGGCCGCTCGGGAATGGTGCTGTGCTTTGTTGATCCCTCGACCATGGTCTTTGGCGGCAACGACGCGGTGAAGGACGCTCTGGATGCGCGCGACGGCTATGCGCAGAGCCTGTTGACCAATAACACCATGATGAGCGCCATGCAGAGCGTGGATTCGCAGGATCTGTGGAGCATCCTCGATGCCGCCGGGACGCAGACCATGATGCGCGGGGTGCTGGGCCAGGCGGGAGGGCTGACGGATTTCGACACCGTAAAAAAGCGGCTGCAGGCATCGTGGTACTCGATGGATTTCGAGCACGGAGTGAGCTTCAACCTGACCATCGTCACGGGTGATACGATTACCGCGGCTACCATGTCATCGCTGCTGACGGCGGCGATTCTTTTGCGCAAGACGACCGGCGGCACGGATGCAGAGAAGCAGGCGCTCAGCGACACCACGGTGTCGTCGAATGCGGGGCAGCTTGCAATCAACTTCTCGGCCAGCGATGACGAGTTCAGGAGCTTGCTGCAATCGCCGCTGTTCCGGGAAATGGTGCACGATTAGCTGCGCGCGAAGTCACCGGAAAATTTCTGCATGATACGGGACTGAATTCAGTCCTGCTCGCCGCCATCGTCGCGACGGTGCAAAGTCGGCAGGTTGGTAGTGTCAGTGCCACTGCCGTCGTTGCCGCTGGCCCGCAGCAGGGAGGGTCGGTTGCGGTTGGGCTGAACCAGGCGGCGCCTGTTTTCAATGCGCGCCAGGCGTGCCTTCACGGCATTGAACTCCGAAGTCGTCTCCAGATATTCGTCGCGCGCCGGCAGAATTTCGGCAATCTCCTCCTGGGTGTGCAAAATGCGGTCGGGGGTCTGGGGATGAGTATCGAAGACTTTGGCGACGATGCCCGGTTTTCGCTTCTCCAGGGATTCAATCTTCTCAAACATTGAAATCATGGCTTGCGGATCGTAGCCGGCGCGGTACATGTATTGCACGCCCAGGTAGTCAGCCTGCGCCTCGAAATCGCGAGAGAACTTCATGAACGCCACTGGGATGGCGAGTTGGGCGCCCTCGTAGAGTCCATAACCGGCCATGCTATAACCGGTAAACATGATTAGAGGGATCATGCCCAATTGCGCGTAGTGCATGCGGGTCATTTCGCGTACGGCGTGGTGAGCGCAAACGTGCGCGGTTTCGTGGGCCATCACGCCGGCCAGTTCGGCCTCTTCATCGGCGGCCAGGATGAGGCCGGAATTCACGTAAAAGAAGCCCCCGGGAAGCGCAAAGGCGTTGATCTGGTCCGAATCGATGACTTTGATGGTGAAGGGAACCTTGCAGTCGGAGTTTCTGACGATGTTCTGGCCGATGCGGTTGATGTATTCATCGACCACCGGATCGGTGATGAAGCGGGAGCTCCGGTCGACCTGATCGGCGTATTGCTTGCCCAATCTGACTTCGTCCTCTTCGGAATACCAGTTGCCGAGGCCGCGCCCGCCGATGTTGCGATTGCCCACCGCGTTCACGTCTTCAATGCTGCCGGGGCGGATCTTGATCATGTGGCTGCCGACGCCGACCATCTGATTGCGGTCGAACTCTTTGGCGTTTTGGGCGCCGGCGCAGTTCAGCGGAACGAGCCCTGGCTCAGCCTCGCTGATGTTGTAGTTCGTGGAATCGTCGTTGCCCCTGTGATGTCTCTTGTGATCTTTGGCTTTGGCATTCGCAGGTACAGCGCAAGGCTTTGCA
>JASHOY010000276.1 GCA_030038435.1 Acidobacteriaceae bacterium | reverse complement strand
AGATATTTGCGGCCCCCGTTGTCGGCATATTCAAAGCTGTTGGGCATGATCCGTGTGGTCTTCAGATGCCACAGATCGATGTTCTCGTTATAGTAGCCACCGACGAAGAGATCGAGTTTGCCATCGTCGTCGTAGTCGAACCAGAGCGCGGTATTGGCGTTCATCCATTGCGGCAGTCCGGCTTGTGCGGAGACATCGGTGAAGCCGCGACCGTGGTCGTTATGAAAGAGCATGGGCTTGCCCCACTTGATGAGAAAGAGATCGGGGTAGCCATCGTTGTCGTAGTCGCCCCACACGGCGCCCATGGAGACGCCCGTGCCGGGTTTGTTCACGTCGGCGATGCCGAGTTCCGGAGCAACGTCCGTGAAGGTTCCATCGTGATTATTGCGGTAAAGAGCATTCATGCTGCCGATGCGGCTGTTGGTGACGTAAATGTCGGGCCAACCGTCACGGTTGTAATCGACAATGGAGACCGATGCCCCCATCGATGCCACCTCGGGCATAATGGCGGCGAGCTTAGGGTCGAGCACTGGAGCTTCATGACGGAAGTGAATCCCGGCCTGCGCGGAGTCCTCGGTGAAATAAAAGCCGTAGCGGGAAAGCGCCGATTGGGCATCGAAATCCGATTGCTCGTTCTTCTGCGTAGAGGGTTTGCGGGTAAGGATCACGGGTACGGCAATCAGCGCGGCAAAGAACAGCCAGAGGATGAGCCGTGCAATGGAAATGCGCTTCATCGACGGGCCGAGCTCCGCAAGGCATTGTCGAAATCGGAGGGCGTGACATAACGAGTTTGATAAGTCTCCCAGTCCTCACGATGGTGGCGGTAGACCCACTCGTCCTCCAGTGGTTTAGCCGGGCTATCGTAGATTCGGCGGGCATGGTAAGGCAACGGGCGAACCGTCGCAGAGTCGACGGTGTTATAGTCGCCGTCCTTTACCCAGCCGTCGCCGGCAATCACATAATCCCGCACCCACCCTGCCGGCGGCGGTGCAAGCGCCGGAAAGCGCAGGGACAGTTCGTCGCCTGCGTTCATGATCACGTAGCGGTCGTCGACTTTCCGCAGCAGGGGGCGAACATCTCCATACCGGGTGTAGTAGCCGGTAAGGTCAGGCCAGATCTGTGTTGTAGCCATCAGGCGATTGTAGTCGGGAATCTCCGGCGACGACTCACTGGCCTTATGGATGACCGAGTAACCACGATAGTGCAGGTTGGCATAGGAAGGCGCCAAACGCGTAATCCTCAAGGGAGTTTCCGGGAGACCGCGCGCCCACTCAATCTGATCCCAGTAGATTTCCAGGTTGGTGCTGAGGCGGAGACGCTCCGGTTGGCCGGAGTGAAAGAGCCCGGTCAGATTGATGAGGCAAGTTTTGTTGCGTCCAGCGGGGAAGCCGAGGTTGGGCCTTACGACGCGCCAGTCGCCGTGCGCGTCCTCAATGGAAAGGCTGAGCGGTTTCGGCCGCTCCCCATGCCCCTGACCCATCGCTACGTTGACTGTGGAATCAGATGGGTGCAGCCATCCTTTGGCGATGAGATAGAGCGGGCCCGAAGTGGGGACGTTGGGACCGAGGTCAATCTGGACGTAATGGTCGCGGGTAACTCCCTGATACTGGCCGAGGCCGAAGTTGTCGAGATACCTGCCATCGAGCGAGCGCAGAATGGCGGTTACGTCGTGGCCGTTGTCGTCGATGGCGCGTGCGATGGGATGCGGAATGCCGGTTGCCGTGATGGCCAACTTGACCGGCGGAACGACGTAGCGCTCGTCGGTGAAGATCGCGGTTCCCCGGGGGTGATCGACGACCATGAGACCGAGGTAGTCGTAGTAATAGGTCTCCCACAACTCGCCGGTAATACGAAGGTCATAGAATCCGTCGCGCGGGAGCAGATCACGGCCGGGAATCTTGAACCACTCCGAAGTGGCGGCGATTGCCGCAGTGCCGAGATTGTTAATGCGCAGTCCGATGGCCGAACCCCAGGGTACGGTGTCCATGACGAAGTTCATCTTTTTCCCGTTCCATGCAAAGAGGAAGGGGCATGAGCCTTTGAGGCGCTGTTCGGTGAGCACCTCCTGATCGCCCTTGAGAGAGAACTCGGCAGTGACAGTTCCATTAGGCCAGGTGATGCGGGCGACGTCGGTTTGCGAATGAGTTCCCAGGCCGAAGTGCAATTGTGGACCGGTGATGGGAAGCATCTGCGTGAGCAGCGCCGAACGGATTTCGACTTGGCCGCCGATGCCGAACGAATTGACGCGCTGATCTCCAGTGGCCTGCCTAGCGCGCGGACGAATGGTCTGCCAGTGGTAATTCTTTGTGCCCTGGTTCAGGTCTTCCTGCGCCTGGCCGTCGGCGCCGAGTCCGAGCAGCGCGAGCCTGCCATCATCGCGCACGTCGGCCAGAGCGAAAACTTGCGGCGGACCGACAGGGCGGCCGAGGAGATGGAACTTTCCCGACGCATCGGCAAGCCACACAAAGGCGCCTGCCCCGCGGCTTGCGGAGGGCGACACTTGGCCAAGCACGAGATCGATGGCTCCGTTGTTGTCGATGTCAGCGGCGTGAAGGCGGACATCCCCGGCCAGATTGACAGACGGGTCTGGAACCGAAGCCAGGGTCGAGAAGGTCCATTGCCGATCGTCGTCTGCCCAGGAAAGGCGTGAAATGGAGCCGTCAGTCAAAACCGCAACAATGTCCAGAACGCCGTCGTCATTCACATCACCCGCAGTGATAGCCCTGGCTGAAGCAAACCCGGCAGGGACGGCTCTTTCAACAAACTTGCCTGCGCGTTGATTGAAAAACACGTGCAAATGCCCGGCGCCATCGAGGAGAACAGCATCCGGATTACCATCTCCATTGACGTCGGCCCACACAAACTGGCGTATGCCGGAGATTCCCGCGAAGGGGTGGGTGGCGGTGAATGTGCCGTCGCCGTTGTTGCGCAGGACCGTGGGAAGACCCGACGCCTGACCCATGACAATGTCGAGATCGCCGTCGGCCTCAATGTCCACAGCCCAGGCTCCGATATAGGAGGCGTCAAGAATCGATTCGGGAAGGCGCGTTTTAGCGGTCACGTCGGCGAAGTCAGTGGGACTCTTCTGAGCCAGGAGGCGAACCCCTCCCGCGCCAGCGAGCACGAGGTCGGTTTTAAAGTCGTAATTGAAATCGAGAGGCAAAATTCCTTCCGGTGTGGGCGCGACGGCGGAGCGACCACTCGGAAAGGGAAAGACGGCCCCGGTGGAGAGCCGCACCTGATGGGCGTCGGCCACCAGCACGGAAGGCGGTCCTTGACCGTCAAGGGAAAGCGAGCCGATCCATGTCCAACGGTTGCTCCCTTTAATCTTCGCGATGCCGGGAACGGGCTGGGGGCTGAAAGTGATGCCCATATCGGCGGGCGCGGGCGTTGAGGCTGGCGCAGGGAGGCGCAGCGGCCGCGTGAACGGCTGCGCATCGTCGCCGGGTGGGAGCCGCAGGTCGGAAAGGTTGGCTCGAAAATCCGCAAGCGGCATGAGCACGTTGCGCAAAAAAACGCTGCGCAATGCGGCCGACGCGGGATCGGGGCCGGACGCCGCCGCCTGCAGCGATGTAAGTTCCTGTTTCGCGTCGGGTGGCCAGTGGGCGCCCTGCGCGGCGATCCGCTGGACCGCAGAGCGGAGTACGGTGACCTCGCCCAGTTTTGCGGTCACACGGCTCAACTCCAACAGCGCGGCAAGATTATTGGGCTGAACACTCAGGATTTGTTCCATGAGCTTCTCGAATTGCTCTTCGCTGCCCGCGCCCCCCTGCCGTTCAATGGCCAGCGCCAGTGCGTACACCGCGTGAAGGTTTTCAGGATCAAGTTCCACGGCTTTGCGGTAGTTCTCAATGGCCTGTTGAGTATCGCCCTGAGCGCTGCCGAGAAGCCCCTGCAAAAAATATATGTGGCTGTTTTTGGGCGCGATTTTGAGAGCGCGCCGGAAACGGTCGGACGCGGGTTGAAAGTTGCGCTCGCGCAGGGCAAGAATTCCCCAGTCCGCCCACGCCGCAGGCTCGCCGGGAGCGATTTGCGCGGCCTTCTGCAGGCTGCTGTCCGCCAGTACGTCGTTGCCCACCTGAAGCGCGGACAGGCCAACGTAGAAACTAGAAACGAATTGCCGGTAGGCCTTTGAGGCGGGGGCAGGAAGACCGCTATGGGAGCGGCATCCTGTGAAAAGCAGGCAGAATGCGGCGAGGAGGGAGATTGCGACCGGCGCAGCCATGACCGTCCGGGCAAGGAAATGACGCGCCATCCTCAGCGGGCAGTTGCGAATCAGTCTTTGTCTTCCCGGCAAATCCGGTACTATCGGCCGGATGCCAGCCGGGCGGCTTCCGACCGCAAACCGGTGATGGGAATCTTCGTTCACGCAGGGGAAGATACCTTCGGGAGATTCAGGGTGCCAGACTTCAATCTAGCACTTCACATGTCACTCTAAGCAGCCACCTTGCGAGTGTCTTCCTTATGAAGTTGCAGACAGCAGCCAAACTTTGGATGGAGAACGCCTGTAAGGAAAGTCCTCCCCGCGCGGCCATGCGGCAACAGATTTGAAGCGCTGAGTTATCGCAATTGCGTAGCCACGCGGTCGACCCGTCCGGCCGGGCGTGACGACATTCAGCAAATCGTGATGCCTTAAATATCGTCGCAGGCCCTGGAGGAACCATAATTCAAACTTTTGGAGGAGGCACGGGAATGATCGCTTCTCTATACTTGCCGTGATTCCGATTACACGTGTCTCGGGCGCGTGAGCGATATTGACCCCGTAATTCCCCGCGAGGGCAAAACGTCTTGAAAGCTTATTCCTGGCTTAAGCCCGGCGTCTTCATTCTCCTGCTGCTTGGCGCGTGGCAGCTGGCAGTCTCGCTGCACCCGCATCAGCTCATGCCGGGACCCTGGAAGACGGCGCAGGGCATTGCCGATCTGGTGCCGCACGGGTTGATTGTCAAAGATACCGTCGCTTCAGTGTTTCGTGTCACCTGGGGATTCTTTCTGGCGGTCTGCATCGCCGTGCCGCTGGGGCTTGCGGTGGGGTGGTACAAGCGCGCGGAAATGGCGCTGAACCCGATCCTGCAGATTCTGCGCCCCATCTCGCCGCTGGCCTGGATTCCCATCGCCATCCTCTGGTTTGGCGTGGGTGACATGGCTGCCGTCTTTTTGATCTTTGTCGGCTGCTTTCTGCCCCTGCTGCTCACGGTAATCAACGCGGTGCAGAGCGTGCCTGCCGTGTACATCAACGCGGGGCGCAACTTCGGGCTGGGACCAGTCGCCCTGATGCAAAAGATTCTCTTTCCAGCCATCGTTCCGCGGCTGATGACCGGCTTGCGTATCACGCTCGGCATTGCCTGGCTGGTTGTGGTGGCTGCCGAGATGATCGCAGTGAACTCGGGGCTGGGCTTTCTTATCGTGGACGCCCGTAACGCCGGCAATCGCTACGATCTTGTGGTTGCCGGCATGGTTATCATCGGGGTGGTCGGACTGCTGCTGGACAATGGAGTGCGCTCACTGGAGCGGGCCAACGCGCTGCGCTGGGGATTTGAGGAGAAACAGTGAATACAGCAACGGAAAGAGTTATGGCGACGGCCGAATCACCCAAATCGAGCCTCCCTGTCAAGCTGCGGACCGAGAACGTGGGCATGGCCTTCTTGCGCGAGGGCAAGACGCTGCAGGTATTGGAGAACATCGACCTTGAAGTAGACGATGGAGAATTCGTATGCCTGCTTGGGCCGTCGGGCTGCGGGAAATCGACGCTGCTGAGCGCGATGGCGGGTTTTCTGAAGCCCACCAGCGGGGAGATTCGCATCGATGGAGAGATGGTGAAAGGGCCCGATCCGCGCCGCATCTTCGTATTTCAGGAGCGCGGCGTCTTTCCCTGGCTGACGGTGGAAGGAAACATCGGCTTTGGGTTGAGCAAACTTTCGCGCAACGAACGCGCACAGCGCGTGGATCATTACATCCGCATGGTCGGACTGGAAGGTTTCGGGAAGTCGTATCCGCATGAGCTGTCGGGCGGGATGAAACAGCGGGTCGAGGTCGCCCGCGCCCTGGCGGTGAATCCCGACGTGATGTTTCTGGACGAACCGTTCGGCGCCCTCGATTCCATTACCCGCATGATCATGCGCGGGGAACTGCTGCGCATCTGGCAGGCGGAGCGCAAGACGATCCTGTTTGTCACGCACGACATCGACGAGGCAGTGCAACTGGCAGACCGCGTTGTGGTGATGAGTGCACGACCGGGCAGAATCCAGCAGGTTGTCTCCATCGACGTTGCGCATCCCCGGGACATCAGTTCGCGGCGTTACCTCGAACTGCGCGACGGCATCCTCAACCAGATTGGACTGGCGCACCGGCTATGACCCATTCCAGCCCCGTACACAGATTGGAACGCTGGCTCTGGCCGATCCTGGCCACCGCTCTCTTTCTTATTTTCTGGCGGTACGCGGTGATCTGGTCAGGCACCACAGTGTTCCCGTCGCCGCGGGCAGTGGAGCGCGGTCTGGCCCAGTTGGTCCGGGAAGGCGTGCTCTGGCGCGACATCATCGACTCTCTGCGCCGCGTAGCCATCGGGTATTTCACGGCGCTCGGTCTTGGTATCCCCCTGGGGTTGCTGCTGGGCTGGTATCCGGATCTCAATCAAATTGCGAATCCGGTGATGCAGATTCTTCGCCCCATCAGCCCCATTGCCTGGATTCCCGTGGCCATTCTGTTTTTTGGAGTCGGTGACCATGCCGCCATCTTTCTGGTTTTCCTGGGCGCATTCTTTCCCATTGTTGTGACCTGCGTGGACTCGGTGGCTAATGTGCCGCTGATTTACCGGCGGTCAGGCGGCAACTTCGGGCTCACGGCGCCGCAGCTTCTGGCCCGCGTTGTGTTTCCTGCGGCACTGCCTCAGATTCTTGTCGGCCTGCGCATCGCACTGGGCATCGCATGGCTGGTTGTTGTAGCCGGCGAGATGATCGCTGTAAGTTCGGGTCTCGGCTTTCTGATCATTGACTCGCGCAACTCGGGCAAGCGCTACGACCTGGTGGTCGGAGCCATGCTCCTGATTGGCGTGATCGGCCTTATCCTCGATGTACTCTTTCGCCGGCTGGAAACCATCAAGCCCGTTCGCTGGGGGTTCCGCAATGAATCTTAAGAGTATTGTCAGCGTGCGCACCTGGAGTTTGAAGAACAAGGTGATCGCCGGCGCGGTTACCTGGCTGATGCTTGTCTCCGGCCTCCATGGCTGGCTCAACGTGAACTGGACGGCGGTATTCAACGATTACCTGCCGGTGGCAAAGCGCAAGGTGGTGGTCGGCTATATCCCCGTGACCTGCCAGCTCACCTGTCCGGTAACGGACTACATTTCCAAATACTCCGAGAGCGGCGAGATGTTTCTGCCGCGCATGTTCCAGGGGTTTCCGGAATTAAAGGAAGCGCTCATCGCCAACAAAATTCAGGCGGCGTTTATTGTGGCTCCGATGGCGATAGCGCTGGCGGCGCAAGGCGTGCCGATCAAGGTGGTTTACCTCGGCCATCGAAACGGCAGCGCGGTAGTGGTGCGCAAGGACGGCCCGATCAAAAACTTCGGCCAGCTGCGCGGCAAGACCATTGCCATCCCCAGCCGCTTTTCCGACGAGCGGCTCCTGCTGTTCCGCGCCATGCAGGCCTATCACATGCCTCCCGATTCGGTGAAGATGGTCGAGATGGCTCCGCCTGACGTCGCCGGTGCACTCGAAGCCGGCGCTATTGACGCCTTCGTAATGGGCGAGCCCTTCCCCTCGCAGGCGGAGATGGGCGGCTACGGCCGCATTCTTTTCTACGCCGACAAATACTGGCCCAATTACATGTCGTGCATCTTGGTGGCACGCGAAGACCTCATTCAGAGTCGCCCGGAGGTAGTGCAGCTGTTAGTGGACGGTATCGCGCGCTCCGGTCTCTGGCTCGACACCAGCCGGCCTCACCGGATCGATGCTGCGGATTTCGTAGGACGCTACTACTACCACCAGAAGCCGGCACTGCTGCGCTGGGCGCTGACCAAGCCCATGGCGCGGATCCGGTATAACCTGCTGGAACCGCAGAAAGCAGACTTCGATGAAGTGCGGGATCTGATGATAAAAACCGGCCTGCTCAAAGAAAAGCTCCCGTTCAGCGCGTACACAGACCTTCAGTTTGCCGATCACGCAATCATCGAAACTGCATGGAAATATGAACCCGGCGATGCCGTCGCCAGATAATCGCATTCGTTGTCAGGAGAGACTTTCATGATTCGCAGACAATTTCTCAAGCTCGCCACCCTTTCCGGAGCCACCGGCCTGGCGTCGTTCGGCGCCATTGAGGCACTGCGCGACAATCCCAAAGACCCTTCCGTGGAGGCGAAAGAGATGCTGACGGTCACTTGGCAGGTCCGCGGATTTACCTGCGTGGCCTGCGCGGTTGGCCTGGAAACGCTGCTTCGCCGCGAGAGGGGCGTTATCGCTGCGAACGCGACCTACCCCCAGGGGATGGTCACGATCCAATATCTTCCTGAGCTCGTTAATGAGAATACGCTTCGTTCGGCGATTGCGGAGCTTGGCTTTACAGCCGAGAAAGGGTGAATCGTACTGACCGTCAATGGTGATGTCCCGCGGCCGGGACTCGCAGAGCGGGACCTATGCACTGCGCATGAGTCGGAGCTCCGCATTTCCTCAGAAACTCACCCTGCTTCAAAAGGAATCCAGCGAATGAATCAATCCTATTCGGAACTCGCAGCAACTCTCACACGCAGTCTCCGGCTGGCCCAGGCGCCAGTCGCCGTCAGTTTCCCTGAATCGGTCCCCGACGGTGTGCCGGCGCATCAGGGCCATGCGCCTGCCGGATGCCAGTTCTGGCGAGAGGCAGCCACAGCCGCTTTTGCCACTTCTGCCAAAGACCACGCCTTATGCGCTGTAGGCAGCTACACCCACAACCTCGAGCAGTCGACGTCGCTGCAGAAGGACCTCGAAGACTGCCTGATGATCTTTGGCGGTCTCGGCTACGTCAGGCCCGATGACCTGCCTCTGATCCCGGTGCTAGGCGCCCAGCCAAAACACATCGTTTATGCCCCGCTGGCGCACTCACCGCTTCCTGCGGAGGTTGTCCTGCTCTTTTGCGATGCCAGCCAGGCTCTGATCTTTAGCGAAGCGGTGCAGCAGGTGGAGCATCGGAATCCTCCTGCGATGGGACGGCCCGCCTGCGCGGTGATTCCACAGGTTAAAAATACAGGACTGGCGGCTCTCAGCCTCGGATGCTGCGGCGCCCGCGCCTATGTTGACACTTTCACCGCCGATCTGGTGCTCTGTGCGCTACCGGGAATCAATCTTGCGGCCTATGTGGAGCGCATCGCTGCACTGGCAGCGGCCAACTCGACGCTTTCGCAGTTCCACCACCGTCGCGGCCAGGATATTGCCGCCGGCTCCACGCCGACGGTACAGGAGAGCCTCGCCGCGATGCAATCGTCGGGCGGATAAATGAGTGAACGGTGCGAAGAATGGAGACGGATCGCTTTGCACTGGCCCATCGAGAGAAAGACAACTTCATCGCCGTGAAGCGCTCAATTCGCGGGGCAGACTTGGAGATGGCCTGGTGCCCCTGGGAACGTGACCTGTCTCATCAGTTGGCGATGGCCGATGAGCGCTGATTCAAATCAGCACTCATTCAAGCCGAAGTACGGCTGGTATCAGGCAAATCCATTTCACCCGTCCAGTGGCCCGCGACTGACATCGGATGATTAAATTCTCCGCCAAGCACCGACGGAGGGTCCAGCAAGAGTGAGTCACGTCCTCAACCGGGATGTGCCGCGACCTGTCCCCGTGTTCACCCATCGTCCCGGCGTTGAACTGAGACGCCAGGCCAACTATGCGCCGTTCGTAACCATCGCCCCAGCAAAATCAGACTTTTGCGGAAAATGGCATGGTAGAGCCATTCCCGAAACCCCTATTCACCGCGTAGTGCCTGCACGGGATCAATCCGCATAGCGCGCCGCGCCGGTAGCCAGACGGCAAGCGAAGCGGCTGAAAACAGGAATATAGGAACAGATATAAATACCAGCGGATCCCAGGTAGTAACGTCAAAAAGAAGGCTCGAAATGAAGCGCGCAAGAGCCAAGGCTGCGCATACTCCAATCGAGATCGCGACCATGGCCAAAAGCATTCCCTGCCTTAAGATCAGGTTGCGAATTTCAGATCGGCCAGCACCAAGCGCCATGCGCACGCCGATTTCCCGACTGCGCTGCGCAGTCGAGTAGGACACGACTCCGTAGATTCCAATGATGGCCAGCACCAGCGCCGACGCGGCAAAGATGGTCACCAGGAGCATGTTGAAATTCTCCCGGGAAATTGAATTGCGCATGACTTCATCCATGGTGCGGATGTGGGCAACGGCGCGGCCGCCGCTGGCTTGGCTAAGTTCTTTCGCAATCAGAGGTGCGAGCGGCCGCGGCGCGCCACGGGTGCGCACCAGCCAGTAAGCGGGAGCGAACCGGTTCCAAAAAGCGGTCATCTTGTCGGACTCCTGCGCCTGCGGAATAAACATCTCAGCCGATGCAGGGGTGCTTAGTGCATTCCGCGAGCTCCCCACTACGCCAACGATCAGTCGAGGCGCGTCTTTGAATCTGCTCTGGTCATCGCCGCCGCTCTGCCGCTTTGGCTTGCCGGAAATGTTCGGCAGCTGAGGCGGCCCCAGACCGGCGCCAATCACGATTTGTTGACCGAGCGGATTCTGATCGGGCCAGAATTCCTTTGCCATCGCCTGGTTGATAAGAACAACCGGGGGCGCAGAAGCGGTGTCTAGCTTTGTAAAAACTCGGCCCCGCAAAATGGGGATTTTGAGGACGTCGAAGTAGCCTGGAGTGACGTCCATCCAAAGGGCGCTGCCCCTGACGGCAGGATTTCCCAGGACGCGAGCGACCACGTCGAATGGAAGGCCCAGTTTATCTGTGAACGGCGGACAGCAGGACATTGCCGAATTCTGGACGCCGGGAATAGAGTTGATGCGCAGGCGGGCATTGCTGACGAAGGTTGAGGCATCGGCCGTGGTGGCAAAACGCTGGCCGGCAAGCGACATGTCGATTCTGAGCACGTTCTGAGGATCAAAACCGGGGTTCACCGCGCGCAGAGCGATGAAAGTGCGAATGAGAAGTCCGGCGCCGATAAGAAGCACGACAGCCAAGGATATCTGGCTAATGACGAACCAGGAGCGCGCGCGTTTCTGGCGAAGACCGGCGCTCTGCTGATTGCCGCTCTCGATGAGGGTACGGTTGAGATCGGGGTGCGATGCCGTGAGTGCGGGAAAGAGCCCGAAGAGAATTCCTGTAAAGACCGACAGGCCGACGGTGAAGAGAAAAACCCGCCAATCCGCAGCGAGGAATGCCCCGCCGCCGTCGAAGCGTGGAATGTCGCCGGGACTGACGGCCAGGAGCACGCGAATTCCATAGAGACCCAGTAGGACGCCCAGCGTGCCGCCGATCAGAGACATAAGGACGCTTTCTGTGAGGAGCTGGCGCACGATGCGGATGCGTCTGGCGCCGAGCGCTGAGCGGATGGCGAATTCATGCCGGCGGCCGGCGGCGCGAACCAGAAGAAGATTGGCCACGTTGGCGCAGGCGATAAGCAGGACCAGACCCACGGCTACGGCCAGCATGAGCAGCGAAGATTGCACATTTCCCAAGATCATCTCGCGGATGGGTTTCACCTCGAACTCGAAATGCGAATCAGCGAAAGTATGACTGCGGCGCGCCCGGGCTGCGGCCAGTTTCAACTCGGCATTCGCACTCTGAAGAGTAATGCCAGGTTTTAGACGGCCCGCCACCTGGAAGGAGTGGACCGGATCTGTGCTGCTGAGAGCAAACTGAAAGGGGATCCAGAGATCCGCCGACGGATGGCTTTGAAAGCTGGGGCCTGTGACCCCGATTATCGTGTAAGCTTCGTCGTTCAGGGAGACAGCCTTTCCGATGATATAAGGATCGCCAGCGAAGCGAATCTTCCAGAGTGGATAACTGAGAACGATCACGTTGCCGCCGTGCGGGCTAGTCTCTTCTGGTGCGAACGTGCGTCCCAGAAGCATTGGCGCGCCGAAGAGCCGGAAATAATTCGCGGACGCATGAACCCCGCGGACCTCTTCCGGGGAGTCGCCGGCTTTTAAACTCAGATCGTTCCCCGCGAAGTCGAAGGCGGAGACATTCTGAAAGGTGCGGGTTTGTTCGAGCCAAACGCGAAAGTCAGCTATGGATGAGCTGGGAACGACGCCGCCTTGGGGAGATTTGAGCAGGAATTGAACAATTCGGCCCGGGTCTGGATAGCCCATGGGCTTGAGAAGCACCGCATCAATTACCGAAAAAATGGCGGTATTCGCTCCGATACCCAGCGCTAACGTGGCGATGACCGTGGCCGTAAAGACTGGAGATTTGCGAAGCTGATGAACTGCGAGCTTGAGGTCAGCACAGATGCCCTCGAATGTGGTCCACTGCCAAACCTCGCGGCTGCGCTCTTCGATAAGCGCAACGTTGCCGAACTCGCGGCGGGCGGTCTGGAATGCTTCTTCCCGCGACAGACCCTGCTCCACGAGCTCGGCAGCCTTCTCTTCGAGGTGTTCGCGAATCGAGTCGGAGAGCTCACGGTAGCGGCGATTTCGAGAGAAGAGGTGGTTGAAGAGAGACATCGCGGCGCCTCATGACCCGGGTACATGCATGGGACGGAGGCGGAGAGATTTTAAAACCTCCATCTCCGGCGCTTCCGGGAAGATGTCGCGAAAATGAGCGTCGTTGCTTTTGGTCATCAGTCTCTCCTTATCTTTCCCAATAGACTGTTGCGAACATAGTATCAAACGAAGATCCGTCAAGGGCATCGGACTATTCTTTCCCTAGGCCCATCTGAACCCAATCGGTATTGCGAACACAACGACGGCGGGCTGGATTTTCCTCTTTTGGACTGAAAAGGAATCGGGGTCTATTCATAACGAAGAGCTGTGACGGGATCTATTTTCGAGGCTCTGCGAGCCGGCGTCCAGCTTCCCGCGAGGATGACAGCCACCATCACCCCCGGGACGAGACCCAAAACCATGGGATCGTTGCCGCTCAACCCATATACAAAGCCAGCCATGACCTTTCGCAAAAGCAGCGCAGCGCCCACACCAACGAGCGATCCCATAATTGCCAGCCGTGCAGCTTGGCGGAGGATCAGGCGCAGGATATCGCGCTTTACGGCCAAGTGGATCGCCGACCGTTGTCCGTCTACATCGAGCGACTACTGTCCCAAGCGAACAGCAGTCTCGGAGGTTGACTTGGCCTGGTGTCGACACGAAGCAGTCAAGATGCGCCAATCCATGCGGTCGACTGTCAGCTTCCGCGGCGAAACGGCCACACATCACAGTCGAAGAATGCTGACCAGCGCAGAGAGCGCGGCGGTCTGCTGCCTGCGGCTTGGGTAGTAGATAAAGAACCCAGGGTATGGTTGACACCAATCCTGGAGTACCCGGACCAGCCGCCCGTCCACAAGTTCGGAAGAAATCTCCCGATCAGCTACGAAAGCCAGACCAACTCCGTCCAGCGCTCCGCGAATGACGAGTTCGAGATCGTCGACGATTAGAGGCCCGCCGACCGCCACGGAAAGAGATTTTCTTCCCTTCTCGAATTCCCATCGGTATAAGCCAGCCGAGCCGTGACGGAAATTGATGCAGCGGTGATGCAGCAGATCGCGGGGCACTTTCGGCCGGGGATGGGTGTCGAAATAGGTGGGAGAACCAACAATTGCCGTCCGGTGATCGGGGGACACTCGTACGGCGATCATGTCTTTTTGGATGTACTCTCCAAAGTGGATGCCCGCGTCGAAGCCCTCCGCGACGATGTCCCGGCGGCTGTCATCCGTGGTGACATCTAGAAGGATCTCAGGGTACTCACGGCTCAACTTGCCGAGCATGGGCGCGAGTACCGAGCGGACAGCAAGGCGGGGCAGCAGCAGACGTATGCGCCCGGCAGCTTTGTCACGCCGCCCGGATATTTGCTCCAGTGTCTCGCCAACTTCAACGAGAGCGGGCCTCAACCGGCCGAGGAGCTGCTCGCCGGCTTCCGTCAGCGCCACACTCCGTGTGGTTCGTGACAGCAGCCTTACGCCGACCTCTTCTTCGAGGGTGCGCATGCTGTGGCTCACCGCTGAAGGCGAGACGCCCTGACGTTTTGCAGCTCGTGTGAAACTGCGTTCGTCGGCAACAACGAGGAAGGTGGCGAGTGCGCTGAGGTCATTCGGCAGCATTTTTGAATTGTACTCACAACCGCATGCACATTAAACGGGATTCTCAAAGTCTCTAAACAGGTCCACTCTGGATATGTGGACGTCGGCAGTGGGGCACGAGGCCCCCAGATAACGCGAACCGGAGGGATTATGCCTCACGTTATCGTCAAACTGTGGCCCGGCAAGTCGCAACGTCAAAAGACACAACTCGCGGAAGAAATTACGAGGAGCGTAATGGAAACGCTGAACTATGGCCCGGAATCCGTGTCCGTGGCGTTTGAAGAAATTCCGGCCAAGGATTGGGCTTCGAAGGTCTATCACTCGGACATCGTCGGCAACGAAGACAAGCTCTACAAGAAGCCCGGCTACACCATGTGAGCGGCTTGCTCCTTGAGAAGTGACGCAGCAATTTGAGCGCTGTGCAGAGAGGGCGAGAACAAATGGAAACGCGAAAGCTGGGCAAAGGCGGTCTCGAAGTCTCCGCTTTGGGACTTGGTTGTATGAGATTGAGCCCAGGGCACGGTGCGGTCTCAGGCACAAAACAGGAGATGATCGCCCTGATTCGGGCTGCGGTCGAACGTGGAATCACCTTCTTCGATACCGCCGAAGTTTATGGCCCGTTCGTGAATGAAGAGCTCGTGGGCGAGGCTCTCGCGCCTGTGCGCGACCGAGTGGTGATTGCGACGAAATTCGGGTTTCAGATTGACTCCGACAGGGTGCCCCATCCCGTCGGCCTCAACAGCCGCCCGGAATATATCAGAGCGAGCGTTGAGGGCTCGCTCAGACGGCTCAACATCGGCACCATCGATCTGCTCTATCAGCATCGCGTCGATCCGAATGTGCCCATCGAAGACGTGGCGGGCGCAGCCAAGGATCTCATTCAGGAAGGAAAAGTCAGATATTTCGGATTGTCGGAGGCAGGCGTGCAAACCATCCGCCGCGCGCACGCGATTCATCCCGTTGCTGCACTTCAAAGTGAATACTCGCTCTGGTGGAAGCGCCTGGAAGAAGAGATCGTTCCGACTCTTGAAGAGCTTGGCATCGGCCTGGTTCCATTCAGCCCGCTGGGCAAGGGATTTCTCACCGGCACGATTAACGAAAACACGCAGTTCGATCCCGAAGATAATCGCGGCAGTTTTCCGCGCTTCGCGCCGGAAGCACTGAAAGCGAACCGGGTTCTGGTCGATCTGATCGCTTCATTTGCGGCACAGAGAAAGGTGACGCCTGCGCAGATCGCGCTGGCCTGGCTCCTTGCGCAGAAGCCGTGGATTGTTCCAATTCCCGGAACAACCAAACTTGTGCGCCTCGAAGAGAATATCGGAGCCGTATATGTGGAGCTCACGCCGGATGACCTCAAAGCGCTCGACGATGCCACCTCAAAGATTCCAGTGCAAGGGGACCGCTACCCGCCGGCCCTTGAAAAGATGACCAACCGTTAGGCGAAGGAACACAGATGATGCAAAGGATGAGCTTTCTCCTGGCGGTCGGGGTCATGCTGTTTTCGATCCCGGCTCCACCTCAAAAGGAGACACACGCAGTCATGTACAAGACCGACACAACGCAAGAAACATCGATGAGCGGCGACATTCGCGCCGTCGCACCGGGGTTAGAACGCTACGAGCAGAGCCGGCTGTTCGGCGAGGTCTGGAAACGCCCCGGCCTTTCGCCCCGCGATCGCAGCATAGCGACGCTCGTTGCTTTGATCGCGCGGAACCAGACGGTCGAGATGAATGACTATATGAATCTCGCGCTCGACAACGGCGTGAAACCAGCTGAGATATCGGAGATCATCACGCATCTTGCTTTCTACTCCGGCTGGGAGAACGCAATGGCGGCGGTGATAAGTGCCAAAGAGGTATTTCACAAGCGTGGGATTAGCCCCGATCAACTTCCGGCGGCATCGGGAGATCTTTTGCCCTTGAACGAGCCTGCCGAAACGCAGCGCGCCACAAGTATCGAACACAGCTTCGGCGCCGTCGCGCCAGGCGTAGTGCAGTACACCACGGATGTACTGTTTCGTGATCTCTGGCTTCGTCCAGGGCTTCAGCCGCGGGACCGAAGCCTTGTAACGGTCAGCGCCTTGATCGCGTCGGGCCAGGTCGCACAGGTTTCCTATCACCTCAATCGAGCGATGGATAACGGTCTGACGCTAAACGAGGCTTCTGAAGTGCTGACACAGCTCGCCTTCTATGCAGGCTGGCCCAATGTGTTCTCGGCGCTTCCGGTAGTCAAAGAGGTGTTCGACAAACGCGCCGACGCAAACGGCAAATGAGATTGGCAGTTAACAGACGGTCAGGCGGTATCTACCGACAACCGGATTACGCCCCCTTCAGATATTTGAGGTATATGCAATGAACATATCTTTTGAAAACAAAGTAGCACTCGTCACCGGAGGCGCGTCGGGGCTGGGCCTTGCGACGGTGAAAGCCTTCGCTGGGTCCGGCGCCGCCGTGGTCGTGGCGGACTGGAATGAAGAAGCCGCGCAATCCGTGGCCAACGAACTCACCGCGCAAGGCCACAAGGCATTGGCGATTCGTTGCGATGTCTCCGATGACGCCCAGGTCGAAGCCATGGTAGCGCGAACCGTCGCCGTTTTCGGACGGCTTGACGTCGCTTACAACAACGCCGGCGTTCAGAACATCCTCGCGGAGACAGCCGATACAACCCGCGATGACTATGACCGCGTGATGGCGATCAACTTGCGCGGCGTATGGAGTTGCATGAAATTCGAATTGCAGCAGATGCGCAAACAGGGCACCGGTGCGATCGTCAATTGCTCGTCTCTCGGCGGACTTGTCGGAGGCGCGGAACGCGGGATCTATCACGCGGCCAAGCATGGTGTCATCGGATTCACCAAGAGCGCGGCGCTTGATTATGCGGATCGCGGCATCCGCGTCAATGCCGTGTGTCCCGGCCTGATTTGGACGCCGATGGTCGATCAGATGGTAGCCAGCGGCCAGGGCGACGCCATGAAAGCGATGGAACGGAGCGTCCCAATGAAGAGGGTGGGGCGCCCCGAAGAGATTGCGGATGCGGTTCTATGGCTTTCGAGCGATGCCGCAAGTTATGTGACAGGCCAATCCATTTCGGTGGATGGAGGCTACATCATGCGCTAACGCAGGAGGAGAGACAATGCGCGGAACAGTACTTTACGGACCAAAGGAACCGCGGTATCCAGAAGATCGGGCAGCCGATCCCGATGGGCCACGAATATTGTGGCATTGTCGAGGAGGTCGGCAGAGGAGTGAAATTGGTGAAGCCTGGCCTGTTTGTCATCGGATCATTCTTCGCGTCCGACAACACATGTCCTCACTGCCATGCCGGATACCAGACTTCATGCCGTCAGCGGGAGTTCGTGACCACTGCTCAGGCTCCGGTGTTGCGAGTTCCCCTGGCTGATGGAACGCTCGTTTCCACGCCCGAGCTTCCTCCCGACGATTTGATTCCGAGTCTACTGACGCTCTCTGATGTGATGGGCACTGGCTGGTTTGCGGCTGATGCAGCCAATGTGAAGCCAGGTTCAACTGTCGTGGTCGTCGGCGACGGCGCCGTGGGATTGCTCGGAATTCTTTCCGCCAAGCAGATGGGGGCAGGCCGGATCATCGCGATGAGCCGGCATGACACACGACAGATGCTGGCCACTGAATTCGGCGCGACGGACATCGTCACGGAGCGCGGCGACTAGGGTGTCACGCGCATACTGGGATTGACAAAAGGCCTCGGGGCCGATGCGGTTCTCGAATGCGTGGGAACGCAGGAATCGATGATGCAAGCCGTTCGTTCGACAAGGCCCGGTGGGGGGATCGGCTATGTTGGCGTGCCGCACGGAGTCGAGCTTGACGGGGAACAACTGTTCTTCTCGCATGTCCGTCTCCACGGCGGGCCCGCGCCAGTTCGCCGGAATCTGCCGGAGCTCATCAAGCTGGTGCCTGAGCGAAAAATCAATCCGGGTAAGGTGTTCGATCCGGTCCTGCCCCCCGATCAGGTTGCCGAAGGC
>JASHOY010000034.1 GCA_030038435.1 Acidobacteriaceae bacterium | reverse complement strand
ATGCTCACCAGCGGCGCAGTGCCTAATCTTTGCTTCTGCGCTTATCTGATGGGGAAGAACGCGACCTGGAAGAAATATGCAATGCCCAATGCGGCCACCCTCTACGGTCTCGCCGCGCTGATGGGGCTTTTGTGGGGCGGCGATATCTTTCTCTACGGTTTCGCGTCGCCGAAGATCGGCAGGCTCGGGCCGGCCATTGGATGGCCGCTCAAGCTCATCGCCGGCCTTATCACCGCCAACGTGATGGGTTACTTTATCGGCGAATGGAAGCTCACGCACGCGAAAGACCGCCTTTGGATGACGATGGGGCTGCTGGTTCTGCTCGCCGCCATCCTTGTTCTGGGGTGGTCCAGCACACTCGCATAAACCGCGGGCAATGGAAAGGGCGATGAAGCGACGTGAATGCCTGAAACTGATCGGCGGGACCGCCGCTACCTCATTGGCGTGGCCTTCACGCGGTCAAGGCGCGCAAGCGGTTGCGCACTTTGGAGTTTCGTCTCTCGTTCTCGGCCAGCCGGGCAGAGCCAATGCGCTTCTCTGCCGCCGCTTTCTGCGCGCTGGCGGGTTTCCGCAGGTCACCGCAACCGAGGCCGGCGTATGGTGGGACAGCGACAACCTTCATGTCGAGTTTCACAACACCGAACTCGATCCACTCTATCGCGGAAATCCCGGTTTGGCCAAACCAATCCAGTACCCTGGCAATGGCCGCTTTCAACTATCCGCCTATCCTGACGCCGTCTACGTTCAATTCCGCCCGGACTGGAGGAATGACCGGGTCCTGCTCTTTGCTGCCGACTCTGGCGGTGAGCGCAACGGAGATGGATTCGACGTCCACATCGAGCGGCAGCCGGGCGCGTGGACGGCGCGCTTTCAAATTCCATGGGATCGATTGGGCGGAAGGCCCAGCCAACGATACTTCGGGCTGAATCTCGTGCGCTCGCGCGGCCAGTCTTCTGAGATTCTCAGTCCGGTGGCCCTGGATCAGACGCTCACGCTGCCATCCGACCTGTTGATTGTCTGCCGCTTCGGCGACAAACCAACGATGCATTCGACTTCGGGCTTTCTCATTGCTCTTCCCAGTGGCGCTCTGCGCTGGCAGTTGCCATCCCAGTATGTATGGCCCGATCTCC
The DNA here is from genome assembly GCA_030038435.1 of Acidobacteriaceae bacterium. Lineage (GTDB taxonomy): Bacteria > Acidobacteriota > Terriglobia > Terriglobales > Acidobacteriaceae > Telmatobacter. The sequence continues at coordinate 3,381 of JASHOY010000034.1, read as the reverse complement.
AGGAGCGCCTCGCTCTGTGGCGCGAGCAGCAATCTCTTGACCGCGTCACGACGCGCGAAACCCTGCCGGCGCGCGTCAAATTGGCGCAGCGTCTGCATGACACGCTGGTGCTCGAAGGTTTCAGCTTTCATACCGACGGCTCGAACTGGCCTGTTGGACCCGGTGAGTTTTACCCGCAGGACGCCCGCATTGCCGTAAACCGCGCTTTGCAAGAGGGAAATTTTGCGGCCGCCTGCCAATCGCTCGACGTCTATCTCCATCAGCTCGACCGCGCGTCGCGCCGATGGTTTGCCGATGAGTCCGCGGGCAACATCCGCACCGGCGAGTGGGTTACGGTCACGTCCATAGGCGGATTCAAGCGCGATGACAGGCATTTGCGGCTCGATGCCGCGGCCGGCGCGTGCAGGTTTCCGCTCTGGATCAGTGTTTGCAAAGGAGCTCTTCGCATGCGTAACGAGCATCCCGGCTATTTTCAGGCCGAAGACGAAGAGCTTGTTGCCGACGGCGAGCGCGCATTCAGGTGCGGCGATGTTCAGATACAGATCGACGGTCATCCCTGGCGCATAGTTGTGCGGGATAAGAACAGCAAGACTGTCTGGAGCCTGGGCGCAGGCGATCTTGCCGTCAGACTCTCTCCTTCGCAGGAAGTGATCGCGGTAGATCTGAAATTGAATCTCGCCCCGAACGAAGATCTCTATGGCTTCGGCGAGCGGTTCAATGCGCTCGGCCAACGCGGCCACGTGGTGACGCTCTGGGATGTCGATTGCTGGGATGGAAACATTCACGGCCAACTCAATCAGGCTTACAAGAATGTCCCGTTGATGCACTCCACCCGCGGTTACAGTCTCTTTTGGAACACGACTTATCGCCTGCGTGCCGACGTTGGCAACGCCGATCCACAGCGTCTTCGCATCACGGTCTTTGGGAATATTGTCGATCTCTTCTTCTGGCTCACGCCGCCACAGAACGCTCTGCGAGCTTATCTGGAGCTTACCGGAATGCCGATGACGCCGTCGCGCTGGGCCTTCGAGCCCTGGATGGGCGGAGGCGGCCGCCGCTGGTCAAATGGGCCTTTCAAGAATGCGGTGCTTGAAGAAATTCACGTTATTAAGCGCTTCCGCGAGCTCGACATTCCTCACTCCGCTATCTATGCCGAGGCGGGTAACGCCGATCCCGCACTGTATGCATTTCTGCGGGGAAGCTCTTTGCGCGTGCTCGCGTGGGTATGGGCAAGCATGAATATCGCCAGGGTGCGCCAGCTTTTGCCTGGCCTCAGCGATGCGCAGCTTCCTGTTCTGCATCACGCCGATGGCGCAATTGCGTTTCGCGACACCGACGATGCGATTCTTGACTACACGCATCCAGCTTCGCCGGAGCTACTGAAGCGTTTTTGGAAGCCGAGATTCGATCTCGGCGTCGCCGGAAGCATGGTCGATTTTGGCGATGTCGTTCCAGATGACGCGGTATTTCACAACGGCAAACGCGGTGTCGAGATGCACAACTTTTATGCTCACTCCTACCACGGGACCTATGCAAAGGTGTTCGCACAGGCGCGCGGAGCGGACTACGTTCTCTTCGCTCGCTCAGGCTGTGCGGGCGACCAGCGTTCGATTTGCTACTTTGCCGGCGATCACCAGGCCAACTTCTTCGGAATGAGAGCGGCGCTGCGCGGCGGTCTGAACGCAGCGGCGTGCGGCCTGTCCGCCTGGGGCGCCGATGCAGGCGGCTACGTGGGCTGGCCCGATCCGGAGGTTTATATTCGCTGGACCGAGTGGGCCGCGTTTTGCCCGCTCATGCGTTTTCACGGCACCACGCCGAGAGAACCATGGGAGTACGGCAGCGCCGCAGTAGCGATCTACAAGCGCTATGCGTGGCTGCGCGAAAACCTGCTGCCTTACATCGTGCGGTCGGCCCAGGAGGCGCACGATCTGGGCGCGCCGATGATGCGTCCCATGCCGCTCGTCTTTCCCGATTGCCCCGAGTTGGCGAACACCGACGACCAGTACATGTTCGGGCCGGACATCCTTGTAGCGCCTGTACTCGGCCCCGGAGACTCACGCTCCATCATCCTGCCGCCGGGCCGCTGGACGGATTTCTGGACTGCGGACTCTTATGAGGGAGCGCGGCCGCATTCAGTCGCCACTCCCATCGACCGGATCGGCGTCCTTCTGCGTCCGGGAGCATTTATCCCGGTCAAGCTTGCGCCGAGCCTTTTGCCGGGCGAAAGCATGTCCGCAGCGCGAGTCAAGGCGGTTTTGACTACAGAGCGCACGAACGACGCGGAAGACCGCGCGAAGGCGAGCGGCGCAAGATACCTCATCGTTTACGGCGACGGCGCCAAGCGCGTAATTCCCATTGGCGTTTCCTGAGTTGCACTGGCGGCGCCCACAGAGTGTGCTACGCGCAGGCGTATGCAAAATAACTTCGGATTGCGTGCCGGTATCCGGGGAATTGGAGAAGGAAAATGGATCGGCGTTCGTTTTTGAAGGCCGCAGGCGCAGTCGCCTCGGCAGGCCCGTTATCCCGCGAGATCGCAAATGCAAATACGCTGCGATCGCGTTCCTCCATGTCGCCTGAAGGGCCGCAGGCGCAATGCGTTGCGGACGACGACGGTCTTTTGCTTCCTCATATCGGCCTGGCCGGCACATGGGCATTCCGTCTCGATCCTGAAGGGCAGGGAATCGGCCAGCGCTGGTTCGAGCACAGTCTGGGCAGCGAGACAATCTTTCTGCCGGGCAGCACCGACCAGGCCGGCTACGGCCAAAAGACCTCCGGGCCCGCCAATGGACATCTCTCGCGTCCGTATATTTACACAGGTCCTGCCTGGTATCAGCGCGAGTTCACGATTCCCGATGCTTGGAAAGATCGGCGTCTGACACTCTTCCTGGAACGATGCCACTGGCAAACTTCAGTATGGATCGATGGCGTGAGTTACGGCTCGCAAAACAGCCTCAGCGTCCCGCATCTTTACGAATTCGGCGCGGGCCTCGCCTCCGGCAGGCGCACGCTGACCATCTGCGTGGATAACACGATCCGCATCAATGTAGGAGCTTCTGCACATTCGATCTCTGAGAATACCCAGACCGATTGGAATGGCATCATCGGCAAAATCGAACTGCGCAGCACGCCGGCTGTCTGGATCGACAAGGTGCGCGTCTTTTCCGAATCCCGCGCGGCGCGATTCGAAGTCCAACTCAAAAGCCTGCTCGACACGCCTGCATCCGGCGAAATCGAAGTGGAGCTACCCACTGGCGGCGCATCCGCGCGGGTTCCCGTGTCACCCTTCTCAGCCGAGACAGCCTTGATCGTGCCTGTTGAGCTTTCCAGCTCATTGGAACTATGGGATGACGCGGCCCCGAATATGCATGTTGCCCATCTGCG
>JASHOY010000275.1 GCA_030038435.1 Acidobacteriaceae bacterium | reverse complement strand
TGCGCGCGTTGAAGATCGTCTCCGACGCGGCCTCCGTCACCGGCATCTCCTCTTCCAGAAACACCGGCGGCAGGACGACCTTCGTCCATTGAATGCGTATATCTTCCGTGGGATAAAACATGATTTCGTATCGGCCTGCCGCGGCTCACTCCGCGCTGCGGAGATCCCTTCGGGGCCTGTTACGAATCTACCAGCCGGCAGGCGCGCAATCCATACCGCCGGGCTCGGGAGCCCGGGTCGCGCGCGCCGCCAGCACCGCGCGCCTATCGCAGCGCCAGCACCGCCGCCACCGCGGCCGCCGCTCCGCCCGCCACAATCGCCGGAATCAGCAACGGGATATGATGCCTGCGCACCGACCCCTCGCCGATGTACTCTTCGCCCTTTTCCACCCGCGCTACGTCCATATACCGGTACGTGTGCGTCGCGTTGGTGTCGGCGTCGGTAAAGGTAAACGACCCAACCTCGACCGCGCCCAGGCTGCCCAGGCTCTCCGCGCCGTCGCGAAACACCAGGTGAAGATACGTCCCCTCCCGGTACTTCGCCAGCTTCTTCTCCATCTTGCGCGCGTGTTTGGCAATGTGCGCCGCCGACTCGGCGCGGCAGCTGGGCATAACCGCGGCCAGCAGACAAACCGCAATCACGCCCACCATCGGCTTACGGCTCCCAAACAGTCTCATGGCATCCTCCTGTGGGGACTTCGAGAAACCGCTGAAAATTGGGGAGGACGAGCAGTTGCGCCGGGATGCAGATACGTTAAACTGCCTGCGAAGCTGTTTTAAGCGGCTCCGCGAGGTGAATTCCTTGAGCAGAGTGTACCGCAGTTTCCGTTTTCTGTGGTTGTGTTTACCGGTTCTCGGCTTTGCGCCCTGCGCCTCCGCGCAATATCCCAAGCCCAGCCTCGGTCCCGTTCCGCCCGCTGCCGCATCGTCCGCCCCGTCCGGCGGCAACCGCCGCGTCACCCTTGACGTATCCGTCGCCGACGACAAGGGCAACCCGATCCCAGGCCTCGCTGAGCAGGATTTCACCCTCCTCGATGACAAAAAGCCCGTCAAGCTGCTCTCCTTTCAGGCCTTCGGCACCGCCCAGACCCCCGCACGCCCTGACGAGGTGATCGTCGTCGTCGACACCATCAACCTCGAGTTCCGCTATGTGGCGTACATGCGCCAGGAACTCAACAAGTTTTACCGCATGAATGAAGGCCGTCTGGGCGAGCCGCAGGTCCTTTACTTCGTCTCCGACACCGGCATCAGCGGCCTTCCCTCCCCAACCACCGATGGAAACGCGCTGGCCAGCGCGCTCGACAACTACCAGAACAGCCTGCGCCCCATTAACAACTCAGCCGGCATCTACGGCGCCGACGAGCGCTTCCAGATGTCCTTTCAGCGGTTTTTGGACATCGTGAACAGCCTCACCGCACAGCCCGGCCGCAAGCTGATCGTCTGGATCGGTCCCGGCTGGCCCATGCTCGGCGGACCCGCATTCAACTCGCCACCCCCCAAGCTCGCGCGCCGCTACTTCGACGCCGTCGTCCATGTCTCCACTGTCATGCGCCAGAACCACATCGTCCTCGACAGCGTTTCGGCCGGTTTGCCCGACCCCGACACCTTCTACTACGAATCGTTCCTCAAAGGCGTCAAATCCCCCTACCAGGCCGATTCCGTCAACCTTGGCGAAAAGGTCATCGCCGTCCAGAGCGGCGGAATCGTCATCCCGCCGGACTTCAACGTCTCCGGCCACATCGCCCAGTGCATCGACACCGCCAGCGTCTATTACCAGCTCTCCTTCGACGCTCCGCCCACTGAAAAGCCCGACCAGTACCACAGTCTGGAGGTTAAAATCGACCGTCACGGCCTCAAGGCCTACACCAGCACCGGCTACTACGACCAGCCTTAGCGCCGATTGGCAAAGCAACTGCCCAGAGTAGGGGTTTCAACCCCTACTCTCCGTGCTGATCGAAAAAGCTCGTTGGGATTTTGTTTTCGGCAAACCCTTTCATAACGACGTAGGGCTGCATCAGCGGGTTACTGAAACTATAGCGGAATCGCCTGCTCGCACCCGCCTTCTTAAGGATGTTGCCTCTCTTCGGCTCGCTGAACTCATTCAGGTGCTGTGCAAACGATGGTATATCGTATGGCCTGCCTGTAATCTTCTGCATTGGCCCTCGAACATCTTGTGCGGCAAATGTGCCCATATCGTCGTTTTTTGCCAGCGCGCAAGACAGAAGCACGTCTGCGAACAGATTATCCTTACGCGGACTAACAGTCGCTTTATGAACTGCACTCCGAATCGACTGTTGTGCGCCTTCTATTGCTCTTCGTACTGCGTCTTCCAGGCTTTCCACAGTAACGATGAGACTGTTGCTTAGAAGAGCTGTCCTTGAAGCATGGAGACCCAGGAGATGGGCGTAATGTGGTAGACCTTGCGCCAGCACTGCTATGCGCTCCAGAGCAAGCGGTTCGATAGCCATTTCAAGTCCATCGAGCCCCTTCTTGATGATCTCCTTGACCTCAGACGGTGACATGCGCGGCATTTTTACCTGAACCAGCGCGCGCTGTACAGATTCGTGTTGGGCAATCAGTTGGTCTACGCTGTCTGCTACTCCTATAAGGACCACCGTGCCGTTAACGGCGTGATCGGAAAGAGTCTTTATCGTGTCCGCGAAGATCGGACGATAGCGATCATCAAGTCGGTCGAACTCATCCACAACTATTCGTGGCGTGAATCGAGTCCCCCATCTTAACATCTGCCTTCGAATAATCTCGGGAGTAACAAACTCCTCGTCGGCATCCTCGCGTTTAGGTAACGTGTTTTCCAGAAAACCTCCAACAACCGTGTGGTCATTTGTCTGAACTTCTGAGAAAACCTTCCTCCAAAGTGAATCGAACGAGTCGCCCGTATCGCAGTTCACCCGAATCGGAAGTATGTTGCTATTGGGCACGAAAGAACTCAGCACGTTAGCCAAAGAGGTCTTGCCAACCCCACGATCTCCAAAGATCATTGCGTGCTGGCCCTTCTGATTTACGGCATCGACGGCCTGCACTAACTGTTCAATGCGGCCTGCAAATAACGAGCGCTCATCAATTGGTGCCGATGGAGTGAAAAACCTCCCGGCATCCATTAGCTTCTGCTGCATCACGGCGATTTCCATGCCCTAATAACACATGGCGTTGGGACAGTAAACATATATACTCACCTAATTAACCTCTCTCCGCTGCATCGCCGCTGCATCAACGCTCGTATCTGCGCCTTGACATCGCCGTTTACCCCTCCCTAAAATTAAATAGGGTCAGTGTAAACTCTTTCCGTGCAAACGTTTGATGACAATGCATTTGGAGAGAGCCAGGCCCGGGCGCCTCGATAACCGCTTCAAGGCTGACCGGAAGCGAAGGTGGGGTAAGCATGTCCGATGCGCGCATCAG
>JASHOY010000274.1 GCA_030038435.1 Acidobacteriaceae bacterium | reverse complement strand
TGCCCCGCATAATAGCCACTGCCGCTTATCCAGGTCCACTCAGATGTAGCAGGATCGAACACCCAAAGATCGTTGAAATCCTGGATATCTTGACTGGTAGGATCGAGCATAACGCTCCCTCCAAAAAGCCAGAAATGGCCGTTGCTATCGGTCCAGGTCACTGCCCCATAGCGGCTGCCTGGAACGTTTCCGGCGGCAGGGGTGCCCAACGTGCCATATACGCCTGTCTGGTTCGGATCGCTGCTTCCGCCCATCCAGGTCCACTCCCCGGTTTGCGCTTCGGCTGCCAGGCAGGAGAACCCAAAAGCCAAGATCGTCAACCACCCGAGAAATAGACACATTGCCATGGGAGCAGCCGTTTGCCTCCCTCGATCCATGATTCGCAGGCTCGTCAGCACTCTTCGCGGATTTCGCGGATACACGAGATGACCTCTGTTCACGGAACAACTCCTTTCTGATATCTGTTTTGGGCAATGCCCCGGGGATTTGGTGTCTTGCTACCCAATCGGTCCGGCCCGTCGAAGCATGTCGCTGCCCGCCTCTTTCGAACGCAGGAGCTAAATCCAGAGAAGGACGGAAGAGGCAGTAAGGAAATTCTGGTGCGGGTGGTATGCAATTGGCCGCGTGGGTTGGGGTTGCGTTATTCGGGAACCCCGAAGCTGTAAAGTTTGCCGGTCGACACCGATGTCATGGAAACCGCGGTTCCCGGCGCGAGGAAGCCGTATTCGCCTTTTTTCAGGCCGGTCATCGTCGCCTTGTAGGTGTCGTGCCCGATCTTCTGGAAATTTAGAGTGAGCGCCTGATTGTCGACTCCCGCCGAGGCACCGGTTACGCCGACCTTTGCCTCCGTGAACTCTCTGGAATCCTTCTTCGGATTCAGCGCGATCAGTTGATACTCCGTGGGAGCCGTGCCATCAGGACAGCGCAAGACCAACGTCACAGGCAATGCGATTTGCTCCGGGCTTTTGTCGCCGGGCACGGTGCCCTGAAGTCTGGCCTTGTGAAAACCGTAGGAAAAAGCCATCCCGAGCGTTCCAGCGGTCTTAAAGTTGACGACCTCGACCGGCAGGGGCGTCAACTGATCCTTGGCCTGCACATAAATACCGATATCGTCTGGAATGCCGCTGTTGGCGGCGGCGCCTGCGGGGGGCGTGGGCTTGGGGGCGGCGGCAGCGAGAGCCGCATCGATGACTCTTTCGCTAAGCCCTGCCTGCTTCAAGACCATCAATCCTTCGACCGAGGTGTCGAGGGAGACACCGTTTGCATTGATGGCGTTAACGATGGTCTGGTCGTCAAATCCGGCCGATTTCATCTGGGTTAGATCGACTGCGGTGAGCGGTTTCCGCGATTGGGCCATCAGGTTGCTGTATGTAGTTGAGCAACAGATAACTAGCAAGCAATAGACGAGACTCCGAAGCGCCGTGCGAGCAATGGTTCTCATGCTGTCCTCCTCTTCGTGATCGAAAATGCGTCGTTGACTGATTGGTTTTACTTTCACTACTCAAAGCGTGAAAAGTCAGCGATTCTGCGCACTCGACAGAGAACTCCGGAGATTTTTTGTAGAGGTGCATTCCGGGTCAATGTGCCGGTGCCTGGAATGATTCAAATTGCGTTCGTGGGGGATTTTGCCCGGCGTCAACTATTCTTTCCCACGGTCGGGAGGTTTTGTTTTCGCCGATCAGGATTTGCCTGAACTGCGGTGAACACGGCAAAAAAGGGAGCTCAAAAGGGGAAAATGGAGGCTTCTCAAGCCACTTCAGCAACCTAATTTAAAGGCCTCTTAGTGCATCTTCGGGCATTGGGATACCAAGTCGCGGTCTTGACAAGCGGGTAAGGAGCACGAGGCAAGCGGTGCGTTAAGGCTAAAGAAGCCACGAGCGTCGGCAGTTAAGACAATTGGCTCACTTATGCTTTTTCAAGCTCGTCCAGCAGCCTGGTTCTGGATCCCGTGTTCAAGACAGTTATGACGCGCGGCATAGGACGCTGGAGTTGGCGAAGGCGAGGGCGTGGGCACTGAAGGAGACAGCGATGGACCCTTACAGCTACGAGTATGAGCGGTCGGCGCGGAAGCATCTCCGCTGGTTACAGAACTGGGCCCTGCGCAGTCGCTTCCAACTGATGATCTGATGGCACAAATGCTCAACCGGCGATTCGAGAACATCATCACCTATTTGCGCCACCGCATCACGAACGCTTTCAAGGAGTCGATCAACCAAAGATCCCGTGGGTAATGTACACGGCCAGCCTTGCGCAACGAGCAGAAGTTCATCCATGCCGCATACCTCCGTTGCGGCGGCCTTGGCCTGGAGACATAAACAGTAAATCGTCGTCAACGCCACTTTCTTCTGTAATGGCTCAACCTATCCAACCCCGGCGTGAAAGAGACGCTTTGCGATTCGCCCGTTTTGCGCCGCCTTGCGGGCGTCGATCCGGGCCGTGCGGCGGCACCAAACGCAACTACCATTCTCCGTTTTGGCCACCTGCTGGATGAGCGCGATCTCTGCAGCAAGATGCTGGGCATGTTAGCGCTCATCTGAAAACGTATTTTTCTGAACATCTGCCGGCGGTTTCTGGGTTGCCATTCGTAGCTTGAGGCGGAGGTAATCGCGGTAGTTTTGCGGGGCGGGATTTTCCTGGAGTTCCTCGATGACAGGGCGGAAGTAGGCCAGGGAGCGGATGGGCGCCAGGCGCGGAGAGTCGGCAGGGCGGATCAGGCG
>JASHOY010000273.1 GCA_030038435.1 Acidobacteriaceae bacterium | reverse complement strand
CCGGCGCCGCCTTTGATAAATGATTCAGTTGCTCGATCCCGTCCGCCAGCAATTTCTTCGTGGACAAATTCCTCCCCGCCTCCTCATTCAGCGGCTCGATCGCCCGTGCGTAATACGTCTCTGCGATCTGCGGATGCGGAAACAGGTCGCGCACGAATTGGAGCAACACGCGCGCCTGCCCCGGCGTCAAATGATCTAGCTGGATCGCCCACGCGCCAGCCGGATCTAGCAGCATGGTTGCGCCGCTTACAGCCACCGTGACGATCGTCGCCGCGCCGCTCGCCAGGAAGCTGCGCCGTGAAACCTTCCCCGGCTCTTTCGCGTCTTTCATTTCGCCTCCTTCTGAAACCGCTCTCCTATCGTTTCAGCTATGGCCATCGGCGGGTAGTGTCTCGATGTCGCCCCGCGGAAGGTGAGATGCGGCCATGTTTGGAGCGCCCAAGATCCTGAATGCGAAGGCATATACATGTAGCTACCCTGATTTATTTGCTGGCGATGATAGCCGCCATCGTTGGCGTGGATGTCGCGTTCTTCCGGAACAGATTGTCCGACCGGCTGATCGTGAATATTGGCATCGTCTTGGTGTTCGTGGCTTTCTACCTGAGATTCTTCAGGCGTCCATGATCGCCAGGGACGAAAATAGCGGCCGGGAGAGCGGTCCCCAGATCGGAGCTGAGGCGCTACTCTTCGGCGCATCGTGCATCGCGTTCCGGGCTGCATTTGCTACCATAGTAGGCTGATCGCAGGAGAACATATCATCAACAAGGGGAACATACCGATATGATTTCGGGTTCGCAATCCGGCTCGCCCAGGAACACCCTCAAGCACCGCAGTCGCCTCTCCGACGTCGTCGCGTTGGCCGCCATCGCGCTCGCCGGAGTTTTTCTGCTCCATTCCCAGATTTCGATGCATTCCGTAACGGCAGCGCCTGCTACCGCCACCGCCGCCAAAACCACCGAGGACGGCATCTACTCGGCCGCGCAGGCCGCGCACGGCAAGGATTTGTACTCGCAGGATTGCTCCGCCTGTCACCTCGACGACATGAGCGGCAGCGGCGAAGCTCCTCCGCTTGCCGGCGAGGGCTTCACCGATAGCTGGGTCGGTCACAGCGTCAACGAGCTCGACCAAACCGTGCTCAATACCATGCCGCTCGATAATCCCGGCAGCCTCGATCCCAACGACGCGCTGGCCATCGTCACCTACATCTTCCAAAAAAACAATTTCCCGGCCGGCACCGCGGCGCTGAAAAACGACCCGGCCACCCTGAAAGACATCACCATCAGCACCAAGAAGTAGCCGCTGCCATTCGGATCTGGCGTCGAGCGATCGCTCGGCGTCAATCGCAAGCTTTATTTCCTCGGAACGCCATTCTCCGGAATGGCGTTCTTCGATGCGCCTGAGTTTTTGAATTTCCGGGTGCCGCTCGATAAGAACGAAGGCGTTGTCAAGCAACACTTCTCCAGAGCGATGGTTTTCGCACCGCGTGGCGGTCAGAGTGGTGGAGGACCGAAGCTCTGAAACTCTCGCGGCGAGTCAGTTCTCGGCGGATCGTTCCGCCAGCCATCGATACGGCCCATACCTCGGCCATGATTCTCTTATGCGAACCCCGACGAATCGGGGCGAGAGCGCCCAATCAATTCTTCGGTCTAGCTTGCGCTGACCAGCGGCACCCGCGAGCTGCTCTCGACACGAACGACCTCCGGATAGGCTGTGTTGGTTCTCAGCATCCAGTAGAGTCGAATCGCCAACTTCCTGGCTGCTGCCACCTTGGCCACTCCCTTGGCCTTTCGCTGGCAGCGATGCAAATACTCGTTCCTCATCTGCGGATCCCGGCGCACGGCCGTCTGCGCCGCCTCGACCAGCAACATTCTCAGAAACCAATTCCCCTGCTTGCTGATCGATCCCAGCCTCTGCTTCCCGCCCGAGCTGTACTCGCGCGGAATCAGCCCCAGATAACTGGCCACCTGCTTACCTCGTTGGAAACGAGACACATCGCCCAGGGTCAGCACGAAGGCCATCGAGGTGATCGGCCCCACGCCCGGTTGGGTCATCAACAGCCGCGCTTTTTCGTCTTCCAGCGCGGCTGCCGCGACGGCTTGGTCCAGCGGAGCGATCTGCTCGTCCAACAGTGCTCTTACCTTCAACAGGTCTTCTCGCCGCCGGCTGGCCCACGGGCGCAGCGGCAACTCGCGCAGCACCGTTTCTCCCGCCTTGCTCCACAGCTTCCCCTTGCGCGTCACTCCCTGGTTCATGGCCAGGTGCTGCAGCTCGTTCTTCACTTGCGCCCGAATGCGCACCAGCTTGTGACGGTGAAGCAACAGCTGCCGCAGATCCTTTGCTTCACTCGACGGAGTCCAGATGCGCGGAAACCGTCTTTCCAGCAGCAGTTTCAAAAGCAGCGCGGCATCCCGCCGGTCATGTTTCTGCTGCCGCACTTCGCTGGCCCGAATCTTCGCCGCATCTCCGATCCACAGCTCATGACCCAGCGACGTGGCCATCTCTACAAACCACTGGCAGTTTCCCGTGGCCTCCATACCCACCAGCGCGGGCGCCTGCAGTCCGCGATAAAACCTCTCGGCCTCGCCCGACTCGTGCTCCAGCTTGCGTTCCTGCGTTTCCCCAGTCTCGGTATCGAGCCAACAAACTTGCTGCCAGCTCGGGTGGTAATCACATCCTATAATCAGCATCCGAAGGCTCCTTTCGACCGAAGTTTGCTTCGGTCCTCCAATCAGAGCTTACTTCGCCTCCGATCGGAGCCTTCGTTCTTATCCAATCAACTCTTTGCGCCCTTTGCAAAGGGTGCGGATTTTCTCTTCGTCTGATATCTTTCGCCCGTGGAAATCATCAGAAATCCGCTCGAACGGCGCTACGGTGAACACCATCTCCATTTCATCACATGCAGTTGTTACCATCGTATGCCGCTGCTTAGCGGACCTCGGAATCGTGACGTTTTCCTCGATGTGCTAGACGACGTGCGGAAGAAGCGCGG
>JASHOY010000272.1 GCA_030038435.1 Acidobacteriaceae bacterium | reverse complement strand
GCGAGCGACCTGGCGCGGATTGATGCCAAGACCAACAAGGTGGCTGCAGATATTAAGATTCCCCCGGGTTCGTTTAATCCCGTGTATGCGTACGGATCGATCTGGGTGAGCTCGAACAAGGGCGGAACGCTGGTGAGGGTTGATCCGGCGACGAATACGGTGGTGGGACAGACGCCGGTGGGGCCGATGCCGCGTTTCCTAACCGTGGGCGACGGGTCGATTTGGGTGCTCAACCAGGGCGACGGAACCATTGCGCGCGTGGATGCGTCGACGGGAAAACGGACGGCGCTGATTGCGGCCGGGATTCCGGGATTTGGCGGTGAGATTGCCTTTGGCGGCGGGGCAGTGTGGGCAACGGTGATGAAGTTTCCCATTACGCGCATTGACGCCAAGACCAATGCTGTGACCGGACAGTGGCACGGCGAGGGCGGCGACAGCATCCGCTACGGGCATGGATCGGTGTGGCTGTCGAACCTGGTGGGGGCGCGCGTCTGGAGGATGACGCCGCCGGGAAAGTAACCGGGCGAGGAGGCGAATCAGCGGTCAGGCGGGGCGGCAGGGATCGTGTTGCCCAGCAGTGTTTATTCAGAAGATAACTCCGAGAGAAGTTGATTACCAGATCATTAACAGTCGCCGCGCGGCCGAAGAAGGCTATGCGGCGTTGTTTATGCTCTGCTGACGCCCCTCGATCCCAGCGAAATCGCGGCTATTTACGCGGGGAATCGAGGAACCTTATCGGGCAGATAAAAGACTTGTATGGGCGTCAGGCTTCAGCGCGTGGCGGGGTAAATTGCCTGTATGCGGCGCTCAACTTCTCCGTCACGCGGGCCGCGATTTTAGCTCAATTTATTGTCAAAGGTGGAAGGATTTGTCCCGGGTTCTTTCAAAGAGGTGGGGTATCTTTCGCGGTGTAGCCGCCACTTTGGCGGTGCTGGCGGCGTTGACCGTACAGCCGGCGGGGGCCGCTGTGCCTTCGTTCACCATCGGTTGGTCGGTGTACGCAGGCTGGAATCCTTACTTTTACATGGAACGGTCCGGGATCCTGGGCTACTGGGCGCGGAAGTACGGGGTCGATATCAAGGTTCAGCGATTTGATTATGCAGCATCGCTGGATGCGTTCGTTTCGAAGAATATCGACGCCTGCACGATGACCAACATGGAAGCGCTGGACATGCCTGCTGCGGCGGGCGTGGATTCGACGGCGATCATCATCGGCGACTACTCCAACGGGAACGATGCAGTGCTGGCGCGCGACGGGCTGACGCTGGCGCAGTTGCCGGGACATCCGATTCTGCTGGTGCAGAAGACGGTCTCCGAGTATCTGCTGCAGCGGGCGATGGAACTGAACGGGCTGGGCGCGGATTTGCCCCGGCTGCGGCTGTATAACACCAGCGATTCCGACATCGTGGGTGCGTATCTGGGCGATAAGAGCAACCTGGTAGCGGTGACCTGGAAGCCGCTGGTCTCCGAGATTTTGTCGCAGGATCACGGCGTGAAGGAGCTGTTTAATTCGTCGCAAATTCCCGGCGAGATTCTGGACCTGCTGGTGGTGCGGACCAGCGTGCTGAACCGGCCGGACGGGTCGGGTGTGCGCTTTGCCAAGGCGGTGACGGCGGCGTGGTACGAGACGATGGCGCAACTGACGGGGACGGGTCCGGATGCCGCCAAAGCCATTGCGGGGAGCGCGGCGGCCAGCGACGACAGCGTGGCTTCTTACAAAGATCAGCTGCAGACGACCTATCTCTTCCGCTCGGCGCTGATGGCGGAACAGTTTGCCAATAACCCCACGCTGAAGCAGAAGATGAGCCTGGTGCGCGAGTTCTGCTTCGAGCACGGGCTGCTGGGTCAGAGCATTCATTCGCCCGACGACGTGGCGATTCTGTATCCCGACGGAACAGTGCAGGGAAGGAAAGATCATGTGCGCCTCCGCTTCAACGACACCTATACGAAGCTGGCGGCGGAGGGGAAGCTCTAGCATGGCGAACAAGTTCCATCCCGGAGACCTGCTGGGCATCCAGGTGCGGCCGTCGCGGCTGTGGACGCAGTCGCTTGGCTGGGTGCTGTTTGTAGTGGGTGTCGCCTTCTACGCGCATTTGTCGTATGTGCGGCACAAGGAGAATCCGTATGACCGCGTGGCTCCGACGCTGCACCAGCTTTACGCGGGGATCATGACCTCGGCGCTGCAGCCGGCGGAAGAGGACATGCCGCTCGACCCGGGAGCGACGCTCTGGCAGCACATCCGCTACAGCATGCTGTGGAAAGACACCGTGGCCAGCTCACGGCGCTTCCTGATCGCCATGGCGCTGCTGATACCGTGCATTTTTCTCGGGCTGCACATGGCGATCTTTCCCTATTTCGGGGCCCTGTTCCAGCGCTTCGTGTTGTTTTTCGACAAGATTGTGGCGCTCTCGCTGCTGCCGATTTTGTTCATCGTCTTCGGCATCGAGGAGTGGTCGAAGATCATGCTGATGGTGATCGGCGTGGGCCCGACCCTGGTGCTGGACACGTTCAATATTGCGCGCAGCGTGCCCCGGGAGCAGATTGTGAAGGCGTTCACGCTGAAATCGGGCAACCTTGACGTTGCATATCGAGTGGTACTGAAGCAGGTGCTGCCGCAAATCATCAACAGCGTGCGTCTGAACCTGAAACCGATGGCGCTGTTCCTGTTTGCGGGCGAAATGATCGCTTCCACAGACGGGTTGGCCTACCGCATTGCCATCATGCGCCGGCACATGGGCATGGACATTATTCTTCCTTACCTGCTTTGGGTTGCGCTGCTTTTGTTCCTGCTCGACGCGCTGCTGCGCATAACCAATCGGAGACTGCATCCGTGGTATCAGCCGCTCTCAAATTAGAACCGGAACTCGAAGCACTGCCGGCCGCCGAGCCCCTGGCACGGCGCACGGAAATCGCATTGCGCAACGTCTCGGTTGCGTATCCGATGGGGCGCGAAGGCGTGAAGACGGTGCTTTCGGGCATCGACCTGGAGATTGCGGCGGGCGAGTTCGTGGCGGTGCTGGGCGAAACAGGTTGCGGCAAGAGCACCATGCTGCGGCTGATCCTGGGGCAGGAATTCCCGTCGGGCGGATGCGTAGAGGTGGATGGGAAGCCGGTGAAGCGGATCGATGCGCGTTGCGGGTATGTGCCGCAGAAGTATTCGCTCTTCCCCGATCGCACGGTGCTGGGCAATGTGATGTATGGCCCGGAGAACGTGAAAAGCGGGATGCTGGGGCGGCTGCGGCCTTCCTATCGCAAGTTCAAGAGAGAGCTGCGGGCGGAAGCGACGATGTATCTGCAGCGCATGGGATTGCAGACGCAGGACCTCAGCAAGTATCCGCACCAGCTTTCCGGCGGAATGCAGCAAAGAGTTGCCATTGCGCAGGCGCTGTTGATGCGGCCTCCGGTGCTGCTGATGGACGAGGCGTTCAGCGCGCTCGATCCTTCGACGCGGGCGAATCTGCAGGAGCAACTGCACGCCATCTGGCAGGAGTCGCGGCCCACCGTGGTGTTTGTCACCCACAACACGCAGGAGGCGCTGCTGATGGGCTCGCGGCTGATCCTGCTGGGGCGGTACCAGGAAGAGCAGTCGCACAGGAATAACGTGCTGCTCGACATGAAGATTCCGCCCAGCCGGCTGCCTTTCAGCCGGCGGACATATAGCAATGAGTTTCAGGAGCTGCACGATTACGTGAAGCAGATCGCCTACAAGTCCTCATCGATGAATCGCGAAGAGGACGCGGCACAACCTCTGACTTTGGAAGGCAATTTGCGATGAAACACTTTCTCTTATTGACCAGTGCCTGCGCGCTTGCGGTAAGCGTGGCGATGATGCCTGGAGATGACGTCTCTGCTGCCGGCGGCGCGCTGGCGCCAGGCTCGCAGGAGTTTTACAAGACGCAGGTGACGGAGATTCTCGCCAAGAACTGCGTGAGCTGCCATGGACCGGCGAAGGTCAAGGGCGAGTTGCGTCTGGACACCTATGCCGGCATCATGAAGGGCGGCGAGGACGGCGCCGTGATCGTGAAAGGGGATCCCGACGACAGCATGCTGATTCAGGCGGTGCAGCGCACCGGCGACCTGATGATGCCGCCCAAAACGGCGCTCGATGATGCCGACGTGAACGCGCTGGTGGCGTGGGTGAAGGCGGGTGCGGTGGGTGACGGCACGGTGGCGCCGCCGGCACCTGGCGCAGCTGCGTCTCCGGCCACGGAGACGGCGTCTAACGCGGCGCCGGTTGAAACGCCGGCAGCGGCAAGTGCGGCCCCCAGCGCGGCCGCGGCTCCAGAAGCGGTGGCCAGTGGAGCAAAAGAGATGCCGGTGGCGATGAAGACTGCCATCCCCTCCGGCGAGCTTCCGCCGCTGTCTCCCGAAGAGTTGCAGCAGGAGGCGATGGACCCGAGCTCGGACTTCTTTGAAAACCGGGTGCGGCCGATCTTTGCCAACAGTTGTTACTTCTGCCACACCGATCAGCAGAACGGCGGGTTCCGCATCGATGACCGGAGCGATTTCGAGAAGGGCGGCAAGCACGGGCCCGAGGTGGTTCCCGGGAATCCGGATAAGAGCCGGCTGATTCAGGCTGTAGAAGGAATTGGTCCCATCAAGATGCCGGCTGCCGGCCCCAAGCTGACTTCGCAGGACGTTGCGACGCTGGTGGCGTGGGTGAAGGCGGGCGCGAAATGGCCCGATAACCTCGCCCCCATCGGCACTACGGCGACCACCGGAATCATCACCGACCGGCAGCGCAAGTTCTGGTCGTTCCAGCCGCTTAAGGATGAGCCGGTGCCGCAGATCACGGACCGGAAGTACAGGCACTGGGCGAAGACGCCGATTGATCACTTCGTGCTGGTGAGGATGGAGCAGGAAGGGTTGACGCCCGCGGCTCCGGCGGACCGCAGGACGCTGATCCGGCGCGCAACCTACGATCTGACCGGGCTGCCGCCGACGGAAGCCGAGGTGGAAGCGTTTGTCCACGACCGCTCTCCGGACGCGTGGGAAATAGTCGTAGACCGGTTGCTGGCTTCGCCGCGTTATGGCGAGCGTTGGGGACGGCACTGGCTGGATGTGGCGCGCTATTCGGAAGACGATGTGCGCGGGCTTGATCCCAAGGGGCGCGGGTACATGCCATTCTCGGGCGCGTACCGCTATCGCGATTGGGTGATCAAGTCGTTCAACGACGATCTGCCTTACGACCACTTCCTGATGATGCAGCTTGCCGGCGACCTGATGCCATATAAGACGCGGGCGGAGCGCGATGACAATCTGATTGCGACGACCTATATGGGCGCGGGCCCATGGGTGTGGGACCAGGCAGAGCCGGTGCAGGGGCGCGCCGATGAGCGCAACGAGCGCGTGGACGCTGTATCGCGGGGCATGCTGGGACTGACAGTGGCCTGCGCGCGCTGCCACAATCACAAATACGATCCCATTGCCCAGAAAGATTACTACCGGATGGTGAGTATCTTTGCGAGCTCGACCTACAAGGAATACTCCATGCTCTCGCCGGCGGCGACGCAGGAATACAACGAAAAGATCATGCAGGAAGCGGTGCTGCGCGCGAACGTTTTTGCATACACCAATGACCTCAGCAAGCAACTTGCCGGGGCCCTGGCGGTGCAGACATCGACTTATATGGTTGCGGCGTGGCACGTGCTGAACAAGAGCGAGCAGCAGCCAATCGACCAGGCGGCTGCCGCGGCGCAGCTCGACCCGGAAGTGCTGCAGCGCTGGGTCGAGTACCTAAAAAAGCCTCACGATTATCCGTATCTGAATGACTGGAATGCCATGCTTGCTTCGCCTGACAGCACGGCGGAGCAGGCGACGGAGATTGCCGACGAATTTGAGAAGGAAGTGCTGAAGGTAAGAACGGCACAGCTTAACATCGACGTGCAGAACCAGATCATCAAGGACAAAAACAATGTCCCGCGGGTGCGGCTGCTGATCGATGCCAAACCGAGCCAGTTCGATACCTATGACGAATTTTGCCCGGGATGCCAGCTTTCGCTGAAATCGCTGCCGACCGCCGAAGCAAAGCTGTACTCGGACATCTTCGAACGCCAGGAGGCGAATGAGGGAGAGCGCGGAGAGCCCGGCGTGCTGGTGTTCCGGGGATGGGACCTTACGCGGCGGCTGGGACCCGCATTCCAGCAATATATCGGCGACCAGCAAAAGCAATTGAAGAGCCTGGATGCGTGGCTGCAGAAGGCGACCTATCCGTATGTGAACGGATACGGAGACAAGCCGCATCAGGTGGACGTGCACCTGAATATCCGCGGAAATCCGCATGCGCTGGGGCCGATCGTGAAGCCGGCGTTCCTGACCGTGCTGACTCCGCCGGGTGAAGACAAGCCGTTCCCCAGCGGAAGCGGCAGGCTGATTTTTGCCAAGGATATTGCGTACCACCCCATCGCTACGCGGGTGATCGTGAACCGGATATGGAAGTGGCATTTCGGGACGGGGATTGTGAACACCCCGGATAACTTCGGCATTATGGGTGATGCGCCGTCGGATCAGCCGCTGCTGGAATGGATGGCGTACCAGTTTGTTCAACACGGGCGCTCCATCAAGTGGCTGCAGCGGGAGATCATGCTCTCGGCGGTGTACCAGCAGAGCTCGGAGGCTTCGCCTCTGGCCGAAGAGAAGGACGCGGACAACCGGTACTACTCGCATTTCAATCGGCAGCGGTTGGATGCAGAAGAATTGCGCGACAGCATGCTGTTTGCGGCCGGCGATCTGGATCTGAAGGACACGTCGGGGCCGTCAACGCCTTTCGGGCCTACGAATTTGCGGCGCACGGTGTTTTGCAAGGTGAGCCGGTTCCATTTGAACAATTATCTGCAAATTTTCGACTTTCCCAATCCGAGTTTCACGTCTGCGGCGCGATTCTCAAGCAATGTGCCGCTGCAACAGCTCTACTTCATGAATAACCCGTTTGTGTACGACCAGGCGACCGTGCTGGCGCAGCGCGTGCAAGCCGCACCGACGCAGGAAGCGCGCATCACCGAGGCCTATGAGTACGTTTATCAGCGCAAGCCGACGGCTGCGGAGATGCAGCTGGGACTGAAGTTTTTAAGCACGACCCCGGAGAAACCGGGCTACGCAGTTGTGGGTGAGCCGTTGACTGCATGGCGCGAGTACGCGCACGTGTTGCTGAGCTCGAACGAATTCCAGTTCATCGATTAACAGCAGAGGCGGACCCACATCCGGCCCGCAGAGGAGAGGAGATTATGTCACACGAACCAGCAGTAAGGCCGATGACGCGGCGCGACGCTTTGAAAAGGATGGGCTGCGGCTTTGGATACATGAGCTTGGCGAGCATGGTGGGTGAGTCGCTGGCCATGGCGGAGAGTGCGCCGGATAAAAAGAGATGGATGATCACCGACAAGCCCAAGGCCAAGAGCGTGATCTTCCTGTTCATGAACGGCGGGATCTCGCAGGTAGACAGTTTCGACTACAAACCCATGCTGGAGAAGTATAACGGCAAGCCGATGCCGGGCGGGGATCTGTCACACGAGCGCAAGACCGGCGGGCTGATGATGTCGCCGTTCAAGTTCAAGCAATATGGACAAAGCGGCGCGTGGGTGAGCGAGATCTTTCCCAAACTGGCCGAGTGCGTCGATGACATGTGCTTCGTCAAGTCGGTGTACACGGAAATTCCCAACCACGAGCCGGCGCTGGAGATGGTGAATACCGGCGCGAATTTTACCGGCCGGCCGTCGATGGGCTCATGGATTACCTATGGGCTGGGCGTAGAGAACAAGAATTTGCCCGGCTTTGTGGTGCTTTGTCCTGACCAGCCGACGACGGTGGGGCCGCCGTTGTGGTCGTCAGCGTTTTTGTCGCCGGTGTACCAGGGCACTTATGTCTCGGACAAGGTGTTGAAAGGGGATTTCGATCCTAAGAAGCTGATTGCGAATATTCACAATGATCGGTTCAACCTGAAACAGCAGGGCAAGGAACTGGATCTGATCAAGCAGCTCGATCAGCTCAATATGCAGGCCTCGGGCGCAACCAATGACGCGCAGCTTGAGGCGACCATCGGATCGATGGAAACCGCCTACCGCATGCAGACTGAGGCGCCGGACGTCTTTGACGTTACACGGGAGTCACCGGCGGTGCTGAAAATGTATGGCGAAGGAAGCACTTCGCGGGGCTGCCTGACCGCGGTGCGGCTGGTGTCACGCGGCGTGCGCATGGTGCAGGTCTATTACGCCAAGGGCGATCCGTGGGATCATCACTTCGATATCGAGCTGCACAAGATTACGGGACACAACTCCGACGCGGGATTTGCGGCGGTGATCAAGGATCTGAAGCAGCGCGGACTGTTCGAGGAGACGATCGTGGTGGCGGGGTCGGAGTTTGGCCGCACGCCGGTGGTGGAACTGAGCAGCGGATTCATGGGCGGGCAGACGCACAACGGGCGCGACCACAATCCGCACGGATTTACGATGTGGCTGGCGGGCGGAGGGTTCAAGCGCGGATTCACCTACGGCGCGACCGACGAATTCGGCTGGAAGGCGATTGAGAATCCGGTGCACGTACACGACATTCACGCCACAATTCTTTACCAGCTCGGCATTGACCATACCAAGCTCACTTACCGGTACAGCGGACGGGATTACCGGCTGACGGATCTGTACGGCAACGTAATTCACGATCTGATTGCGTAAAGGACAGCAAGGAAGCGCCGCTCTACGGCTGCCGGTGAAGCGATTGTCGTGCACCGGGAGAAACGAAGAGCGGCGTTTCTGTCTTTGCGCACTGGCCACGCGAGGAGAACGAACCATGAAACGGATGAGATGGCTGGCTTTGCTGCTGGCGCTGGCGGCAATTCACGCGGGGGCGCAATTTGCGCAGCCGAATGGCGGCGATCTGGAGCCGGGCAGGCTGCCCGCGCACTGGAATACCGGCGGCCCGAAGTGCATGGAGATGCCGGAGTGGCAGGTGCACGAGTACAACCCGGACCTGTTCATTCTGAGGCAATCCGGATGCACGGATTTTGAAATGCCGTTCTTGTATCTGTTCTTCGGCAAGGATCGCGGGCTGCTTTGGGACACGGGGTCGCGCAACGGAGATCTTGTGCCGACGCTGCAGCGGGTGGTGCACGAGTGGCTGGAAAGGAATCACCGGCAGAGCATCCCGCTGATTGTGGCGCACTCGCATTCCCACTCGGACCACACCTGGGGCGATAAAGCCGTACAGGCGATGGACGATCCGCAGATTCCCATCGAATTTGTGGCTCCGACGATCGAAGCGGCGACGAAGTTCTTTGGGATCAGCAACTGGCCCACGGGATTGGGACAGGTGGATCTGGGCGGGCGAGTGCTGAATGTCGTTCCGATTCCCGGGCACGACCATTACGCGATTGCCCTCTATGACCGGCGGACGGGAATTGTGCTGACCGGGGACAATCTGTATCCGGGGCGGCTCTATGTTCAGAATTTCGCGGCGTACAAGGCGAGCACGGAGCGCCTGATCGCGTTTCTTGAAGGCAAACCGGTAGCCTACGTCCTGGGCAATCACATAGAAGAAACAGATACTCCTTTCAAGGACTTCCCCATCGGTTCGATCTATCACCCGCACGAGCACTGCCTGCAGCTGTCCTTCGGATCGCTGTTGGAATTGGAGGACGGACTGAATTCGATGCAGAATGCGCCGCATCGCATGGCAATGGCGGACTTTACGATATGGCCCGTCGACCCCAAAGAAAAAGGGCTGGGAGCGCGCATGCAACAGATTTTCAAAGAGACCCAGGCCGAACAACTGGCGCATAAGTGGGACCAGACGGCGAAATAAGAAGCGGGTAATGTAAGCAATGTTTGAGTGACGGGATAAAAGATAAACCGCGATTCTGGCGGTCATCGAAATTGTTTATCGATATCCGAATACTACACAAGCTATGTAACCCTCAGTGACAAGCAAGACTTCTCTGGCGCTTCTTTTTTGCGATCGCCGGACCGCAAGCGTACTCTTTGCGGTGGCTCCCGCTCCCTGTTGCTGATCCTGCCTCGAAGGGAGAGCAGCCGGATGCGTATCTTCTGCACCAAGGGAATCCTAACTAGCTGCTGAATCTGGTTATCCCGTGTGCCTTCCCTGGAGGCAACACGGATTTTGTATCTCATGGAGGCTCATGTCGATGAAGCGGTACCCATTTCTCACTCTCGCTGTAATTCCTCTCATGGTTTTGCCGGCGGTTCGAGTGGTTGCGCAAACAGCGCTTACGTCGCTGCACGGAACGGTTACGGATCAGAGCGGTGCGATGGTGCCGGGCGCAAATGTGACCATCACGGACCCCGACACGGGCGTAAAAGCGACGCAGGTGACGGACGGGCACGGGAACTATGTATTTGCGCAGATTACGCCGGGCCGGTACACCATCCTGGTAGAAGCCGCGGGGTTCACATCGCAAAAGCAGGTGGGCGTGGAGATGCTGGTGAACCAGCCCACTACGGCGAACTTCAAGCTTCCGGTGGCCGCAACATCGCAGACCGTCGAGGTCGTGGACACGGCCTCGCAACTGAATACACAGGACGCGACAGTGGGCACGCCCTTTGACACCAAGCAGATTCAGACCCTGCCGTTCGAGGGCAATAATGTGCTCGACCTGCTGAGCCTGCAGTCCGGAGTGCTGTTTTTGGGGGACCAGACGCAGCAACAGCAGAACGCCGCAGGGGGGAGCCGCAGCGGCGCGGTGGATGGCGCGCGCTCAGACCAGAGCAACGTGACACTGGACGGCGTCGACGACAACGATCAGAATAACGGCTACGCGTTCAGCGGCGTGCTGCGTTCCACGCGCGACTCGGTCGAGGAGTTCCGCGTAGTCACCACGAACTCGAATGCTGACTCGGGATACTCCTCGGGCGCGCAGGTCTCGCTGGTTACGCGCAGCGGAACCAACAACCTCCACGGGAGCCTCTATGAGTTCTATCGGCCCACCAACACGGTGGCGAACGACTGGTTCAACAAGCAGGCGGAGCTGGCCAATGGCGAGCCGAACATCCCGCCGAAATTCCTGCGCAACACTTTTGGCGGATCGTTCGGCGGCCCGATCAAGAAGAACAAGCTTTTCTATTTCGTAGCGTACGAAGGCCAGCGGACGGCCGAAGATCTGCAGGAAACCCGCGAGGTGCCCACGCAGAGTTTTCGCAGTGGCGACGTGATTTATACAAACACCGCGGGGACCAATACGACGCTTGATCCGCAACAAATTGCTTCGATGGATCCCAATTGCACGTCGGATGGAACCTGCCCGCTGGGTCCTGGCGTGAACCCGGCTGCCGAAGCCTATTACGCGCAATTGCCGATGCCGAATGGCAAGCAACTGGGGGACGGAGTCAATCTTGCCTCTTACACCTTTGCATCGCCGAATCCGATCAATCTTAACACCCTGATTACGAAGCTGGACTGGAACCTGGGCGCCAAGCATCATCTATTTGTCCGCGGCAATCTGCAGGACGACCATACTACGGGCCCGATTCAGTTTCCGGGACAGTCACCGACTTACCAGATTATCGATAACTCGAAGGGCATTGCCGCGGGTGACGTGTGGATGATCACCAACACGCTGGTCAATAACTTCCGTTACGGCCTGGTGCGTCAGGGTTTCGCCAATCGAGGCAATACCAACGGCAATTATGTGAAGTTCGACCAGATTGCCACCCTGAACGGAATCGGAAGCACCTCGGAAATTGTCGACGTGCCCACGAATAACTTTGCCGATGACCTGACGTGGGTGAAGGGCAATCATACCCTGCAGTTCGGTGCGAATTACAACCTGATCTTCAACAACCGCACATCCAACGCTACTCTCTATAACAATGCCGAAGTGACGTATGTAGATCTTGGCTATGGCGCCATTGCCGGCACCGGATCGAGCCTTGATCCCGACGCTTTCGGATTTCCCACGGTGTCATCCATTTCCAACTACGACGTGGCTATCGCCGACATCGTAGGCATGATCACCTCGGCTACACAGTACTACAACAACACCTATGCGAACGGGCAGTTGAGCCCGCTCACGCCAGGCCAGTGGGTGAACCACCAGTACGTGACCAATGATTTTGAGTACTACGGACAGGACAGCTGGAAGTTGCTGCCCAGTCTGACCCTGACCTTCGGATTGCGGCACACGCTGATGCAGGTTCCGTACGAGCGCAACGGGCAGGAGGTGGTGCCGACGGTGAATCTGGGCCAGTGGCTCGATGCCCGCTGGCAGGGTGCGTCGAAGGGCGAAGTCGTTGATCCCACTTTCGGGTTCATACAGGGCGGCCGCGCCAATGGCAAGCCGGGTTTCTGGAACATGGACAAACTGGACCTGGCGCCCCGTTTCGCTGTGGCCTGGGCTCCTAACTCGGTTATGACAGTGCGCGCCGGTTTTGGCGTGTATTACGATCACTTCGGCCAGGGCATTGTGGACTCCTTTGACCAGGCCGGCGAATTCGGCCTGGTGACGTCAAACCAGGCTCCGGTAGGAGCGGCAAATGCCGACACCGCGCCGCGTTTTTCGTCGGAAACAGCGGTGCCGACGAGCATTCTGCCGACCATCAACGTAACCGGGGCGACGCCGGTAATTCCGGGCAACGACCTGGCACTGGCATGGGGCGCCGATCAGAGCATTCAGAGCCCATACTCTTACGCGTTCAACTTTGGGCTGCAGCAGCAGGTGCGGCGCGGCTTGATTCTTGAGGAGACATACACGGGGCGGCTGGGCCGGCATCTTCTGCAGATGCGCGACGTTTCTGAGATCACAGATCTTGCCGATCCCAAGGGCGGGTCCGACTATTACACGGCAGAGAAGGAGCTCGATCAACTGAATGACGCCAGCACGCCGGTGGCGAATGTGCAGCCCATTGCCTACTGGGAAGACATGTTCCCGTGGATGGCGGGCAATGGGATGAGCGCTACGCAGAATATATATAACCTCTATTATGGGAATAACCCGGGACCGGAGGCAGGCTTCCGCGGCAATGAAGCTTCGGCGCTGTTCCTGCTCGACGTTCCGGGGTTTGTGAGCCCGGATTGTTCCAGCGTCAACGAGTGCTACCGTTTCTTCGATCCTCAGTACTCGTCCCTGTACGCGTGGTCGTCGATGGGCACCAGCAGCTACAACGGGTTGCAGGTTGCGGTGCACCAACAGACGGTGCACGGAGTGCAGTTCGACGGCTACTACACTCTCTCGAAGTCCATTGATCTGGGATCGGATACGGAGCGCTCGGGGCCGACGGCCACCGGCTTCGGCGGATACTCGAGCCAGATCATCAATGTTTACAACCCTAAGGGCAATCGCGGGCCCTCCGATTACGACGTGCGCCATGCGGTGACGATCAATGCCATTGGGGCGCTGCCATTCGGACGCGGAAAGATGATTGGCGCAAACATGAACCCGGTGGTGAATGCGCTGATCGGGGGATGGAGCCTGAGCGGTCTGACGCACTGGACGAGCGGGCTGCCATGGAGTTCCGTCGACGGGCTGGGCTGGAACACGGACTGGGCAGACCAGAGCTGGAACGTGGCCACGGGGCCAATTTCATCCGGAGGGCACCAGAACGATGCGAGCGGAGAGCCCAACGCCTTCAAGGATCAGACCACGGCGATCAGTAATGTGCGGCCGCCTTACGCCGGTGAGACGGGAGAGCGGAATTTCTACCGCGGCGACGGGTATTTCAGCATTGATACCGGCGTGTCGAAGATTTTCTCGATCCGGGAGCGAAACCAGATCAAGTTCGCCGCGGAGACATTCAACACCACAAATTCGGTGCGGTTCGATCCGGCGACAATCAACAACGATCCTTATTTCGGCGCCAACGTATATGGAGAATACACATCGCTGCTCACGCAGGGCCGGAGGATGCAGTTTTCGCTGCGATACAGCTTTTAATCTTTGAATCAACCATCCCGTCCGCTGATTCCGGCTCTGAAGAATGGGAACCGGGATCGGCGGACTGTTCAGTCTTTCTAACGGTTCTACTTCCGATGCAGGAGAAACGCGGCTGTCTTCATGTCTCAGCCCGGCATATCTGATTTGGCATTGCGGCTGAAGCGTCGGTTTGATATAGTCAAACCAGGCATGAATCGCGCTACTCAACGCCGCTCGTGTTGTCGCCTGTCGAACAATTTCGACGGGTGTCCCCGCTAGTCTCCGATCTTCCCCAAGCAACTGATCAGAAGACGCACCCGTGCTGAGGAGCCGGGATTGTCTTAGTTTGAACCGGCCTTCGGCGCTCAACTCCCAAGTTACGAGGTCTGCCATGCCGGTTACGGAACCTGAGATAAGGACGAAATTGCAAGGCGCAGCGGCCACTGAGCCGACGCGCCTGAGCCATCTCCGCCAACTTGAGGCGGAAAGCATACATATCCTGCGCGAGGTTGCGTCGGAGTTTGAGCGGCCGGTGATGCTCTATTCCATCGGCAAAGACTCCTCTGTGATGCTGCGGCTGGCGCAAAAGGCATTTTATCCGGGACCGATTCCCTTCCCGCTGATGCATATCGATACCGGATTCAAGTTCAGGGAGATGCTCGCGTTTCGCGACGCGATGGCACGCGAGGTTGGCGCGGAACTGCTGGTGTGGCGGAATGAGCCGGCCATCGCCGCCGGCACCAATCCGATTGCGCTGGATACCAAGCGCTGCTGCGGACTCCTGAAGACGCAGGCGCTGCTTGACGGCCTGCGGCACTATAACTTTGACGCGGCATTCGGCGGGGCGCGGCGCGACGAAGAGAAGTCGCGGGCCAAGGAGCGCATTTATTCATTCCGCGACCATGCCGGGCAATGGGATCCGAAAAATCAGCGGCCGGAGCTGTGGAACCTTTACAACGCGCGCGTCCATCCGGGCGAAAGCATTCGCGTGTTTCCGCTCTCGAACTGGACGGAGATGGACGTTTGGCAGTATATCCACGAGGAGAAGATTCCGGTAGTGGATTTGTATTTTGCCAAAGAGCGGCCCATGTACGTGCGCGGCGACGTGCTGCTACCCATCGAGCAGGAATTTGTGGCCTGGCCCGGCGAGAAGCCGCAGATGGTAAAGTGCAGGCTGCGCTCGCTTGGCTGCAGCCCGTGCACGGGAGCGATCCGCTCGGATGCGGATACGATTCCGGCGATTATTTCCGAGCTGATTTCGTTCCGTTCGTCAGAGCGCGCCAACCGCGTGATTGACCACGACCAGGAAGGTTCGATGGAGATCAAGAAGCGGGAAGGCTATTTCTGAGGACCGAGGGACTGAGGGATTACGCGACTAGGAGAGTTTGGTGGGAGTTACAGGGGAACTGGCAAGTGCGAAGTTTGATGTTGGCGAGTTTCTTGCGGCGGAGCGCGAGAAGGATCTGCTGCGATTTTCTACCGCCGGCAGCGTGGATGATGGCAAATCGACGCTCATCGGGCGGCTGCTCTATGACACGCAGTCGGTCTATGAGGACCAGGTGCGGTCGATCGAGGGCAAAGGGACGACGGCGCCGGGACAACTGGATTTCGCCCTGCTGACGGACGGGTTGCGCGCTGAACGCGAGCAGGGCATCACCATCGATGTTGCTTACCGCTATTTTTCCACGGCGAAGCGCAAGTTCATTATCGCGGATACTCCCGGTCACGAACAGTACACGCGCAACATGGCTACCGGCGCTTCGACGGCCGATGCGGCGGTGGTGCTGATCGACGCGGCGAAGGGCGTACTCATCCAGTCGCGGCGGCATGCCTACATCGCGTCGCTGCTCAGGGTGCGGCATGTGCTGGTGGCCGTGAACAAGATGGATCTGATCGGATACGACCAAGGCGCTTTCCGGCGCATCGAGGCCGATTTCAGACAAGTGCTGGAGCAGATTGCGGCCGACACCGGCAATCCGGTTGAGGCGACATTTGTGCCGGTGAGCGCGCTGGCGGGGGACAACGTGGTCCACGGCTCGGAGGCGATGCCGTGGTACAACGGAGCGTCGCTGCTGGAATTGCTGGAGGCGCTGCCCTCAGCGCGGGGTGCGACAGCAGAGACGCTTCGCTTTCCGGTGCAGCGCGTGCTGAGGCCCGACCACACTTTTCGCGGCTTTGCCGGGCAGATTGCTTCAGGAACGGTACGTGTGGGCGATGCGATCACGGTGCTTCCCTCGGGACGCGGAGCGCGGGTTTCACGCATTGTGACCTGGGATGGTGATCGGGACGAGGCCGGCGCGCCGCTTTCTGTGACCCTGGCGTTGGATCGCGAGGTGGATATCAGCCGCGGCGATCTGCTGGTGGCGGCAGGCTCGCCGGCGAAGGTGGCGCGGCGGCTGAAAGCTGCCGTGGTGTGGATGGATCAGCGGCCACTGGAGGTGGGCCGGCGCTATCTGCTCAAACACACCAGCCAGACCGTGCCGGCATTTGTCACTGCGATCGAACACCGCACCAATCTGGCGACCCTGGGGCACGAAAGCGCGCCCACGCTGCAGATGAATGACATTGGCGTGGTTTCAGTGGATTTGTTGCGGCCGATTGCTCTCGATCCTTACGGCGAGAATCGCTCCACCGGCGCGTTCATTCTCATCGATCGCGAGAGCAACGCCACGGTGGCTGCCGGCATGGTGACCGGCACCGCGGGAATGGCTGCAAAAGGCCAGCACGACGATGACGATGCGGAAGCTTGGGGTGCGGTATCCGCGGGTGAACGGCAAGCCCGTTGGGGACATCGCGGCGGCGTGCTCGAGCTGACTGGACCAACGGAATTAATTGACGCCGTGGAGCGGTCGCTGTTTTCAGTGGGCGTGGTGACCTGCCGCATTGAAGCCGACGACGACGCATTCCTGCTGCATCCGCGACTGCTGG
Organism: Acidobacteriaceae bacterium; assembly: GCA_030038435.1. Lineage (GTDB taxonomy): Bacteria > Acidobacteriota > Terriglobia > Terriglobales > Acidobacteriaceae > Telmatobacter. The sequence goes on along the minus strand of JASHOY010000272.1, from coordinate 1,151 downwards.
AGATTATTACGGGAATCGAGACGCGGTCGGGATTGTTGTCGATGGTGGTGCGCGCAGGCGAGGATGGCAAGCTGGTGGCGCGCATCGAGGGAGAAGAGCTGAAGCTCGACGCCAATGAGCCCATGCAGGCGGTGACCGCGATTCACCAACTGCTGCACAGCACAGGGATTTTCATTCCTTCAGAAAAGGCGGGATTGTGATGGGTACAGCGGAGATTGCGGCCGATGTGCGCGCAAAAATGGAGCGGGTACGCGAGGCGTTGGCCAGCGAGATTACAGGCGCAGCCGGCGCTCCCGCAGAAAGACCTTTGTCCACGGGGGGCCAAGGGGACGTGTGCCTGACTTGCAGCTTTCAGGCAGAAGACGTGCTGCTGGCCAAACTGGCAATTGAAAGCGACGCCAGGATTCCGGTGCTTTTTCTGGAGACCGGGTATCATTTCGCGGAGACGTATGCCTATCGCGACCGCATCGCACGCGAGTGGGGACTGAACCTGATCAATCTTGTGCCGGAAAAGACTGTTGCGGAGCAGGAGGCCGAGCACGGACTGCTTTACCGGTCGGCGCCGGACCAGTGCTGCAGGCTGCGCAAAGTTGAGCCGCTCTTCAAGGCGGTGGCGGGTTATCGCGTTTGGATCACGGGATTGCGGCGTGAGCAGGCACGGAGCCGCACTGCGCTTGAGGAGCGCGCGATGTTCGCGCTGCCCGGCGGCAGGCAGGTGCTGAAGCTGGCGCCGCTGGCCGAATGGACGACGCGGGATGTGTGGTACGCCTGCGAGGAACTGGGGATTCCACTTTTGCCGCTTTACGAACGGGGCTATACGTCGATTGGCTGCGAGCCGTGCACTACATTGCCAACTGATCCCAACGATCCGCGGTCGGGACGCTGGGGCGGACACAAGGTGGAATGCGGAATTCATATACAGCCGGTTCACAGTTCTTAGGGCCTGTTAACACTATTGGGATGGCGGCGACGGGAGCCAGATTTGCCGAGTTCTAGAAGCGAGGAGCGTGCTGTGGTCAATCACTGGAGCGACGAGCGACAACGAAATCGGGAAATCTGGCCCCGTCCCTTCGGGTTGCGGCGTAAATTCGGCCATACTTCGTTGCCGGCCTCGACGGTGGGGCCTGCCACAGCCTTCGGCCGTCCTCTCG
>JASHOY010000271.1 GCA_030038435.1 Acidobacteriaceae bacterium | reverse complement strand
CGGATCTGGCGGGCGTTTTCGCGGCCTGCGCTGATGCAGTAGGTGATGGAGGCTGGGTTGACGGGGTCGAAGACGAGCCTGCGGGCCATGGCGTCGAGTCCCGCGGACCAGTCGAGTCCGGCAGGGTTGCCGAGAGCGGCGATCGTGCGCTGCCAGCGGAATTCGGCGCCGGCGCCGGCGCCGTCGAGCATGAGGCTCAGGGTTACGTCGAGCTGGCGCGCGGTGTTTTCGGCGCGCTCGAGATAGCGGCTCATCCAATAAAGGCTGTCGGCAACGCGGGAAAGCATGGTGGTTGGCTCCGCGGGTTAGTTAGAGCGTTTTCGGCTGAGCTGTTTACTGTCGATGCGGGCATTCGTGCTTTCCCACCCTTTGTGCAAGAGACGCGCAAAGGATGGGGCATCCTGAGTTGTGATAACGCTTAAATCGATAATGCTCTAGTAAGCGAGTTAGCGGGTTAGCGAAAAGAAGCGGGCATTGACAAGTCATTTTGGATTTGAAGATTGTGAGCTCCGGGTCACGGAACCGGGGACCTGGGGCGCCCGCACGGGTGCAAACCTGAGCCGTCGCAGATCAGTGTTCGAGGATCCATGTGTCCTTGCTGCCTCCGCCCTGCGAAGAGTTGACGACCAGGGAGCCTTTTTCGAGGGCGACGCGGGTAAGGCCGCCGGGGACGATGTTGATTTTGTCTCCGAAGAGGATGTAGGGCCGCAGGTCGACATGGCGGGGTTCAAGCCGGTCGCCGATGAGGCAGGGTGCGCGGGAGAATTCGAGAGTGGGCTGGGCGATGTAATTGCGCGGGTTGGCGACGATGCGGGCGGCGAACTCTTCGCGTTCAAGGGCAGTGGATTGCGGTCCGATGAGCATGCCGTATCCGCCGCTTTCGCCTACCGCTTTGACGACCAGCTTATCCAAATTCGCGAGGACGTGGGCGCGTTCTTTTTCGTCGCTGAGGAGATAGGTTTCGACGTTGGCAAGGATGGGGTCTTCATTGAGGTAGTAGCGGATCATGCGGGGGACGTAGGCGTAGACGGCCTTGTCGTCGGCGAGTCCGGTGCCGAAGGCATTGGCGACGGTGACATTGCCGGCGCGATAGGCATTGAAGAGGCCGGTGCATCCGAGGGCGGAGTCAGCGCGGAAGATGAGGGGATCACTGAAGTCGTCGTCGACGCGGCGGTAGATGACGTCGACGCGCTTGAGGCCGTCGGTGGTGCGCATGTAGACGATGTTGTCGTGAACGACGAGGTCGCGGCCCTCGACGAGATCGACGCCCATCTGGCGGGCGAGGTAGGTGTGTTCGAAGTAAGCGGAGTTGAAGACGCCGGGGGTGAGGAGGACGATGTTGGGCTCGGGGCGGCCTTCCGGGGCGAGGGAACGGAGGGTGGCGAGGAGCAGTTGCGGATAGTGCTCGATGGGTCGGACGCCGTAGCTCTGGAAGAGGCGCGGGAAGGTGCGCTTCATGACGCGGCGGTTGGTGAGCATATAACTGACGCCGGAGGGGACGCGGAGGTTGTCTTCGAGGACGACGAACTGGCCATTGTTGAGGCGGAGCAGATCGCTGCCGACGACGGCGATGTAGACGTTGCGCGGGACCTGGAGGCCGCGCATCTGGCGGCGGTAGTGCTTGCAACTGTAGACGAGCTCGCGGGGCACGATGTGGTCGGCGAGGATCCTGGCGTCAGAGTAGACATCGCGAAGGAAGAGGTTGAGGGCGGTGATGCGCTGGGTCAGGCCGCGTTCGATGCGCTCCCACTCGGCGGCGGTGACGAGACGGGGGAGCAGGTCGTAGGGGAAGATGCGCTCGGTGCCTTCGTCGCGGCCATAGACGGTGAAGGTGATGCCCTGGGTGAGGAAAGCGAGGTCGGCGGACTGCTTGCGCTGCTGGAGCTCGCCGGCGGGCAGGGCGGCGAGCTTTTCGGCGAGGGCGCGATAGTGGGGGCGCAGGGCCCCGTCGGGCTCGCGCATTTCGTCGAAGGCGAAATCGAGGGGGTAATCACCGAAGAGGGATTCGAGCTCGAGTGAGGGGCCGGCGCTCATGTGGGCGGTGGCGGTTCCTTTGCGGCGAAATCAGGGATCCCGCCGGAGCGGTTCCCAGGCTGCAAAATCGAGGCCATGGGGCACCCGGCATTTAACCCTATGGATTGGCTTTTAACACCAGAAGGATAAGGGAACCATTAGGACGGGAACAATCCGACTCAGCGGGCGCATACGAGGCTCGATTCTCGGACAGGGCGGGAATGGCGTCGTATTCCCGACGGGTTCCCAACCGTTCGATGAAGACCGTCGCAGGCTTGCATCCGGCTGGGGTGAAAGCGAGGCGGCGCAGCCAGAGGTGGCCGCGCCGCATGGTTCAGGTGAAGCAAAAGGCAGTCCGTTTAGAAGAGGTTCCAGAGGGACTGGTTATAGACCTCGTGGTGGAACTGAACTTCAGAGCCCTTGACGATGGATCCGAGCTCGCGGGGGCAGCGGTTTGCGGAGGCCTGTTTGAGTTCCGCATAGCGGCCCTGAACGTCGGAGCCGAGGACCTCGGCGATCCATTTGGAGGACTTGAAGTCGTCGATTGCGGTCTGGATGTTGTCGGGCAGGTAGCGTCCGCCGGCGCGGAGATTCTCGGTGGAGATATCGCCGTCGATGCCGGTCTTGAAGATCCCGTAGAGGGAGAGATAGGGATTGGCATCGGGGGCCACGGCGCGGACTTCAGTACGCATGGAGCGATGATTGCCGATGGGGACGCGAATCATGGCGCCGCGGTCCGTCGCCGAAGCACGGATCTGATTGGGAGCCTCGAAGTGCGGATCGAGACGGCGGTACGCGTTCACGCTGGAGTTGAAGACCAGGCAGAGATCGAGAGCGTGGGAGAGGATGCGATCGAGGAAAGACCAGCCGAACTTAGAAAGCTGCTCCTCGCCTTTTTCATCCCAGAAGAGGTTGGTTTTGCCTTCAGAAACGGAAACATTGGTGTGCATTCCGCTGCCATTGACGCCAACCACGGGCTTGGGCAGGAAGCAAGCAGTGTAGCCCATGTTTGCGGCAAGCTGCCGGCAGAGGAGCTTGTAGAGCTGGATCTGGTCGGCGGCGGCGACCACTTCTGCATATCCGAAGTTGATTTCGAACTGGCTGGGCGCGACTTCGGGGTGGTCCTTTTCGTTCTGGAAACCCATGGCGCGCTGGACTTCAGCGGCGGTGTCGATGAATTGGCGCAGGGGATCGAGGGGCAGGACATGATAATAGCCGCCGGTGTTGATGAATTCGAAGACGCCGGTCTGGTGATAACTCTTCTCCGCGTCCCTGCCGGCGAAGAGGAAGCCTTCGATCTCGGTGGCGGCGTTGAGGGTGTATTTCTTGTCTTTATGGAGCTTATCGGCGTAGTTCTTGAGCACGCCGCGGATGTCGCCGGCGTACTGGGTTCCGTCCTTATCGATGACGTCGCCGAAGACCAGTACCTTGCCGTTGCCGAAGACGTCGGCGGGCACCCAGTAGAAGGCGCTCCAGTCAATGCCCAGGCGCAGGTCGCTCTCTTTCTGCGCGGTGAATCCGCGGATAGACGAACCGTCGAAGGTGAGGTTTTCGTAGGCGCCGACGAGGAATTTTTTGTCGTAATCAAGCAGGTGGAGGCGGCCCTCGAGGTCAGTGAAGAGCACGGAAACAGCCTTGATCCGTTTCTCGTCGGTGAGGTACTTCAACCGCTCTTCGCGGATTTTGTCGGCCGGGACACGGCTCATGCGAGCGCTCTTGGCCTGCAGATTTTTCTCTTCCAGCTCTTCATAGGAAAGAGCAAGGAAATCGCGGTAGTCAGTGGACATGTATCTCCTTCGTGGCGTCTTTGTGGAATTGAATCACAGCCTCGAGTTTCAATCGCGGCCGTTCAGGGGCTTTCCTATAGGGTAAATCGCCCTGGCCGGATGCTGAGGCCGACAAGTTTGCGTTTCTGAACTTCCAGGGTTTGATGCCTGTTATTCAGGTTAGGACAGGTGGAGCAAGGCAGGCACAAGGATGGGACGGGAAAGAAGACGAAAGGGCGGGTCATCGATGGCCACGCCCTTTGTCGCGGGTGGAGAGTGCCCTGCAGGGGCGCACCTCACAGATCGTAATAGAGGAAGTACTCGTAGGGTACGGGACGAAGGTTGACGGGGGCCAGCTCGCGGGTGCGTTTGTAGCTGATCCAGGTTTCGATGAGGTCGGGGGTGAAGACGCCGCCCTCGAGGAGGAACTGGTGGTCGGCTTCGAGTGCGGTGAGCACTTCGCCGAGCGAGCCGGGCGTGCTCTTGATCTTGCTGGCTTCTTCCGGTTCGAGCTCGTAGAGGTCGCGATCGAGGGGTTCGCCGGGATCGATTTTGTTCTTGATGCCGTCGAGGCCGGCCATGAGCAGCGCGGAGAGGCAGAGATAGGGATTCGACGAAGGATCGGGGCAGCGGAACTCGATGCGCTTGGCCTTGGGGCTGGTCGAGTACATGGGAATCCGGCACGCGGCGGAGCGGTTGCGCTGCGAGTAAGCGAGGTTTACCGGAGCCTCATAACCGGGAACCAGTCGGCGATAGGAGTTGGTGGTGGGCGCGGCGAAAGCCAGCAAGGCAGGCGCGTGCTTGAGAAGGCCGCCGATGTAGTACTTGGCGGTTTCACTCAGCAGAGCGTAACCCTTGGCATCGTAGAAGACATTGGTGTCGCCCTTCCAGAGGCTCTGGTGGACGTGCATGCCGGAACCGTTGTCGCCGAAGAGCGGCTTGGGCATGAAAGTGGCCGTCTTGCCGTGTTTTTTGGCGATCATGCGAATGATGTATTTGTAGTTGAGCAGATTGTCGGCCATCTTGAGCAGCGGGCCGAAGCGGATGTCGATTTCGCACTGGCCTGCGGTTCCCACTTCGTGATGGTGGACTTCGGCGGGTACGCCAATGCTGCGCAGCGCGAGGATGATTTCGGAACGAAGGTCCTGGAGCTGATCCGAGGGCGGCACCGGGAAATAGCCTTCCTTGTGGCGCAGCTTATAGCCAAGGTTGGGGCCCTCTTCGCGGCCGCTGTTCCAGATGCCTTCGTTGGACTCGACGTAGTAGTAGCCGCTGTGCGCAGTCTGGTCATAGCGGACATCGTCGAAGATATAGAACTCGGCTTCGGGTCCCCAGTAGCTGATGTCGGCGATACCGGTGCTCTTGAGGTGAGCTTCAGCGCGCTGGGCAACGCCGCGCGGATCGCGGCTGTAAGCCTTGCGCGAAAGCGGATCGAAGACGTTGCAGATGAGGTTGAGGGTAGGAATCTGGAGCACCGGATCCACGATTGCGGTTTCGGGATCGGCGATCAGGATCATGTCGCTCTCTTGAATCTGCTGGAAGCCGCGGATGCTCGAACCGTCGAAGCCGATGCCCGCACTGAACAGATCGTCGTCGAGGTCTTCCACGGGAATGGAAAAATGCTGCCACATGCCGGGCAAGTCGATGAAGCGCAAGTCGACGATCTTGATGCCGGCATCTTTGGCAAGCTTCTTTACGTCATCAGGTGTGCGTGGCATAGAACTTCTCCTATCAGAGGTTGGAATGATCTTTGCGGGGGTACAAAAAAGCGCCTGTGGTGGTGAAAGACGAATTGTAACGCCTTGGGGTGGGTCTGTCGACAAAAGCGCGACAAGAGCGGCGCGTTGCCTCAGGCTCAACCGAGGCTCCCGCATCGTCTCCTGGCGCTACGCGAAACCATCGCCGGCGAGATGGGTGATGCGGATAGCAATCTTCACCACACAGATTCAGCCCAGTGTAGTGCGGGGGATATAAAGAATTCGTGAAGATTTGGGCTGCGAAGGGGAAGTTCTAGTGGAGCACACGCCGCTCGTCCGGGTTAGCGGTTCGGCTTGTTCTTTTAGTGCGATAGAGTGGAAACCAGAGGAGATTCCGCCTCACAATGCATAAACCATTCCGTCGTGCCCCGGTGTTACCGGCCTTGCTCCTGCTGGCTTTTGCCGCTTTACCTGTTGCCTTCGCTCAGAAACAACCTATCGAAATCATCGCAAACCTTATCGATGCGCCGCGGCGGCTTTATCACGCGGAGGTGTATTTGCCTGTGAAGGCGGGGCCGCTGGATCTGATTACTCCACAGTGGATACCCGGGGAGCACCGGGCGACGGGTCCGGCAGAGGAGATTACCGGGGTGGTGTTCAAGGCCAACGGGAAGACGCTGCCGTGGCGGCGTGACGATGTAAATATGTACGAGTTTCATCTGACCATTCCCGCGGGAGTTACTAAGCTGCATGCGCACCTGGATTACATCGCCACCTCGCGGGTATCAGAGAAGCTGGCGGTGCTGGAGTGGGAGAAACTGCTGCTTTATCCGGCGCACACGCCGGTCCGGGAGATTCCGATTCAGCCATCGGTGCAAGTGCCCGCGGGATGGGGGATTGGGACTGCGCTGACGCCGGTGAGCAGCGGGAGTTATCCGGTTCCAGCGCCAGGGAGCACGACCGAGTTCGCCGAAACCAACGTGGAGCAGCTGGAGGATTCACCGATCATCACCGGGCAGTACTTCCACGAATACGCACTGGCTCCCGATATCTCGCCAAAGCATTATCTGGATGTGGTCGCTGACCATCCTGAGGACGCGAGCCTCAGGCCGGAGTTGGTGGCGGAAGTTAGCAACCTGGTACGCGAGGCAAGCGCGTTGTATGGATGTCACCACTATCACGAGTATCACTTTTTGCTGACGTTATCGAATGTGGCGGGCGAGGAGGGGCTGGAGCATGGGCAGTCATCCGATAACGGCGTGGGTGAGAAAGGATTTGCCGATGCGGCGCACCAGTTACTGAATGCGGATTTGCTATCGCATGAGTTTACGCATTCGTGGAATGGGAAGTACCGGCGGCCGGTGGGATTGTATCAACCGGATTTTGCGACTCCGCAGCAGGGAGCGCTGCTGTGGGTTTATGAAGGGATGACGCAATACCTGGGCTACGTGCTGGCAGCGCGTTCGGGGCTGGAGACGCCGGCGCAGTTTCGCGATGTGTTTGCGCTGGTGGCCGCGGAGATGGAATATACACCGGGGCGTGACTGGCGATCGACGGAAGACACGGCGGTGGCGTCAAGCATATTACGCGATGACAGTCCGACGTGGGCCAATTGGCGCCGCGGACAGGACTACTACTATGAGGGCGCATTGGTGTGGCTGGATGCGGATACACTGATCCGCAAGATGACGGATGACAGGAAATCGCTGGGTGATTTCGAGAAGATTTTTCTGGGCAAGGGCGGCAACACGGGCCCACTGATTGTAACGTATAACTTCGACGATCTGGTGAAGGACTTAAACCAAGTTGTGCCCTACGACTGGGCGGCCTTTTTGCGCAACCGCGTTTACAGGATCAATGACCAGGCAGATTTTGCGGGCATCGAACGGGGCGGCTACAAGTTGGCCTTCGCGGATAGGCCCAGCGCGACCGAGAAGACGCTGTTGCAGGTGGAAGGGGCGCGGCATGGAGGAATGGATTGCTGGTATTCGATTGGGCTGAGACTGGCGCCGGACGGCCGGATCATGGATGTGCGCTGGGGCGGGCCGGGAGATAAGGCGAAGCTGGCGCCCGGGGAGAAGATAATGGCTGTCGACGGGCGGATATTTTCGCCGCAGGTGCTGAGGGATGCGATTCGCGCCGCAAAGGACTCGACCGAACCCATCCATCTGATTGTGCAGGCGGATTCCTTTGTGCAAACGGCGGAGATCGATTATCACGGCGGTCTTCGCTACCCCGTTCTGGAGCGCGTGGACGGGACGGCGGATTACATGGATGAGATTGCGAAGCCGCTGACAAAGCCGCAGGACAATAGTGGTCTGTGAACTGCGGCCAGCAGCTATTTAATTTGTGGAAGAGCTGCGGTCGCCGGGTAAAAAAGGAATGTTGAAGCAAGTTGTTTTTTCAAGAGAAGCTGACAAAGTGATGATCAAGCTCAAATGGTTCCTGACAAACGTCCTTGCAGGCGCGGCAATCATCTCCTGCTGCGCTTCCGCGCAAGAGTTCGCGAGCGACAAGGATAGTTACGAGTTTGTGCGCTCGCACTATACAAAATATGAATACCGCATTCCCATGCGCGACGGAGTGCGACTATTTACCGCCGTTTACGTTCCCAAGCCTTCGGCATTTCCCGACGATCCGGGACCGTATCCGGTTTTGATGGAGCGCACGCCCTATAGCGTGGCGCCTTACGGCGAAGACCGGTATCCGGCGCATCTGGGGCCGTCGGATGAATTCGAGAGGTCGGGGTACATTTTTGTTTACCAGGACGTCCGCGGGCGCTGGATGAGCGAAGGCACGTTTGTAGAGATGCGGCCGCAGATTGATGAGAAAACCTCAGCCAAGGAGGTGGATGAATCTTCGGATACTTACGATACAGTGGCATTCCTGCTGAGACATGTTGCGAACAACAATGGGAAAGTCGGTATCTGGGGGATTTCTTACCCGGGTTTCTATGCTTCAGCGGGGATGATCGACGGACACCCTGCAATTGTGGCAGCTAGCCCGCAGGCGCCCATGACGGACTTATTCAGGGGCGATGACTCGTATCATGGCGGCGCATTTATGTTGTCCGCGGGATTCGGATTTTACGCGCCGTTCTTTGCGGTGCAAAGGAATCCCGTGTTGCCGCATCCTACGATTCCTTTCAATTGGGGAACGCCAGACAGTTACGAGTTTTATCTAAAGGCGGGAAATATAGCTGACCTGGACAAGTTTCTCCAGACGCCAAACTGGATGTGGGACGACCAATGGAAGCATGACACCTATGACAGTTACTGGCAGTCGCGCGACTTATCGCGGCATATGAAGAATATCCACTGCGCGGTGCTGGTGGTGGGAGGATGGTTTGATGCGGAAGACCTGGAAGGACCTTACCGCACCTTTTATGCGATCAATAAGTACAATCCGGGTGTGCACACGACCCTTGTTGAAGGTCCCTGGGTGCATGGCGGGTGGGCGCGCGGCGACGGAAAGCGGCTGGGGGACGTGCAGTTTGGCTCGAACACCGGTGTTTATTTCAGGGAAGACATTCAGTTTCCGTTTTTCGAGCATTACCTGAAAGGCGGCGGAGAGCCCATGCCAAAGGTAATTGCGTTTGAGACCGGCACGGACGTCTGGCGTAGATATAGCCAGTGGCCGCCGCCGGGCGTAAAGCCGGAGATGCTGTATCTGCACGCTGATGGAAAGCTGAGTTTCGATCCTCCGACGGAGGCAAAGAGCGAGGACCAGTACGTAAGCGATCCAAGCCGGCCGATTCCTTTTGTGGGTTATACGACGGACACGGTGCCTCAGCGTTACATGGTGGACGACCAGCGCTTTGCCAGTTACCGGCCGGACGTGATGGTTTATGAGAGCGATCCGCTGAAGGAAGATGTTACGATTGCGGGGCCGATCTCACCTCACCTGTTTGTGGCCAGTTCGGGAACCGACTCCGACTTTGACGTAAAGCTGATCGATGTCTACCCGGAAAATTATGCGAACTCCGATAGTGGCGGCGAAGAGAGTAAACGGATTCACGGTCAGCCGCCGGTATTGATGGGAGGATACGAGCAGTTACTGCGCGGCGAGCCGTTCCGGGCCAAGTTCCGAAATGGCCTGGAAAAGCCGGAGCCGCTTGTGCCTGGCAAGATGACGCAAATCGATTTTACGATGCCGGACTTATTTCACACCTTCCGGCGCGGTCACCGGATCATGGTCCAGGTGCAAAGTTCGTGGTTTCCGTTGACGGACAGGAATCCGCAGACATTCACGGATATTCCTTATGCGAAGCCGGAAGATTTCAGAAAAGCGACAGAGTCGGTCTATCACCAGAAAGGTGCAGCGAGCGGGGTGGAGCTCATGGTGTTGCAGAATCAGTAATTCACGTTTCCGTTTGTATAGTGGCTGAAAGGAAGCGTGCCGTGCCAGCGCGGCACTCGAGGTTGCGTACCAACTGGAGTTCGAAGGTCCTTGGAGTTAGACAGTGAGCAGTCAGGGGAACTGCCATTGAAAGGAGACATTGGCACTTCCGGCGCCGACGAGAACCCATTATCCTCTTGATTGGGCGAAGATCTCACGCAGTGTGTTCCCGGCCGCGGCGAGGTTGGCGAGCCACATTTCGGCGTATTCGCGAGAGAGGATTACACCATTGGCGCCAGCGCCGAATGCGGCCTTTAATGAGGCGCGTACATCGGCCGGAGCGGTATGCTTCACCGGGGCATCTGTCTTAATCAAGGTGGGGACATCGATGTCGATTCCCGGGTAGATCTGGACCTCTCCGGCGACCCCTACCAGGGCGCGCCTGGTTTCGCGGGCTACATAATCGGGCGATAAACCGGTGGTGGCTAACTTGTCGTAGGGGGCTTCGTGATAGTTCATGATCTGGTAGTAAAACTCGAGGAACTCGGGTGGGGTGGCGTCGTGGAAGAAGGTGTCACTAAGGCGATTCAGGTATTTGGCCATTCGCGGTCCGCCGGCGTTGTTATAAGTGGCGATTTTGAGGAAGTCAGAGAAGTCTCTCAATTTGGTGTAGTCTTCTTCGGCGCGAAAGAAAGGACTGAAGGTCATGGTCTGCATGATATGAAAGCCGAAGGGCTTTGCCGGGGCGATGGCCTTTGCCAGTCCGTATAACTGCGCCTGAACTTCCTGATAACTGTTGGTCCAGAGAGATTCCCAGCTCAGAATTTCCGGATACTTAAGGAGCAGTCTCCAGACAGAAACGAAGTATCCATCTTCGGGACGATTATTGAGGGCGGCATTCTGATAGAGTTGTTCGAGCTCACGATAGCCGGCCTGGGCGCGTGGAACGGAGATACCAAGAGCGCGGGCTTTGGCCCGGCAGAAGCGGCAGAAACATGATGGGAGAGTTACTCCGCCGATCATGTTCTCGAAGGGGCCCATGCGCTCGGAGCCCCAGGCTATGCCATCGACTAAGTCTGGATATCCGGAGAGAAGACTCTCGACTTTGCCGCTGAGAAATGCCCGGTAGTCAGGATTGTTGAAGCAGGGGCGGTTATTTCTGCGGCCATAGACGTCGATTTCAGAGACTTCGGGATAGTTAGCAACGGCGTTGTTCAAGGCCGAGCTGGCATTGTTCAGATCCCAGGCGAAGAAATCCATGCCGCGGGCTTTGGCTTTGGGGGCGACAGCTTCGATGACGTTGAACTTGCCATAGACGGGACAGCGGAAATCCTTGAGGATGGTGTTCTGGAAGTATTTGGGATCGTAGTCGTAGAAGGCGCCTGCGGCGATGCTGTTGCCGGGCTTGCCGTGATCGGGCAGAGGGATGGGGCCGTTTTTCTGGAGCCGCTGCTCGCCATAAGAAAAAGTGTAGGCCCAAACGGTATTGACGTCGCCTTTTAGCTGGATGTTGTCGAGCACCTGCTCCACGCCCTCATCGACCCACGCGAATCCTCTGACTTGAATGCCCACATAGTCTTTGCGGTTTTTCACGGGGCTGCGGGAGACGCGGGGCACGAGCGGTTCCTGGGGCTCTGCTTTCCGGGAGAGAAACGCGCCAGCCGCGGCGCAAAGTCGCAGAAAAGCTCGCCGATCGAAAATAGAAATCACGTGGAACCCTCCGAGCTATTTCAGTATTGCATTCACTTCCCTGCGGGAATGGACGCAACGTTCCAGTTTCGCACGCAGGAGAGCGGCCGGCTGAAGGCGAGAGGGGATCGGCGAGGTTAGAAGTAGCGAGTAAGCGGAGGAATGATTGTGGAGCGAAGCTACCCTGTTGTTTGCAATGGCTCTGACGAAACGGGAGGCAACGGTGAAATGACAACCGCGCCCATGGGTTTGCCGGACATGCGGCGGAGCCCGAATGTCAAAGCGCAGGCAGAACCGGTTTGGCGTTTCTCGGAATTGCGTCTCGCAGATGGAGACCTTGATCGGGGCCCGGCAAAGGGCAAGTTGGGTCGTTGTCGCGGGAGCTTGAAGAGGTCAAGGGCGCTTTCTGACCGCTTGGACTGGATGACCCGATCTGCAGACTGGGCTAGCCGGCAGTATGCGGTTTGAGGGGCAGACAAACGTTGAACCATCCAGCTGCCAGCGCTAGATATGGCGGAAGGTCAGGGATTCGAACCCTGGAGAGTCTTTCAACTCTGCCGGTTTTCCATGCGTCTATAGCTTTCGCTACCGACAACGGTCGTTTGACGTCTGGACTTTGCCTTCACCGTAGCCAATTGGCCTTAGGTGGGAGCCGTCAAGTCTCTACACGTTCCTGCTTGCCACCAGGCTTCGCTCGGCATTGCCTCGGATATCTCCAGGGGGTTCGCCGAATTTGACTCCTTACATCTGCCGCGTTTCCACGTCAGCGCTCGATTGATCAAGACCGGTGCATTCAACCGCTCTGCCAACCTTCCGCACTCAGTACCATATCACATCTGTTGGTTAACTTGTGACGCACGCCATGGGGGCCTCGTCGAGCCCCGATGACAGGTTCTGCTGCTCTAGCCAGGCAAAATGCGCGGCCAGTCGCTTGAGTCTTCGGCAGAGCGAGAGCTTCTCCCCAGTCAAATTCCTCGGCGATTTCTCCCGGCGAAGGCCAACTGACTTGTACCGGCGGCGGTGGAGTGCGAGTGGTCTCCAGTCTTCGCCCTCGGCGCGGGATCGCAGATGCTCAAGCGTCCGGCTATGGCAAGGTCGCGGGTACGCGCCTTCGCCTGATGTGCAGCCTGTCAACAGGGAAACAAGCCAAGGACGCGGCCGGCATCGGAATTCGTCCGCCGCAACCATCCTGCTCATGCATTTCATATTCAGCCTGCGGCGTCCGTATTTGTTTTGGTCAGTGCCGCCAGCGCAGCAGAGCCCCGCTCGGGCCGGTTGAAATCCCTGCCAAGCTTTTCCGGGCCATAGAAATACAGCCCCAGGAGCGCAACAATGACAACGCACTCAAACGTGGTAAGTGCCCATGGATAACCAATCCGGTCGCGCAGACCATATTCCAAAGTCACAGACGGCGAGGCAATCAGCACACCGAGCTGGTAAAGCAGACCCGGAAAGAGACTGCGGATGGAATCGGGCGAGAGCTCTGACAAGTGTGCCGGAATAACTCCAAACGCCCCCTGCACGCCCGCCTGCATCGCGCATGACCCCAGCACCAGCATGCCCATGGAAACCCCGAAGGCCCATGCGGGAACTGAGATCAGGCACAGAAGCAGGGCGAAGATCATCGCGCGGCGCCTGCCCACCCGGTCGGAGAAATGGCCAAAAAACAGCGTGCCCAGTACGGCTACCGCGTTGTAGACAATCGGAATGCCATAAATCATTTTCATCCCGAAGAGATTCTCACCGGCTAGACCAGGAATGGAGCGCAGAAAGTTCGGGTAAAGGTCCTGGCTGCCGTGGGAGAGGGAATTCATCGCCGCCATTATCGCAAGCGTGTAAACGAACAGCTTCATGTTCCCAAAGAGCGTGCGTAAGATGGTGCCAAATTGGGGAGCCCGGTGCAGCTTCCACGAGCCTGATTCCGGCGCCAGCAGTGTCAGCGCCACAATGATCACCATCACCGGACACCCTGCCAAAAACATGCCTCGCCAGCCCAGCGATCCCATCAGCACCTGCATAGCCACTGCTGCAACCAGATATCCGATGGGATATCCGCCCTGCATCAACCCGGAGACAACGCCGCGCGATCTCTGCGGACAGCTTTCCATGGCATACGAAGCGCCAATTCCCCAATATCCCCCCATCCCAATTCCATAAAGCGCGCGCATGAGGAGAAAAAACCAGTAATTTGGTGCGTATCCGCTGAGCACGGTGAAGATCGTAAAGAAGACAACGCACGCGATCAGCGGCAATTTGCGGCCGTAACGATCTGCAAGCGCGCCGAAAAACAGCGCTCCCACTGGACGCAATGCGAGCGTCGCCGTCAGCGTGAAGACAATCGCGGCTTTGGAGACGTGAAACGTGGCCGCAAGAGGGCCAAAGAGAAAAACAACGATGAAGAAGTTGAAGGCATCGAGGATCCAGCCCAGAATGGCCGCGCTCACGGCGAACTGCCAGCCAGGCGTATCGGGGTGAGGCGCGTGAGATTCTCGATCTATTCCGGGCATTGGCGGGAAGGGACGCTTCGCATCAAATTACCAATCTAACCCGAAAAGATTAGCACAACATTAACCATCTAGCCGAGCGTTGCCTCTGCGCGGGAAGAGCTGGAGAATGCGAAAAGAAACCGCGCAAGGCTTCGGGATTTTGGGCCCGAAGCTTGCGTGGGATGCTCTAACAGACAACCGGAATATCATTCCGCAAGGAGGAAGACGTCACCGGAGTTCCCTCAACCGAAGTCAATAGCGGCGCCGCCGATCGAGTTCTCAATGGGGGAATTTCAGGGGAATCAATAAATAGGCGGTTGTCGGAGGCACGCTCACCGTCAATTGACCGTCGGTCGCAGTTAGTATCGCTTGCACGCGGCCGTACCAGCTGCCGTCTGTATTGATCGCTGCGCCGCCGAGCTTAAGGCCCGTGGAGTCGAAAAGGTTCGGCGCCGCCAAACTGATCAATGCAACCCTGGAGACATTCGGCCCCAGGTTCACGCTCGCCGACACCGTGTCATTCACCTCCTTGTTATTCAGCAGAGCGCTCACCGCACCATTCATGCCACGGACCCCGTACGCCGTGAAATTGGCGTTTGTATCCAGCGTGACGGTGGCGGGAACGACGCGGCCTCCCCGCGGAATCAGCGAAAACATCTTCATTGCGTAAAACTCGGGACCCACCGACGTGATGGTCGTTCCATTGTTGTTAATAGGCGAATAGGGACTCTTGTCGCCACCATGGAAGTTGACGCCCTGGCCGCCGTCCTCCGCCACCGTAAACATGAAGTCCAGCGACCAGAGTGCGGAGCCGAAGGCGTTGCTCACACCGAGTAATCCGCCGCCGGAGAGCGAGCCACATTCAGTTATGCGTGCGCCGAGCACCTGGTTGCCATTGGCTGCTCCCGCGATGTTGGTCGCCAAGTTGTCCAGGGTTGGATTGGGATACTGCAATATTGTTTGCATCGTGCCGGCGGAGCCCACGTAGTAATGTTGGGTCAACAGCGAAGCCACGCCAGACTCATCGCTGGCAAAGGGATCTGTATATGCCGATAACTGGCCTTGTCCCGCGTCTGCGCCATCCATGATCCAGCCGTGCCTGCCCGTGCCCTGATCCCAACCCGGCACAGCCGATGTAATAGCAGACTCTTCCGCATCCCAATTCGGAAGAAAAGTGTTATACGACCAATAGAATTCCGGTTCGTTCCCTAGCTCAAAGCCCAACAACTTGCGTCTCAGGTCGTGCGCCGCATAAGCTGCTTCCTCGGCGGCATTCGCTGGGGTGTTGGTTTCCAGATTGATGCCGTAAATTACCGACCAGTCCGGAGGCAGCGCGTTCACAAATCCAGCGAAGGAATCTACTTCGGCCGGCGTAATAGGAGTCGTATTCGAAATGCCGTTCCATCCGGTTGTATCCACAGTGCCGCCACCGATGCGCAACACCGCGGGGCCCAGCAAGCTGAACAGACGGATCAGCGGTGTGTTCGCCGAGGTGAACAGACTGGTGGTCAATTCCTGTTTCTCATAGCTCAATCCGACGAACGACGGGTTGAGCGGCACTCCTGTGTCAGAGAAGTCGACGGTGGCGCTGACCGCGTTCGTGCTACGCGTCCCCGAGGCCTGCAGCGAAATAGAATTCCATTGGATTGCGCTGGGTGTGGTCAGAGTGTGCTGGGTAATTCCAAACGCGGTGATCGTCGGCTGCGTGGTATAGGTATAGCTTGATCCGGCTTGATTTCCGTCGACAGCACAAGAGATTACCCATTGCGCGCCGGTCGTATTCAGGGTCAGCGTCAGGGTATGGGTCCCTGTGCCGGCAGTGAAAAAACCATTGCGGTTGAACAGTTGGTTCGTCCCGCTAGGGCCCGAGAAGAATTGCACGTTCCCGCTGGACTCCGTCAGGATTGCCCAATCGTAACCATTGACGCCGCTCTCGTTGAATTGGGCATTGCCATTGCCGGGATACCAATAATTTTCCGCAAAGCCCGCTCCGATCCAGTTGCCTGGATTCCCGCTAAAGGTCACCGAAGCGGTCAGAGTGTAGATATAGCCGTTCTCCGGCGTAAACGGAAGCAGAACGCTATCTCCCCCTGCGGTGTTCACAGTTCCGTTGGCATACAACATCTTGGAGTTTGCCGCATCCTTCCAGATGGCGGAGCTGGCAGCGCCCGCCTCGTCGGTGGCCAATGTGGGCGCCATCTGGTTGATGTTCGCCGCCTCACCGTTAAATGTGTTCGAGTAGATGGTTTGAGCCCTCCCAAGCGGACAAAGGAACAAAGTTATCATCCCCCCCCAAAGCAGGCTTGGCATCGTTCTCTTACCTTGGTCAAACGTGACGGCCTGCGCCGGCATGGAGGCAAACTCCGCTGGACGCAGGAGGATTGAAGCGCTGGAGCGTCTTATGTTTTTCATAGTTACCTCTTTTTCGTTGTCATTTTCATTTAGGACTTACTCAACGAACCGAAGAGAATCTTCGCCGCCATATCGATAAAGCGACCGCAACAGGCAATCATGTTTCAGCCGGTTTGGCCTCGTCTGCCAATCGAAAAGAACACGACGACAGACAGTGCCGATAAACCGGCCTGAAACGGGTCAAGCTAGCGCGGCCTTGCCTGCAAACTAATTGGGAACTATCGCAATTCTGCTACTTACGGAGCGGCTCACGTCTAGCCGCGGCTCCAATTCCTCATTTGGCGAGACAATTTGAAGCCAGCCAAGGATCATTAAGCAGGGGACGCGAATTCAAGTTAATTCGCTGTGGCGCATACGGTGAAGACTACAGTCAGCCGCAGCATGCCGCTGGATTGTGGGTTCGCTGGCGAGTCGAAACTTTGGGCGGTGCGCGGAGAACTAGGGCCTGTTAACACTATTGGGATGGCGGCGACGGGAGCCAGATTTGCCGAGTTCTAGAAGCGAGGAGCGTGCTGTGGTCGATCCCTGGAGCGACGAGCGACAACGAAATCGGCAAATCTGGCCCCGTCCCTTCGGGTTGCGGCGTAAATTCGGCCATACTTCGTTGCCGGCCTCGACGGTGGGGCCTGCCACAGCCTTCGGCCGTCCTCTCG
>JASHOY010000270.1 GCA_030038435.1 Acidobacteriaceae bacterium | reverse complement strand
TCCTCAAACCAGGTCACATCATATTCGCTCAGCATACGAGCTGTGCGGAGCGCCCACTTGTAGCCGTGGGGCCAGAAGGCGTCACTGGCGCCGGCGTCGACCATCAGCGCTGCGTCAGGACCGATCGCTTCCCGAGCCGCCATCACAATTCGCTCATCGAGCGCATTGTTGTCGCGGCCGAAGGGCCCCCACCCAATCTTGAAGGCGCGAAATCCCTGTTCGAAAAGCGAGGTCAGTTTTTCCCTCAGGGGTTCAGGATCCTCCATCAACAGGGAAGCATAAGGGCGAACCCGATTGCGATATCGTCCGCCAAGCAGCCGGCCGACAGGCTGCCCCGTTGCCTTGCCCAATATGTCCCATAACGCAATGTCGATGCCGCTGATGACATGAGTGAGCAAGCCGCCTCGCCCCAGCCAGAACGTGTTGGCGTTGAGTTTTTCGGTCACCCTTGCCGGTTCCAGAGGGTTCTCGCCTAGGAAAAGCGATTCAAGGACGCCGAGCGTGCCCAGAACCAGCGCGTCATTCGTGGAGACGGAACCCCAACCTGTGATTCCCGCATCGGTATGGACCGCGAGCAGCGTGTGTACGCAGTCTCCGGGTTTCAGCTCGTTCGCCCATCCTCCTGCAGGAGTGCGGCCCCGCAGTCCCGCAGCCACGATCTTCGTGATCTTCATCTCCGGCTCTCCCTACCGCTCCACCAAGGTTCCTTACCCGGTGGGGCCTTGTCCTGCCCCGCGGTTCTTATCGGCGAACATTGGCCAATATCCCTCCGAATCTACGATTCGCTGAAATCGATCATCTTCGGGGCTTTGCGAAAGCCGCTTGTGGTGGCGGCCAGATAGCTGGCTCCGATGAAAAACCAGATTCCGCCCACGATTTTTGCGAGGATGTTCAGGTTCCACCAGATCGAGGCGCAGAAAGCGAAGCCGATAAGCGGGAGGACCAAATCCCGCAGAAGCCTTCTTTCGTGGCCGCGACGCAGCAGAGAAAAGTGCCAGAACGTCGAAAGGTTCACGCCCATGAAGGCAAGAAAGGCGCCGAAGTTCAGCAGTTCGCCGGCATGCTCGTACGCGCTGCCAATGTAATTGAGGGCAACGGCGCCGAGCCACGCAACGGCGCCGATGAGCAGAATGTTCCAGGTGGGCGTGTTTGTCCTGGGGTGGAGATGGGCAAAGAATCGGCGTGGCAGGACGCCGTCGCGGCCCATGCCGAAGAGCAGACGGGCCGCTCCGAGGCCGCCGGTGAGCGCGCTGCCCAGCGCGGCGAGAATGAGAACGACGCCCATCGCCTCGAAGAGAACCGGTCCGCCAACGCGGTGGCAGACGTCCATGAAGGCGGTTTCCAGATTGGGGAAGGTGTGCCAGTTGGGCCAAATACGCTGGCCGAGATAGACCTCGGCGCCGCTGAGCAGCCCGGTGAGGACGCAAACCAGTACGGTGGCAAGCAGGACATTGCGGCGGGGATTCTCCACATCCTCAGAGAGGGTGGTGATGCCGTCGAAGCCAATGTAGGTGAGCGCGGCAAACGAGGTGGCTCCCCAGATGCGCCGCATATCGAAGGTCTTCGGATCGTAGAACGGAGCGATGGAGACCAGAGCCGACCAGTGTCCGCGATGGAAGAGGTAATGGACGCCGAGGACAAAGAAGACCGCGATGACCACGCACATTGCCATGAGCAGCAGCTTGTTGGCGCGGGCAGAGGAGCGGATCCCGATGAGATTGAGCGCGGTGACGAAGACGGTGACCGCCAGCGCGATCACCCAGAAGGGGATCCCGCTGATGTAGCGGCTGTGCAGGGCGATGGAAATCCAGACGACGTTGAGCAATGGCTGGAGGATGTAGTCGAGCAGCATAGCCCAGCCGATGAGGAAGCCCAGATGGGGGTTAATGGTCCGGCCCACGTAAGTGTAGGCGGAGCCCGCAGCCGGATAGACTGCGGCCATGCGGCCATAGCTGACCGCGGTGATCACCATGGCCAGCATGGCCACCAGAATCGTGGTTACCATATGACCGTCGGAGAGCTTCTGGGCTACGCCGAACAAGGGGATAGGCGCCGTCGGCTGGATCAGCACCATGCCATAGAAAATGAGATCCCAGAGAGTCAGAACCTTTCTCAGCCGGATTTCGGAAACTTGTTGAGTCGTTTCTGGCATATCGCTACAAGGATGGATCGCGAAATCGCACTGAGCCGCCGGTGCGGGCCGTAATTGCCAGATGCCTTCCTACCTAAATGGGTCCGCTGGCCTGGGAAACCGAAACAGCGGAAGGAGATACATCGATCCAACGGCGACTTGTGCTCGATTCAGTCACCGCCTTCATCAGACGCTGCACTTCGAGTGCATCTGCGAAATCCGGATGGAAACGTTCGTTCTTCTCCAGTGCGGAAAGAAAATCGCTGAGAGTACAAATAAACGTATGTTCGTAGCCGAGGACATGCCCCGGGGGCCAGAAGTGTTCGGCGTACGGATGGCGCGGTCCGGTCACGAGCATCCTCCGCCAGCCCTGCTCCGCGGCGTCGCCGCCCAGGTCGTTAAATGCGAGGTGATTCATCTCCTCGAGATTGAACCGCAGCGCACCCAGGGAGCCATTGATCTCGAAGGCATTGCGATTCAGATTGCCCGTCGCGAAGCGAGAAGCCTCAAAGGTTCCGATACTTCCGTTGCTGAATTCGACCAGCACCGTGACGGCATCGTCTACCCTGCGACCTTCCGCGAAAGTGTGCACCTGCGCACAGAGACGCCGCACACTGCCATTGAGCCATGTCGCCAAATCGAGCGAGTGCGAAAGCAGGTCGCCCATGACTCCGGATCCGGCCTCGACCGGATCGAATCTCCATGCACCCGGATCCCTTGGATCCTTCCCCCAGCTCTGGAGATAGACGGCGCGATAGTGATAGACCTCCCCGACCCGGCCCCGCGCGATCAGCTGCTTCGCCAGGCTCACGGCGGGCACGCGGCGGTAGTTGAACCAGACCAATGTCGGCACTTTGCGCGCTGCCGCAGTCATGCTCTCCGCCTCTTCCACGGAATTGGCCAGAGGCTTTTCGCAGAGCACAATCTTTCCCGCCTGCGCGGCGGCTGTCGCAATTGGGGCGTGCAGGTAATTAGGCGTACAGATATCAACGATGTCAATGTCCGGCTGGCTGACTACTGTTTCCCAGTCGGTCGCGATCTCCTCCCATCCCCACGCGCTGGCCATTTCCTCCAGTCGGGCGCGGTTTCGCCCGCAGACGGTCTTCAGCCTCAGTTCAAAGGGGGAATCGAAGAAGGAACCGGCCTGGCGAAAGGCGTTGGAGTGCGCCCTCCCCATGAAGCCGTACCCGATCATCGCAACATTCAGTCTTCGCTTGTTCATAGAAGTCGGCAGGACCGCACGATACCCCCGTTGGCACTTTAGCTGCTTACTGCGGCAAGCACCTTCTCAAATGCCGCGATGATGTCGTCTTCATCGCTTTTCGTCAAGCAGGACGGAACGGCGAGCAGGCAGGTTCTCTCGAATAGTCCGTCGGCATGCGGACAGGTTCCTTTGCCGTACTCCGTCTGCGAGTCTTTGTTCTCAGCGAGCGACCACGGTGAGTTGGCCTTGTCCACGCCCGTCTTATGTACCAGGCTGGGGATGTTGTAGTAGATGTGGAGGCCCCACTCCGTCATCACAATGTTGCTGACGCCCTGCGGGAAGGTCACGATGCCTTCCGCCCGCATCGCACGGTTGACCCTGCGCGCGTAGTCGGCGGTGGGGAAGGTGGTGAGCAGGAAACAGCCGGTGTCACCAGCTTCGTCCACAATTCTGCGCAAGGAGATCTGGGGAAAGCGCTGCAGAACGCGACGCAGCCGGTACTTGCTGGCGTGCATCTTTTCGATCACGCTGGGCAACTTGCGGAGTTGCACGCGAAGGACGGCGGCTCTCATCTCATCCAGGCGATACCCGCGGCCCCACAAGCAGAACTCCCTTCGATCGAACATGGCGCGGCCTCTTGTGTCGCGTGCATACCCGGTGTCGTGACAGGCCACGGCGCGATGAAAGAAGCTTTCGTTGTTGGTGACCACGGCGCCGCCTTCACCGCTGGTCATGTTCTTGTTCATCTGAAAACTGAAAATGGCCATATCCCCAAAGGTTCCGACCTTCTTTCCGCGAATGCTGCCACCCGCGCACTGCGCACAATCTTCCAGCAGGAAAAGACCATGCCTGCGCGCCACGGCGGCAATCGCTTCCGCATCGGCCGGGGCACCGCTCATATGCACGACAATGATTCCCGATGT
>JASHOY010000269.1 GCA_030038435.1 Acidobacteriaceae bacterium | reverse complement strand
CATAAACGGCGCCGATGATGTGTTCGGGACCGCGGCTTTCGTCGTAGACGGGGACGCGGGAGAACTGGCGGGCGATGACGCGGGCGCCGGCCTCTTCCACGGGCAGGTCGGAGGGCAGCGAGAAGATGTTCTGGCGCGGGGTCATGATTTCGCGGATGAGCACCTCGTCGATTTCCAGCGACCGATGGATGATGGTCTCCTGAAAAGCAGGCAACAGGCCCATGCGGCGCGCCGAGGTGGCGATCATCTTGAGCTCTTCGGGAGAATGTGCGGCAGTACGTTCGCTCATGGGCACGCCGAAGATGCGCAGAACGCCGGCCGCGGAAACCCGCAGCAGGCGCACCAGCGGGCGGGTAAGGCCCATGAAGACGAGCATTGGAGGAGCGATGGCGACGGCCAGTCCTTCAGCGCGGCGCAGGGCCAGCGACTTGGGCACCAGCTCGCCGATGACCACTTCGAAATAAGTGATGAGAGCGAAGGCAATGGCGACCGCGGCCAGGTGAGCGTAGAGATTGGCGTGGGGCAGATTTTCGAACCACGCCCGGAAATACGAGGCCAGGAAGGGCTCGCCGATCCAGCCTAGAGCCAGCGAGCAGAGGGTGACGCCAAGCTGCACGGCGGAAAGCAGCTCTTCGAGATTTTTCTGCAGGCGGCTGACCGCGCGGGCGCCGGGGACGCCGGCTTCAAGCAGTTGCTGCACCCGTGTTTCGCGCATGGAGACGAGGGTGAATTCGGCGGCGACAAAAAAGGCGTTGGCCAGAATAAGCGTGGCCACGGCGACCGATTTGAAGAAGGCCAGGCTGTGCATTTCCGATGTGAGGATAGCATCGCGGCAGTGAGGCAGCGAGTGAAGGAGTCAGCGGGACGGGCCGTTTTTCCAGAGCTGATAGAAGGCCCAGGCGGCAAGCGTGCAGCCATCGCGGACCACGCCGGAACGCATCATCTCTTCGAATTCTTCGACGGGAACGCAGCGGGTTTCGAGGTCGTGCTCCTCATCATCGGGAGCTTTGCCGGATTGGGTGAGGCCGGTGGCGAGAAAGACATGCTGCTCCTGGCGGGCGTAGCCGTAGGCGATCCAGAGCCGGCCGAGGTAGATCATCTGCGCAGCGTCCAGGCCAAGCTCCTCTTTCAGTTCGCCGCGGGCGAGTTCTTCGGGGTTGTCGATCTCCTCTTCCCAGCCGCCCTGGGGCAGTTCGATGGCGCGCTCCTGGATGGTGTAGCGGAACTGCTCGACCAGCCAGATCTTGCCGTTGTCGATGGGAATGATGATGGCGGCGGGGTCTTTTTCAACTACGCCGTAGATGCCCTTCTGGCCGTTGGAGCGGAGAATTTCGTCCTCGCGCAGCCGCATCCAGCGGTTTCGGTAGATCTCGCGGCTGTGCAGCGTGGTGATGGTGCGGCCGGAGCTGTTTTCGGCGGGATTCCCGGGTTTCATCGCGATGCATACAGAATACCGCGCAGCGGCGTCAACGGCCACGGCCGGCGCTCCGCCTTCAGCCGCGTTCTAGGGCCTGCTCGAAGAGATTCACGAAGCCCTGGTAATGACGCGCCACCGCAGCCACCGCTTCTTCGCGGGTTTCCTTGCCATCGCGCCAGCCCACCAGCGGCTCCCAGAAGTCGGTTCTGCCCACGGCAAAGCCGATGAAGCCGGGCACGGCGGCGGCGGTGGTGAGCCACTCGCGGACCTTCTGCTCGTCTTCGCCGCGGCCAAGGATGATGCATCCGACGCGGTCGCGGCCGTTGCGGCGCGCGGCGACGACGATCTTTTCGCAGTCTTCGCGGCGATCGAGCCCTTCGATCTTCCAGACGTCGGGTTCCACGCCGGCCTCCTGCAGTTGGTCGATGGCGCCGAGCATCAATTGCGGCCGAAGCTCGCGGTCGTAGCGTTTTTTGTCGCCACCGACTTTTTCAAGCTGCGCCTTTTCCGGCGGCACCAGCAGCTCGAACATGAAAAGGCTGCGTTTTTCTTTCTGCAGATAGTCGGAAAGTCGGCGCAGGCGCTCGGACTGGCGGCGGTTGAGCGCGGCGTCGCTTTCCGGGTTGTAACGCACCAGCACTTTGCAGAACGCAGGGCGGAAAGCTTCAATGTGGGCGGAGAAATCCTCGCCATATTCGAAGTCGAATTCCTCCTGGCCGCTTTTTTCCGCGGGGCAGGCGAAATGAAAACCCTGCACTGCCGCATCGCGCAGAATCGCCGCGCCGAATTGCTCATCCACGAGGATGCCCGCCTTGCCGCGATCGACACCGGCGGCAATGGCGGCTTTGAAGCCGTCGTAAATCACCTGCTTGGCCTCGGCGATCTTTGCGGTTTGCTCGGCGGTCAGATCGCCGTGCCAGCCGAACATGCCGCTTTCAAATGAACCGCGATGATCGAAGGGAAGAATGTACAGAGGGCGGTCGTAACCGCGAGGATTCATCGTTCCCCTTTCTTCTGCCGGTAGCGGCGAATAAGGTTGTTAGTCGAACTGTCGTGAGTCAGGGCCGGCTCGTTCTTGTTCTCCAGCTCGGGAATGATGCGCTGCGCCAGCGCCTTGCCCAGTTCCACGCCCCACTGGTCGAAGGAATTGATTTGCCAGATGGCGCCCTGGGTGAAGACGCTGTGCTCGTACAGGGCAACCAGTTTGCCCAGGACCGCGGGGGTGAGCCGCTCGGCGAGAATGGTGTTGGAGGGGCGATTGCCTTCGAAGACGCGATGCGGAACGAGCCAGTCGGGCGTGCCTTCGGCCTTGACCTGCTCGGCGGTTTTGCCGAAAGCCAGCGCTTCGGTCTGCGCAAAAACGTTGGCCATGAGCATGTCGTGATGGCGGCCCAGCGGATTGAGCGACTGGCAGAAGCCGATAAAGTCGCAGGGAATCAGACGCGTGCCCTGGTGGATCAACTGGTAGAAAGAATGCTGGCCGTTGGTGCCGGGCTCGCCCCAGTAGATGGGGCCGGTGGCGTAATCGACCTTGGTTCCGGCAAGGGTGACGGATTTTCCGTTGCTTTCCATGGTGAGCTGCTGCAGGTAGGCGGGAAAGCGCTTGAGATATTGGTCGTAGGGCAGCACGGCCACCGTTTGCGCGCCAAAAAAGTCGTTGTACCAGATGGAAAGCAATCCCATCAGCACCGGCAAATTGCGTTCGAAAGGCGTGGTGCGGAAATGCTCGTCCATCTCATGAAAGCCATCGAGCATTTCACGGAAATTGTCCGGCCCGACGGCGATCATCGTCGAAAGCCCGATAGCCGAGTCCATGGAATAGCGACCGCCGACCCAGTCCCAGAAGCCGAACATGTTTTCGGTGTCGATGCCGAACTTTTTCACTTCCCCGGCGTTGGTTGAAACGGCGACAAAGTGGCGGGCGACCGCGGCCTCATCGCCGCCAATTCCGGCCAGCAGCCACTCGCGCGCCGAGTGGGCATTGGTCATGGTCTCCAGAGTGGTGAAAGTCTTGGAGGAGACGATGAAGAGGGTTTCCGCAGGATCGAGATCGTGGACGGCTTCGGCAAAGTCGGTGCCGTCAACGTTGGAGACATAGCGGAAGTTCATGTTGCGTTCGCTGTAGTGACGCAGCGCTTCGTAAGCCATGACCGGGCCGAGGTCGGAGCCGCCGATGCCGATGTTGATGACGTTGCGGATGCGCTTGCCGGTGTGGCCCTTCCAGGCGCCGCTGCGCACCCGGTTGGAGAAATCCGTCATTCTGTCGAGGACGGCGTGAACTTCGGGAACGACGTTGACTCCGTCAACCAGAATGGATGCGCCCCGAGGGGCGCGCAGGGCCACGTGGAGAACGGCGCGGTTCTCCGTGATGTTGATTTTTTCGCCGCTGAACATGGCGTCGATGCGCTGCCGCAACTGCGATTCCTCGGCCAGCTCCAGAAGCAGCTTCACCGTCTCTTCGGTGATGCGATTCTTCGAATAATCGAGGAAAAGGCCGGCGCCTTCGACGCTCATGCGCTCGCCGCGATGGGGATCGCCGGCAAAAAGCGCGCGCAGATAGAGCTTTTGCACCTGGGGGTAGTGCGCGCGGAGCGCTTGCCACGAATTGCGCGCGTCGAGGGGCGGCGCGATGTTGCCGGAAGATTTGGTCTGGACTTCGGTTGCCATTTTTCGCTCCTGTGATATTTCGAATTGCGGCTGCGGACCCAGCATCCACGCCTGGGGCGCAGAACACGGTGGATTCCGCGTGATAGGGCGATTGAATCCAAATTCAACTTACTGGAGCACGGCTCTCTTGCCGGAGGATCGCAGCCGCTCCGTCCAAGATCTCCGGCGCTGCGAGACACCTGGTGAACCTTCAATTAATGATGCCGCCCGCAGCACCTCGGCTGCAAATCAAAGTGAAATAAATTCGCGCCGGCACCGCACTGCATTTGCGATGGCCTCACGCGGAGACCTGATGATACAAGCGATACTGCTGGTCCCTGATGGCGGGGAAAGACGAAAAGCTCACCGGAGCGGCGGCGGAGTCCACGCGCCAATGTGGGGAAGCCTGCCCCTGCTGCTTTGCCGCGAGCAACTGCGCGCGCGTAAAACGGCTTTCCGGCGCGTTGAGGGCAAAGAGCGTCAGCGGGCCATGGAGAAGCGCAACCGTATCGGGATGTTGTGTGTCCACAGCTTCCAGGCGCAGGGGCATGTGGATGGAATATTCGATGCGGTCGCCGTCCTTCCATTCACGGCGCAGAGGCGCAAACGATCCTGGCCGCAGCTCGACTGCGGTCCTGCGTCCGTTCACGGAGACGGAGGTTTGCGGGCCGGCCCATGCGGGCACGCGAAGCAATACAGCAAAGCTCTCGGGGCGCTCGGAGTTGATGAGCATCTCGATTTCAGAAACATGTGGATATTGGGTGTGCTGTTCGAGCGAAAAACGGGCGCCGTTCTGACGCCAGCTCAGGCGCGACGGCACAAACAGGTTTACGTGAATTCCCTGGCCGGATTGGAAATAGGAACTGATGCCGTAATCCGCGGTGATTTGCGGGAAGGTTCCCGAACAGCAGGGCCACGGCTCGGGATAGTAGACTTTGGAACCGTGGTCGTTATAGTCGGAATAGTAAAAGCTGAAACCGCCGGGCTGGATGGGTTTTGCGCCGAGGATGGTGTTGAACAGCACCTTTTCCATGCTGTCGCCGTAGCGGCTGTCGGCCGTGATGCGCAGGAGATAGCGGGCGATCTTGAAGTGGCCGTAAGAACCGCAAGGCGTCTCGAAGCTGGCATGAGTCGTGGTCAGGCTGCTGCCCAGCACGCCGCTGCCGGGCTCGCAGAATGTCTCATTGGGCCCCCAGCCTCCGGTGGCGAAACTCTGCGCCAGCACGAATCCGAGGCCGTTGCGGGCCGCGCGCAGGTGCTTCTCGCTGCCCAGCACAAGATAGGCCTGGGATGCGGAACTGAGCGCGTTGACGTGGCTATAGGCGTGCTTATGGGGTAGCACATTGTCGCCGGCGGCAAGCGGGTCGAAGTACTCCTTGTCGAGGAGGAAGCGCTGAGCGAGGGCGAGATAGCGCTTATCGCCGGAGCGCTGATAGGCGAGAAAGAAATTCTCAGGCAGGGTATAGCTTTCGTCCCAGGTGTAGGCAATGTTGGGGTGAGGGCGGGCAGCCATTTCCGGGCGCGTGAGAGCCTTGGCGGGAAGATAAGGCAACACCGCGTCGGTGGCGCGGGCCAGCGCAGGAAGGGCGTTGGGGTCGCCGGCAAACTGGTGGGCGTCGATGAGACCGCAATTGCTTTTGTCGAAGGTGTAAGCCGGAAGCGGGTAGTTCACATAGAATTTCGGTGTGATGGCCTGGGCAAAACCCGTCACCAGGCGATGCACCTTGGCCCGCGTGGGCTGATCGCCGGTAATGGCATAGGCGCGCGAAAGACCAGAGAGGTACTGCCCAAAGGAGTGGCCGGGGACGTAGCCGGTCATGTTGTTGGGCGGGTCAAATTCATCCGACCAGCTATACCAACCGCCCATGTCCTGTCCAGGCGCCGGCAGTCCGGCGCGCTGCCGAAAGGGCTTGAGCAGCGAATCCTCGCTGAGAGCCAGGAAAAAGGTGTGATTGGCGCGGAATTGCTCGAGCATTGGGCCTTCGAGCAACTGCACGTCGCCGTAGTGGAATTGTTTCAGCCTGGTGGCGGCATTCGCATCGGGCGAGAGGATATCGGCGTGGGCCAAGCGGCCGAGTGCAGACATCCCTAAAGTGCCGGCGCCGCTGCGCAGAAGCGCCCGTCGCGATAGTTCTCCACTCATCTCATCCTCCGCACCAGAGAAGTACAGGCTCGCGTGGCGGTGACCAGCGAACAGCTCATCCGCGCCGCCAGACAAACGCTGTCAGTTGTCGATTGACAATGATTGAGGTAACGTATCAATTGAATTCAGAAAGTCCAAAACGCGAGCCTGCTCGAACTGCTTCAATGTAGCCCTGCAAGAAAACGCTTCCTGACCAGCGACTGACTCCTATCAATTTTAGGGTACGGGGGATTTTGAAGGAAAGGCTCATTTGAAACGACAATGAAGGGACCGCGTCAAGCCAAAGCTCAATTCGTGGCGCCGAAAATCCGGCCGGTGACCAGGACCTCTATCAGCGAGGAAATCGCCAAGCAGATCATTAAGCTGATTTCAACCGGCGAATTGCAGCCAGGCCAGCGCCTGCCCTCGGAACGGGCTCTTTGTGAACAATTTGGAGCCAGCCGCACTTCGCTGCGGGAAGCCTTGCGCTGTCTTTCCATCGTCGGCGTTCTCAATGCGCGGGTCGGCGATGGAACTTCCGTGGCTACGGATGGTGAGACGTTTCTGCGCAGGATCGTGGAGTGGCGCCTGATTACGGAGCGGCACGACGTAGAGAACCTGATGGAAGTGCGCATCGCGCTGGAAGGAGTTTCGGCGGCGAATGCGGCGCTGCGCGCCAGCGAAGAGGACGTCAGGAAGTTTCAGGAGATGCTGGCGAAGATGAAGCTGGCGGTGAAGGATGCGAAGAAATTCGCGGTGCTCGATGTCGACTTCCATCTTGCGCTGGCCAAGGCTTCGGGAAATGCGCTGGTCTTCGACCTGGTATCCATGATACGCAACCACCTGGTGCGAGTTTTGCCGAAGGTATTGCAGTTGCCCAGGGCCATGCCGCTGTCCACGCAAGAGCATATGGCGATTGTGGATGCAATTGTGCGGCGCGACGGCGCCTTAGCGCGAGCCGCCATGCACGCCCATCTGGAAGCGGTGCTGGATCGATACGCAGTCGCGGAAAGGGATGCGGGAAACAGTTCCGGATCAAGAAGGAGTCGTCCCGCGGGCGCCCAATCTGGATCTAAAAAATGAATTTGGGACGCGGTTCAGGCATGCAGCGGAGAGATTTCCTGAAACTGGCGGGGGCGACGACGGTTTGCAGCCTGACGCCTCTTGCCGCAGCGGCTCCGGCGCGGCGCATTTCGATTCTACTGGACGCCAAGGATGCAAATG
>JASHOY010000268.1 GCA_030038435.1 Acidobacteriaceae bacterium | reverse complement strand
TTATCGCCCTGCCGCCAGACGGTCTCAGTCTGCGGCTGCACGCCAGAGACGGAATCGAACAGCGCCACCGCGCCGTCAAGCACGCGCAGGCTGCGCTCCACCTCGGCGGTAAAGTCCACGTGCCCGGGAGTATCGATAATATTGATGCGAATATCCCGCCACATGCAGGTGGTTGCGGCCGAGGTAATCGTAATTCCGCGCTCCTGCTCCTGCTCCATGTAGTCCATGGTCGCCGTGCCTTCATGCACTTCACCTATGCGGTGCGTGATGCCGGTGTAAAACAGGATTCGCTCGGTCGCTGTCGTCTTTCCGGCGTCGATGTGCGCCATAATGCCGATGTTCCGGCAGCGATGGAGTGGTATGGTGCGAGGCACGGTAATCATCCTTGCGGGCTTCTCTCGCCCGCGGTTACCTGGTTCCGGCGGTCTCGAACAATCTCGGGAACGCCGTGCCGGACCTTTGTGGCCGGCTCAATCTTCTGAATATTCCCAGAGCAGAGAGGTTCTAAACCCTGATCCCTGGTCTCTTACCACCGATAGTGAGCAAAGGCCTTGTTGGCCTCGGCCATGCGGTGCACGTCTTCTTTCTTCTTCATGGCCGCGCCTCGCCCGTTGGCTGCGTCCAGCAGCTCGTTCGAAAGCTTTTCAACCATGCCTTTCTCGCCGCGGCTGCGGCCATACGTGATCAGCCAGCGAATTGCCAGCGAGGTGCGCCGGTCGGAATTGACCTCAATCGGCACCTGATAGTTCGCACCACCCACGCGGCGAGTCTTCACCTCGAGCAGCGGCTTGCAGTTCTCTACCGCCTTCTTAAACAGCTTGATGGCCTCTTCGCCGCCACCACGAGTCTCGAGATTCTTCATCGCCTCATAAAAGATGCCCTGGGCGGTAGATTTCTTTCCGTCCCACATCATCGAGTTCACGAATTTCGTCACCAGCGTCGACCCGTAGACCGGATCCGGCGCAACTTCCCGCTTAGCAATGTGCCCTTTTCTCGGCATAATTCCTCAAAAACAGCTTTCAGCTATCAGCTGTCGGCTTCTAGCCTATCCGTGCCAGCCCGATCGCTGTCGGCTCTCGCAATCAGAAACTGAAAGCTGAGAGCTTGCGTTTTACTTCTTCGCGCCGCCCTTGGCGCGCTTGGCGCCGTATTTCGAGCGCCCCTGGTTGCGATTGGCCACACCCACCGAATCCAGCGTTCCGCGCACTACGTGATAACGCACCCCCGGCAGGTCCTTCACACGTCCGCCGCGGATCAGCACAATCGAGTGCTCCTGCAGATTGTGGCCGATGCCGGGGATGTAGGTGGTGACCTCGATCCCATTGGTCAGCCGCACGCGAGCCACTTTACGCAACGCCGAGTTCGGCTTCTTGGGCGTCTGCGTATATACCCGCGTGCACACGCCGCGCCGCTGCGGCGATGCCTGCAGCGCCGGCGACGCCGTCTTGTAACGAGGGGCGGTGCGGCCCTTGCGGACAAGTTGATTAAAAGTAGGCAAACCGAAACTCCTTACGCAATTCCTTCACAACCACTACCAACGGCAGCCACGCGCAGCCTAAGGTATCCGGCGCACACGCAAAAAATGCGCAGGCGCGCGGACGCCCTCCTGTTGCTGCTTCGCGTCTGCCTTCATCCCTTCTCAGACGAGAACCGCGACGGTGGCAGGTCGTCCGCTTCTTCGTGCTTTGCGGAGCCTACTCCGTATCGCCGGTTCCGGCCCGCATAGCCCTCCAAGGGGGAGAACGCGCGGGCGCCGATGCGATGATTCACTCGCCCCCGCAAGAAAGAGCGATTCCCGTGACCTGTCTGGCCGGCCCTCTGGCCTTGCCCGAGACTAACCTTCCCTGAACAAAGAGAACCGGTTGCCTCACCGCGACCCGGGCTGAACACACCCGCAGCCGCGCTCTTGCGGAACCCTTTAACCATAACAAGAAACTCAGACGCGGTCAACGACGTCCTTGCAAGCCCCGATCCCATCGCGCCGGCCTTCACGGTATAGAAAAACAGGGCGCCCGCGCATTCACTGCATTGGGCCTACATGTAGCACCATCAAACGTTACGATCCCATTACGGGAGTTGTCGACAAGTTCTCGCGAAAGCGGCGCACAATGCGCGCCGTGGTGGATATTCGCTTGTCCCCAGTCGCCAGGTCATGATCCCGACTCATTGCGCGCTAATCTCAATTAGTAAGTTCCACAAGATCACCCGATGCAATCACTCGAATAAGGCTCTCAACTCTCCGGGGGCGCACAAACCACACCGCGGATGTGAAATTCCGATCTCACCTCCTTCTTCCTTGCCGGGACTGCACGACCGGCTCCCCTCCGCAATTTCGGGCCTGGCTTTGCCTCCGGCTGGAACTTCGCTGCCGCCATTTGGCTCGTCAGCCCCGCAGTTGCCTCAAATGCCCACTTTCGGCGATACTTGGTTGTTGAGTCTTGCCCAGGCCGGACGTCAAGTCTGGCCCTTCGTTTGGCCGCCTGCCTCAGGAGATTTCGGTCGACGAGGGCAACTCCGGGAACCGCAACAGATCCAAAAGGACCCTGAAAGGAACCGTACCGCAGTGGTTATGATTCGTTTGGCGCGCGTTGGCGCCCGCAAGCAACCCTACTACCGTATCGTGGTCATCGAAAAGGACCGCGCGCGCAATGGCCGCTCGATCGAGGTGGTAGGCACCTTTAACCCCCGCACCACACCGGCTACCATTAATTTGAAGCGCGAGCGCATTGCCTATTGGCGCGGCGTCGGCGCCCAGCTCACACCCACCGTCGCAAAGCTGCTGGCCAAAGCTCCCGCTGCCGAGCCGGAAAATACGCCGGTGGCTGCCCGTTCTGAGAGCCCCGCTCCTGAACCTGCCCCTGATGCGGCCGCCGACACGGCCGCTGTCTGACCCCCAATCCCCCACGGTGGTGTTCCCGGCGCATTCCTTTGCTGACGGCGGGACCCGAGTGCTGATACTATTCGCGCACAGACTCAGGTCGCCAGTTTCGCCAATGCACCGGTCAGAGGCACGAGCATGACCCAACACGATATGGTCGCAGTTGATGACCTGGTCCGCGAGATCGCGCGGGCTTTGGTTGACGAGCCCGATGCCGTCGAGGTCGAGACGGTCGAGCGGGAAGAAAATACGATCCTCAAGCTCCGCGTTGCTCCCCAGGACGTGGGTAAAGTCATC
Organism: Acidobacteriaceae bacterium; assembly: GCA_030038435.1. Taxonomy (GTDB): domain Bacteria; phylum Acidobacteriota; class Terriglobia; order Terriglobales; family Acidobacteriaceae; genus Telmatobacter. Next base: position 1,277 of record JASHOY010000268.1, on the reverse strand, counting down.
GGCAAGCAAGGGCGCACGGCGCGCTCGGTCCGCACTATCCTGGGTGCCGTAAGCATGAAGCTGCATCACCGCTACACGCTCGACATCCTGGAAGAGGACGAAGAAGACTGAAGTGGCTGCACGCCCCTTACGCTCACCCCGGAGTTGCCTCGGATGATGGCGCCGGAACCCTGGGTGTGGCTCGCCCGCATCCGCCGGCCGCAAGGGCGAAAAGGCGAGGTTCTTGCCGAAATCCTCACCGATTTTCCTGAGAAATTCTCGGAGCGCAAGCAGCTCTGGCTGACTGCCGAGGACGAATCCTCTGCACCGCGCACGGTCGAGCTGATCAACCACTGGCCGCATAAAGGCGCAATGGTTCTGCACTTCGCCGGCGTCGATTCCATCTCCGCCGCCCAGGCCCTCGCGGGCCTCATCGTCGCCATTCCCCGCAGCCATCGCGCACCTCTGGACAATGGCGAAATCTACATCGGCGACCTGATCGGGTGCGCGCTGATCGATGTGGCCGGGGACTCGGCGGCGCCAGTTGGCGAAATCGAAGACGTAGACCGCAGCGCTGGCCCGGTCGCGCTGCTGGTGGTGCGCGGAGCCGGCGGCGAAGTCCTCGTTCCCTTCGCTGAAAGCTACCTGCGCCATATCGACCTTGAAGCGAAGCGAGTGGAAATGGCGCTGCCGGAAGGATTGCTGGAGTTGAATGCGCCACAATCCCACTCCGGTCGAAGACCGGATGAACGCTAATCAAACCCCAGTGGCTGCCATCCGCCATCCTGCTTCAATGCCAGTTGAAGGGGCCGCGGAGCCCCATTTCCAGGCACGGTTACTTCGATCCACAGCTCCTGGCCGCGTTGCAACGGCAGCGGGTCCCTGGCGTGCTCAGGAATGTAAAAATCGACCGGCGCATCGAGCCGCATCGTTGAGCACGGCGCGTGCGGAAGCGCGGAAACCTGCAACCCTTCTGTTCCGCTCTCGTCATCGGTGATGCGCACCGCCTGGAGACGATGGTTCTCCACCAGCAGGCGCGCGCGGAACGTCACGCTTTGTCCACCCACCGCATAGGCGCCGGATTTCACCGCTCCCGTCGTGTCCCGCAGAAATGCGGCCTCTGCCGCCGAGGCCAGTGTGCTCTGGCAACCATCGACCACAAGCTGCAGGCTCAAATAGCGGCCGCGCATGGCCAGATCAGGATCGTAGCCGGTAGCGCGCGTCCACACCCGCGGGCATTTCCACCGTTCATAGAGATACTTCGCGGCAACCGACGAAACCAGTGTCAACTGCGCGCC
>JASHOY010000267.1 GCA_030038435.1 Acidobacteriaceae bacterium | reverse complement strand
GATTGGGTTGCGGATTGGACTGGCCAGCGCGTCGACAGTAAAGACCCGTTTGTCGCCGGTGATGAGTATTTCCAGTGGCTGAAACAAAAGGGCCGCGACCCGCGCCGGAAGCGCTTAATCGCTTCCGACTCACTTGACGTCGATCCCATACTCGCGCTGCACGCGTACTTTGCGGGAACCATCGTTGATGGCGCCTCGCCTTTCGATTTTCGCCGCGCCCAGGATTTTCTTGACAAGAAGAAATGGAAACCCGAGCGCCGCATCCGCTTCAGCGCCGGTTGGGGCACACTGCTTACCAACGACTTCCGCAACTGCAATCCGAACACCGACGAGAGTTTTAACCCGATCAGTCTGGTTTGCAAGCTTACTGAAGTCGAAGACCGGCCCGCAGTCAAGTTATCGGATAACTACTCCAAAGCTCTCGGCGATCCTGCCGAGATCAAGCGCTATCGGAGCATTTTTGGAGTGGAAGGCGTTGCCGACGTTCCTGTTATAACCTGAGCACACATCGCGCAGCTTGCGTTCGTCCTGCGCACCAATCCGTGAATAGCTTTCCCGAAGCTTCCACCATGAGCACAAAGACCAGTTTCTACGCCAGTCAGCTCCGGCATGAGCTTGCCGCGCGCAACCGGCAGTATGCGCGCGGCAGAGCTCATGTTGAGAGTTATGGAAGCGACCCCGTCGTTGTCTATGCTCCTGAAATCGATCGCCACGGGAACTTCTTCGATCCCGCGTATGCAGCGATTGCTGCCCGTCCTGACTGGATGCGCCGATTCAACAAGGTCCACGCTCAGGCCGCGCGCTCTTTGCCCAAAGCCGAGCGGAAATGGCGCGAACTCGACTCATCGACCAGCTCCGATGCGCTGCTTATGAACGTCTTCTGTACGCCGGGGGCGCTCTCCTTGCCGGCATTGCGACGGGCCTTATGCCTGGATGACAACGCGGCCCCGGTCTTTGGCTGGAGAGCGCGTGTGCCGCTCGTCAATGGCCGCGCAGATCGCACCGAGGTAGATCTGCGCCTCGGCTCGCTCCTCCTCGAAGCCAAACTTACCGAGAGTGACTTCCAGTCCTGCGCAGCCGCAGCCATCGAACAATATCGCGACCTGGACCTGGCGTTTGACCGCAGCCTGTTGCCGCGAGTCGCCTTGCCGCCCAAGCGCCGCAAGGAGCCGGCGGAATTTCCCGAGAATTATTCGCAGGAGTTCGAAAGCATCATCATCGACCCGCAGGAGAACCCGCGCGAGCTATTGCCTGAAGTCGCCGAACATATCTCGAATCGTAACCTGCACGCCGCTGATAACTCTGAAGCTCCCCTATCAGGCTATGCAAGTTATCAGTTGATTCGCAATGTGCTCGCGGCCTATGCCGAGCAATGCAGCTTTTGCGTGATACACGATGAACGGCGGCCGGATCTGCGTGAAGAGTGGTTTCGGGTGATGACCGCGGTTAAAAGTGCCGAGTTACGCACGCGCCTAAAGGTCCTCACCTGGCAGGAGCTGGCCGCGTTCCTGCCCGCGGAGTTACAAGACTTTCTCGATTGCAAATACGGAATCGTGACCCCGGGGCGCATTCCCTCTTCGATCGGACCAGAAGCAGCTTCACAATAGCGCGTCTATGAACCCTCTGCCTGCAATCCCAGGATTCTGCGGTTTCGCCCGCTGTCCGCGCCGCTCGCCGCAAAATCATCAAAGGCGCGATCGGTCACGCGAATGATCTGCTCCCGGATAAATGGCGCTCCCTCCGCAGCCCCCTGTTCCGGATGCTTCAGGCAACACTCCCACTCCATCACCGCCCAGCCCGGATAATCATATTGCGCAAGCTTGCTGAAAATCTGCTTGAAGTCAACCTGGCCGTCGCCTAAGGAGCGGAACCGGCCGGGCCGATGCACCCAATCCTGGTAGCCGGCGTAAACGCCTGACCGCCCGCCAGTCCGGTATTCCGCGTCTTTCACATGAAAAGCGCGAATGCGCTCGTGATAAAGATCGACAAAGGCCAGATAGTCCATCTGTTGCAGTACCATGTGACTGGGGTCGTAAAGAATATTCGCGCGCGGATGATTTCCCACCGCCTCAAGGAAGCGCTCAAATGTGATTCCGTCGTGCAGGTCTTCACCGGGATGCAGCTCGAAACAGGCATCGACGCCGGCTTCATCAAAGGCTTGAAGGATGGGCAGCCAGCGCTTTGCTAACTCTTCAAAAGCTGCGTCGATCAACCCCGCCGGTCGCTGCGGAAAAGGATAAAAGAATGGCCATGCCAGCGCGCCGGAGAAGGTTGCATGCGCCGTGAGGCCAAGATTGCGGCTGGCCTTCGCAGCACAAGTCAGTTGCTCCACAGCCCATGCCTGCTTTGCTCTGGCGTTGCCGGCAAGCTCCGCAGGAGCAAATCCATCCAGCAAGGCATCATAGGCGGGATGACTTGCCACTAACTGCCCTTGTAAATGCGTCGATAACTCTGTGACCGCCAGGCCAGCTTGCGCTGCCGCGCCCAGCACTTCGTCGCAATAACTCCTGCTTTCGGAAGCCAGTTTCAGGTCGAAGAGCCGGCGATCCCAGCTGGGAATCTGAATTCCCGCAAATCCGAGTCCCGCGGCCCATTTCGCAATCGACGCCAGCGAATTGAATGGAGCCGCGTCGCCAGCAAACTGGGCCAGGAAAATCCCCGGCCCTTGGATGGTCTTCATAGCGTTTTCTATCCAGTCCTGCGTCAACGCGCTGACGCCGATTCCCGGCGGTTCCGGGTGCAGCGCGATCATACCTCAGCGCCCGTCCGGCGGCAAACCCATGAGTCCCCGCATGGCCACGTTGTAGCCGCGCTCGAACCCGTGCCGGTAGGCGTCCTGAAGCTGGTAGGGAACGTCGGGATGACGGAACTCGTTCCGGTTGTCGGGGTCAGGTCGCCGATGATTGTCGAAGTCATGCATCGCACCCAACATCCCATCCTGAAAGCCGCGCATACGGGCCTCACCGCGCGGGCCTTGCTCCCGGTATGGATTATTCCTGTCTCCGCCGCTCATCAGTTCTGTCATGGCCACCTGATAGCCGCGTTCGAAACCATTGCGATACGGCCCCTGTAACGGGCCTGGAACGGGCGGATGGCGAAACTCGTCGCGATTGTCAGGGTCGGGCCGGCGATGATTGCCAAAGTCTTTGATTGCGCCCTCCATTCCCTCTTCAAAGCCGCGGCGCCGCGCCTGGAACCTGGGGCCCGCGTACATTCCCTGATCGCCATATTGCCCCATCCCTGGAGCCACAGGCTCTGCAGCCGGCGACGCGGCCGGCGCGACCATCATTGCCAGAAACAGAATCAGTGCCGGTGCAGCAAGCCGTTTGAGATTCATGCGTGTAACACTCCCTTCATTCAATTCGATACTTCGATGGTTTGAACCCGCGGAACAACTTAAAGTTGCATGCGCTGCAATTTGTCACCAACGCGCAGTTTGAAAAGCAGATCAAGTCCGGCTCGGCCGGGCACGCTGGAAATCCACACCTTCGTGAATTTTGCAGCGCCCTGACTTGCCCCGATGCCACGTGGCGCGCCAACCGTGATGCGATAAACTGTTTTCGCCCATGAATTCTCTGAACGTTCCCGAGACTCCGCGCCGCTGGGATTGCCTGAGTCTGGGCGAAGTCATGCTTCGCCTCGATCCCGGAGAAGGCCGCATTCATACCGCTCGCCATTTTCAGGCGTGGGAGGGTGGCGGCGAATACAACGTTGCGCGCGGCCTGCGCCGCTGCTTTGGCCTGCGCACCGGCGTGGTCACCGCGCTTGCCGATAATCCCATAGGCCGCCTGGTGGAAGATTTCATCCTGCAAGGCGGCGTCGATACATCCCTGATCAAGTGGGTCCCCTATGACGGTGTAGGCCGCACCGTCCGCAATGGTCTCAACTTTACCGAGCGCGGACACGGAGTTCGAGCCGCGGTGGGCTGTTCCGATCGCGGCCATACCGCCATCAGCCAGGTGAAGCCGGGCGATTTCGATTGGGATTCGATCCTCGGCTTGTCCAATGGCGCACGCTGGTTTCACACTGGCGGCATCTTCGCGGCCCTTTCGGCTTCAACGGCCCAGGTTGCCGCCGATGCGATGGACGCCGCGCGCAAGAACGGCACGCCGGTTTCCTACGACCTCAACTTTCGCGATTCGCTTTGGAAAGCCATCGGCGGCAAGACCAAAGCGCAGGAAGTGAACCGCGAAATTGTCCGCAAGGTTGACCTGCTCCTCGGCAACGAAGAAGACTTCAGCGCCATGCTCGGTGTAAAGATTAAGGGCGTCAGCGAAGACTTTGCCGAGCTGCCCATCGCGGGATACGAAGAGATGCTGCGCGAAGTTGCGGCGATGTATCCCAACCTCAAGCTTGTCGCCAGCACGCTGCGCACGGCGCACACGGCAAGCCGCAATGCCTGGGGCGCGATTGCGCTCTACGAAGATAAAATTACGCATGTGCCGCAGCGCGACGTGGACATTTACGACCGCGTCGGTGGCGGCGACAGTTTTGCCTCCGGCCTGATTTATGGCATGCTCGCCGTTAAGGGAATCGAATGGGCCATCAGCTGTGGAGTAGCGCACGGCGCGCTGGCCATGACCACCGCCGGGGACACCAGCATGGCGACGCTCGCCGAAGTAGAACGGCTGATCAAAGGCGGCTCGCCACGCATCGCACGATGACAACCTGACGGTATCTGCACTCAGGCCTTGGCTGACTTGCTAACTCGCTAACTGAGGTGACCCAGGAATGCCGGAAACAACCCAGGAAATGATCGAGCGCGTCGGGCTTATTCCCGTGCTGCGCGCTAAGAGCACCACCCAGGCCCGCGCCGTCGTCGAAGCCATGATCGCAGGCGGCGTCAACATCGTGGAAGTTACCATGACTGTCCCCGGCGCCATCAATCTGCTCAAGGAACTCAGGCGTGAATATGGCAGCAAGCTACTCCTCGGCTCGGGCACTGTGACTACGGCCGAGCAGGCGCAGGCCACCATCGATGCAGGTGCGGAGTTTGTCGTGAGTCCCAGTTTGCATCCTGACGTGATCGTCGCGACCAAACGCAACCACAAGATCTCCTGCCCCGGCGCGCTCACGCCAACTGAAGCTATCACCGCATGGAATGCGGGCGCAGACTATGTGAAAATCTTTCCCTGTTCAGCGGTCGGCGGCGCAAGTTACCTGAAGGCTCTCCTCGCTCCATTCCCGCAGCTCAAAGTTATCCCCACCGGCGGAGTTACACTCCAAACCGCAGCCAGTTTCCTTCAAGCCGGTGCGCGGGCGCTGGGCGTAGGCAGCGATCTTGTCAATCTCGCCGCCGTCGATTCGGGCCACGCGGAGACAATTACAGAAACCGCCAAGGCCTATCTGAAGGTATTAGCCGAAACCCGGAACGCATAACATGACCAGCGATACATTCCGTCTTGAAGGCCGGCACGCTCTGGTAACTGGTGGCGCCAGCGGCATAGGTGAAGCCACGTCAAATGAGCTTGCGCGCGCAGGCGCATTCGTCTGGATTGCCGATATAAACCTTGCCGCGGCCAGGGCTTTGGCCAGTTCGCTTCCCTCTGCGGAAGCTCTCCATCTTGACGTTACCAGCGCCGAGTCCATCGCCGCCGCCGCCGCGCGCCTCGACCGTCTCGACATTCTCGTGAACAATGCCGGCATCGGTCATGTGGGATCCATTGAAACCACCGAACCCGAGGAATTCGACCGATTGATGAACGTAAACGTCCGCGCCGTTTACCTGGTCACTCGGGCGCTTCTGCCGCTGCTGCTGGCGGCGGGAGAAAACCGGGAAGCCGTGGGCGCGATCGTGAATATCGCATCCGTCTCCGGCCTGGTGGGCATCAAACAGCGCTTCGCCTACTGCACCAGCAAAGGCGCTGTCGTGGCCATGACCCGGCAATTGGCTGTCGAATATCCTAAGACTCTACGCGTCAACGCCGTCTGCCCCGGCACCGTGCAGACGCCGTTTGTCGAGGGCTATCTGGAAAAATTCCACAAGCACAACAAGGACGAGATGCGCGCCGAACTCCGCGCCCGGCAGCCCGTGGGCCGCCTGGGCCGGCCGGAGGAAATTGCCTCGATGGTGCGGTATCTCGCTTCGGATGAAGCCGCCTTTGTAAGTGGATCGCTATTTACTATTGACGGCGGCTGGACGGCAATGTAGTCGCGAGCCGGCAAGTTAGCAAGCCAGCAAGTCAGCGAGTTAGTCAGTTATCAGGTCGGGATACGGCATGGAGGCATGAATGAAGCTGGTATCTTTCTCAACGGGCGACGGACGCATTCATCCAGGCGCGCTTTTAGAGGAACAAAATCTCGTGGTCGATTTAACCTCCGCGGGTTACGCCGACACGCTGGCCGTGATTTCGGCCGGATTCACAACCATGGAAAAGCCCGGCACCTCTAACAGCTACAAACTGGATGAGGTAAAACTGCATGCGCCGCTTGCCAATCCGCCGCGAATCTTCGCCATCGGGCTTAACTATCGCGATCATGCGGCCGAGTCGAAGATGCAGTTGCCGCCCGTCCCAGTGGTCTTTTTCAAGATGCATACCTCAATCATCGGGCCGGGCGACGCAATTGTGTTGCCCAAGGCGACCAGCCAACCCGACTACGAAGTGGAACTCGCCGTGGTCATCGGCAAAGGCGGCTATCGGATTCCGGCATCGGCATGGCGCGAACACGTTTACGGGTTCACCGTGGCCAATGACGTAAGCGCGCGCGACGTGCAGTTTGCCACTTCGCAATGGTCGATGTCGAAAAGCTTTAATACCTTTTGTCCGCTGGGGCCGGCGATCGTGATTGCCGACGAGATCGCTGATCCCCACTCGCTCGACCTCAGCCTGAGCATTGACGGCGAAACCCTGCAAAGCTCAAACACCCGCGAACTGGTCTTCGGCGTTCCGGCACTGGTTGAATACATTTCATCGATCGCGCCCTTGCTTCCTGGAGACATCATTTCGACGGGAACGCCCGGCGGCGTGGGCATGGGACGAACACCGAAGCGCTGGCTCAAGCCTGGAGACACCGTGACCGCGAGCGTGCAAGGGCTGGGATCGCTGACCAATCCGGTAATTGCGGAGTAGTTTCGATTCGGGTGTCAGGAGCGGCGGCTTTGCCTGAAAAGCGCGTCGCGCGCCGCTCCTGAACGAAGGCGCCGCAATCCTCATGCGGCTTCGGCCATTTCCTCCTGCTCGGGTTTGGAGAGGAACCAGGCGTAAAGAGCGACGCCAACAAAACAGACAGCGGGCACCAGGTAGCTTTCGCCAACGCCTGGAACCAGACCCATCATCAGCGGAACCGCTGCGCCACCCACGATCGCCATCACGATGAACGCCGATCCGCTCTTGGTACGCTGCCCCAGCCCTTTCACTCCCAGCGCGAAAATCGTCGGGTACATGGTCGACATGAAGAAGCTGACCGCGATCAGGCAGCCCACGCCAAGCCAGCCGGGCCAGAGCACGGCCACGGTACAAATGATCGCGTTGAGCGCCGCGTAGATGCCAAGCAGCGTGGAGCCGGAGACGAAACGCAGCAGCCAGGTGGAGAAGAACCGCCCCGCGGTAAAAGCCACCAGCACCGCGGTAAGCCAGTATCCCGATTCGCGCTGGGTCAAACTGGTGTATCGCATGGCGTAGGCGATGAAGAAGCTCCACACGCCCACCTGCGCGCCCACGTAAAGAAACTGCGCCACCACGGCGAAGGAAAAATGCTTCCGCTTCCAAAGCGGCTTGGAAGTATCGTGGGTGCGGCTGTCTTTCGAGAAATCGAGTCCGGTGTGCGGGAAGGGCGTAAGCGCAATGAGCACCGCCCACAAGAGCACAATGCCGCCGAGAATCAGGTAAGGATCGACGACACGCAGCGTCTCCGAGCGCAGGTAAGCGTGATAGGTATGCTGCGCCTGCATGGCGGCCACCTGCGCCGGCTTCAAATCCCTTCCCGAAAAGATGAAGCGGCTGCCAATGAGCACGGCGGTGACGCTGCCCAGCGGATTGAAGGCCTGCGAGAAATTGATGCGCTGCTCGGCCGATGCCGAATCCCCAATCTGGATGATGAACGGACTGGAAGCCGTTTCCAGAAACGACAGACCGCTGGCAATCACGAACAGCGCCATCAGGAAAAACCAGTACCGGGTGATGATCGCCGCGGGCCAGAAGAGAATGCAGCCGGAGCCGTAGAGGGTGAGCCCAACCAGGATGCCGGCTTTGTAGCCGGCACGGCGCATGAGCTGCGCCGCAGGCATGGCCAGAAAAAAATACCCCAGGTAAAAAGCAAACTGCACCAGTCCAGCCTGAAGGCGATTAATCTGGAAAGACTTCATGAACTGGCTGATGAGGATGTCATTGAGGTTGTTGGGCACGGCCCAGAGAAAGAAGAGTGCGGTGACCAGGACGAACGGCAGCATCCTGCCGGCGGGAAACAGGGGGGCTCTGTGCTCTTTGTTTGATGAACTCGAGGTCTGCGCTCCCATCGACCCGATTGGAATGCTCAAAGTGGACTTCCTCTCCTGCGTGCGACGGCCTGAATCAATTCAGCCCGAGAAATGTTTTACCGTTACCTGCAACGTTTAAGTTAGGCCGCCAGTCGCTCTCACCTTTCTAACGGATCGCCTCATCAGGTGGCAAATCAGGCCTTCATGCCGCCAGAAAAACCACACTCCTCAAAGGTAAACCCCGCAAGGATTTCCCCGACGATCCCTCTCCGAGCTCGCGCTAAGATGGATGATCGAGGAGGGCCATGGAGTCACCATCCCAGGAAGAAATCGCCCGGGCGCGCCGCTTCTACGCCGAGGATCTGCGCTTCAAGACGCGCATGTCATCGCCCGCACTCTTCGAAGCCTTCGCCAGCGTCCCGCGCGAACGCTTTGTCGGACCCGGCCCCTGGATGATCCAAAGCTGGGGTGAGCACTGGACCACCGAGGAAGCCGATCCGCGGCACGTCTACCATGACACGCTCATAGCACTGGACGCGGCGAAGCGAATCAATAATGGCCAGCCCAGCCTCTGGGCCTACTATTTTGATCGCCTCCATGTGCGCCGCGGGCAGCAGGTACTGCACCTGGGCTGCGGCACCGGCTATTACACCGCGATTTTGGCCGAGCTTGTGGGCCCGGAGGGGAAAGTGGTTGCAGTCGAAATCGAGCCCGGTCTCGCCGAGCGTGCACGCATCGCGCTGGCGCCCTGGCCGCAGGTGATGGTGCTCTGTCAGGACGGGTCGCGCGGTCCATTCGATCCGGCTGACCTGATCGTCGCCAGTGCCGGGGCCACGCAGCCCATGCCGGCGTGGCTCGAGGCCGTCAGGCCCAACGGCAAACTGCTCTTCCCGCTCACCGCCTGGGAAGGTGCAGGAATCATGGCGCTGCTCACGCGGGTGAGCAAACTGAGCTTTGCGGCTCGCCTCCAGGGCGGCGTCAGCTTCATCGAGTTTCACGGCGCCAGCCATCCCGACACCGGTCATCGCCTGGCAGAATTGTTCCGGCATAACCACAGCAACGAAGTGCGTTCGTTGCGCCTCGATTTACATGCGAAGGAGGAAAGCTGCTGGCTGCACGGCGAAGGGTGGTGCTTTTCGCGGCAGGAGCCGTTGCTCAACGGAAATGCCGCCTGACGCGCACCATCTCTGCCGCGACCGCCATTTCTAGAGCACCCGCGCCAGCCATTTGCCGGTGTGCGAGTGCAGATTGCCGGCAATCTCTTCCGGCGTGCCTTCCGCTACGATGTGGCCGCCACCGTCTCCGCCCTCCGGACC
>JASHOY010000033.1 GCA_030038435.1 Acidobacteriaceae bacterium | reverse complement strand
TGGGCAGGCCAAAGGCCTTGGTGAGGCTGCCGTCGAAGTCGTTGTACCCGGGGCCGGTGAGGCTGTTACGCTGGATTCCCGGCAGCGGTCCAGGCGCGGTGGCCGGAAAAGCGGGTCCGGTGGTGAAAGTGGGAGGAGCGAAGAATTTGGTGCCGTTGCCGCCGTAATTGGGGTTGGTGCCTCCGGGGCCTTTGCCTTCGAAGGCGGAGTTAGATTTGCTGGTGCCGGCGCCGCCCAGGTAGGCGGCGGGACGGATGGCGCCGTAACCGCTGCCCTGAAAATAGATGCCGGTGGTTTGATATACGGGGTTCCAGGGGAATCCGCCGTCGAGGTTCCAAATGCCGCTGAGCGTCCATCCGCCAGCCACTTTTTGCTGCCACGAGTTTCCTTTGAAAAAGTCGGGCGACCAGAGTCCGAATAACTTGATGGCGTTGGCTACGTTATAGTCGGCGCGGCCGTAAGCGGCGTGGGTGTTATATGGGTAGGGATCTTCCTCGTAGGGGCCGGAACCTTCATCCATGGTCTTGCTCCAGGTGTATTGCGCCTCCGCCTGGAAGTTATGGGCGAAGTTATGAGTAAGTGTGGTGAGCATGGCGTTGTAATTGCCATTGGCGGAGTTTTCATAGTAGTCGAGGAAGTTGACCCGGGGATTCATGGCAAGTCCCTGTTGCGCGGCGATGGCGAGCCAGTCATTCTGGATGAGCAGGTGGCGCATGAGGCTCCCTTGATAGCCGAGGGTGAAGACGTTGTTGCCGGGAAGCTGGAGATCGGTCTCCAGGGAGTAGTGATAGTCAGCGATGTTTTTGGTATGGGCGGGATAGCCGGTGACGGCGGTGGTTCCCGTCAGTGGCAGGTTGGCGCTGCTGAAGCTGGTGACGGTGGCGGGGTTGGGGGCGTATCCGAAGAGGGATTTGGCGCTGGATGCGGTCTCATAGAGGATGCCGGTTCCCGAGCAGGAGGGATTGCTGGTGTAGGGATAGGGGCAGGTGTAGCTGGCATAGGTGAGGTTGGGCGGATTTGCGAAACCGATGGCGAGAATGGCGATTTCATTCTGGTTGTAGTTGATGCCGAATCCGCCGCGGAGCACGAAGTTGCCATGCTCATCTGACGGCTCCCAGGCGAAGCCTAACTGTGGGCCCCAGTCGTCGATAGACGAAGTGGCCAGATTGCCGCCCACGCGGATGTTCATTCCCGTAAGCGCATTGGCTGCGGAGCCTAACTGGGCGACGGCGAGATTATTTTCTTTGGAATAAAAGGGGGCAAAGTAAGACCATCGCAGACCGGCGGTGATGGTGAGGTTGGGACGGATCTTGTAGTCATCCTGCACGAAAAAGCCCCAGATGTTTTCGCGGTCGTCCTGCCGGTTGTCGAGGGGGACGCCGGTGGAGGGATTGAAGGTTCCGGATTCGAAGTAAGGGGCGTCGTTGGCGAAATCCCAGAGGTTATCGAAATTGAAGTTTGGCCGTGCGGCGCCGACGGCGTCATTGAGGTAGTAGAGGCGGGTGAGGCTGCCGCCGGCCTTGATATTTTGGCGTTTGATCACCTTGGTCAAGACGTCGTTGTATTGGTAGGTCCACTGGTCGTAGACTGCGGGGCTGGGAGCGCCGAAGCCTTGCACCGCGGCGCTGCCGATATCTTCAATGGTGTCGGAGGGCAGCCCGAAGGATTCCTGGGGGTTGCTGGCGATCTCGTTATAGCGCCAACCGGCGGCGTTGGCGCGCGCCTGGTTGAGGAGCGTGGGCGAGAAGATGTGATTCCAGATGAGGGAAAAGGCGTCGTTGACCTGGGAGTGGTGCCACAAATTCGCGGCGCGCGTGGGGCCGTAGTAATCGGTTGTCGATACGGGCACCCAGTAGAGGGCGAAGGTGAGGCGGTCTTTGGAGGTCAACTGCGCGTCGAGGCGTCCGTTGTACTGGGCCTGGGAGGTGGTAGTGGGATTGACGGTGTTGAAGTAGGCGATATCGGGAATGCCGTCGAGGCCGCCGCCGACGCCGGGGGTGCTGGAGTTGCCGCCATAGGTGGGGTCCTGCTTGCCGACGCCGCTGGTGAGCGGCGAACCTACGTCCAATCCTCCAGCTTCGGCGTTGCAGTTGGCGCCCTGGGTGAGACCGATGGAGGCGCAGTTTCGAGAGATCAGAGTGGCGCCTGAAGCTACGCCCTCGCCGGGGAAGGTAAGATACTTGGTCGCGATGGGCGCCAGCCCGGTGAGGGAGTCGAATTGGGAGGTGTCATACCAGCCCTGCGAGGTGGTGTTGGAGGAAAGCGGGCTGGCCTCGACGTTGAAGAAGGCGAATAGCCTGTTTTTCCAAAGCGGACCGCCGAGGCTGCCGCCGAAGTTGTTGAAGCGTGCGGTGTAACGATTGACGCCGCGGATGGCGGCGCGCTGGGCGGGTGTGGTGGGCGAGCCGTCGGGGTTGGTGGCGGGCCCCACGATGTTGGAGCCGGTGCCGTTCCAGCGCTGGTAGGCATTGAGGCCGGGGCGGGAGGCCTTGAAAAAGGCGCTGCCGTGGACGGTGTTGGAGCCCGATTTGGTGAGAACCTGGATGTCGGCGCCGGTAAAGCGGCCGTCTTCGGCGTTGTAGCTGTTGGAGACAACGTGGACCGATTGCACAGAGTCTTCGCTGGGGGTGATGACCGAGGCTCCGCCCCAGACGGCGCTCTCGGTGCTGATGCCGTCGACCGAGATGCCGTTGGTGTCACTTTGCCCGCCGTTGGACTGGAGTTGAGGAACGTTCTCTGTCTGGAAGATACCGGAAGAGCCGCCGGCGGCGGCGCCGGGACCTTCGTTGCCGGGAAGATTATATGCACCGCCGCCGCTGCCCTGGCCGGCGATGTCAAACGTGCCGGGCGTGAGCTGGGCCAACTGGAAGACGTCGCGGTTCAAGGAGGGCATATGCTGAATCTGGGTGCTGGTGATATTGGTGCTGAGCGTGGGTGTGGCCGGCAGGGCCTGACTGAGGGCGGAAACGGTCACCGTCTGTTTCACGGCGCCGATTTGCAGCGCGATGTTCAACTGGTTGGCTTGCTCGGGGATGATCTGCACATGAGCGAGAAGCTTGGTCTGAAAGCCGGCGCGGGAGACGGTCAGCTTGTATGGCGCGGGGGCCAAAGCGTTAAAGGTGTATATACCGGCGGCATTGCTTTTGGCGACCTGGGTGGCATTGGTGTCCAAGTCGATCAGAGTGAGGGTAGCTCCGGGAATGACGGCGCCAGAGGGATCAGTGACCGTGCCGCGAAGGGAAGCGGCAAACTGGGCGTGGGCCAGAGCCGCGGGCAGCAGCAGCATCAGGGCCGGAATGAGCCAGCGCAGAGCAGGCGCCATTTGATTGGGGCGTCGCGGCATGGATGGGGAGGCTGCGTTTGACGCGGGGGAATCCATAGGAGAGCTCTCCTTTAAGGAATAAATAAGCAGACAGGCCCGTATGCTTGCCGGCGCAGGTGACGGCGGCAAGGACAAAGAATTCGATTTTCTTCTTTGCGGCTTATTCTTCTATTCAGGCTTCGAGGACATTCTGCTGCAAACGTAAGTCAGTCTTGCTTTCAATAACTTAGGGGGCAATCGTTCAACGGCAAATCTAACAGGCACCTCTTTAGAAGCCAAAGCTTTTAGAAGCCTGTAAGGCTGGCCGGGATGTCTCCGCGCAGGTGTTTAGAGCAGGGAAGAAGAGCAGTCTTTTTATTCGCCGAGAACGCGTTTGAAGATGGCGTCTACGTTGCCTAACTGACGCTGGTAGTCGAAGGTGCGGGCCAGCTTCTCGGGAGTGAGCAGGGCTGCAATCTCCGGATCGTGGGAGACTTCGTCGCGGAAGGCAAGATCTTCTTGCCAGGCGCGCATGGCGTGGGATTGCACGAGGCGGTAGGCGTCCTCGCGCAACATGCCGGCTTCCGCGAGATCGAGCAATAACTGGCCGCTGAAGATGAGGCCGCTCGAGCTTTCGAGATTTTTCTTCATGCGCTCGGGGTAGACGAGCAGGCGATCGATGAGGTCGGTGGTTTTGGCGAGCAGGTAATCGATGAGGATGGTCGAGTCAGGGAAGATGATGCGCTCGACGGAGGAGTGGGAGATGTCGCGTTCGTGCCAGAGGGGGATGTTTTCGAAGGCCGCCTGGGCGTTGCCGCGGATGACGCGCGCCAGGCCGCTGATTTGCTCGGAAGTGATTGGGTTCTTTTTGTGCGGCATGGCGGAGGAACCTTTTTGCTTCTCGCTGAAGTACTCCTGCGCCTCGCGCACCTCCGTGCGCTGCAGATGGCGGATTTCGACGGCGATTTTGTCCAGGGTGCTGGCGACGATGGCGAGGGTGGAGATATAGGCGGCGTGGCGGTCGCGCTGGATGACCTGGGTGGCGATGGGCGCGGGCTTGAGGCCGAGGCGGGCGCAGATGCGGTCTTCGTGTTCGGGCCGGAGGTGGCCGAAGGTGCCGACCGCGCCGGAGAGCTTGCCGACGCGCATGTCTTCGGCGGCGGCGTCGAAGCGGGCGAGGTTGCGCTGCATTTCTGCGTACCAGTTGAGGAGCTTGAGACCGAAGGTGGTGGGCTCGGCGTGGATGCCGTGAGTGCGGCCGATGGTGGGGGTGTGCTTGAACTCGAGGGCGCGGCGCTTGAGGACGGCGGAAAAGGCTACGATGTCTTCGCGGATGAGGGTGGAGGCTTCCCAGATTTGCAGGGCCTGGGCGGTATCGACGATGTCGTTGGAGGTGAGGCCATAATGCAGCCAGCGGGACTGGCCGTCCGGGCCTTGTTCTTTCATCGTCTCCGCTACCGCAGTGGTGAAGGCGATAACGTCGTGCTTCACTTCGGCCTCGATTTCGCGGATGCGATCGACGGAGAAGCCGGCCCTGGCGATGGCTTGGGCGGCGTCAGCGGGAATGACGCCGTCTTCAGCGAGGATGGCGCTGGCGGCGGACTCGACGCGGAGCCAGCAGCGGTATTTGTTTTCGTCGGTCCAGATGCGGCCCATGGTGGGGCGCGTATAGCGGTCGATCAAGCGGAGTCTCCTGGAAAAGAAGCTTGTAGCCGGTAGCTCGTAGCTTCTGACTTCCCACTGCGGGCTCTTGGCTACGGGCATGAGATGGCTGCGGCCAACAAACCATTATTGTACGAGGACGCTGTGGTTTATCTGCGGGGGATGCCGAGCCTGCGGTGGAGCTCGTCGAAGAGTAGGCCGCGACCGGGTGTGTAGGGCTGGAACCACTCGCCGTCGATGACGAGTTGCGGTATGGCGCGCTTGCCGGCGTGGCGAACCACTTCGGCGGAGGCGGCGGGGTCGGCATCCACGTTGATCTCGGTGTAGGGGATGGCGTGGGCATCGAGGAATTGCTTGGCGGCCCGGCAGTCGCGGCACCAGCTGGAGGTATAGACCTGAACCTTCACCCGGACATTGTACTGTGCTCGCGGGGATGTTATATGTGACGCATGACCGCTGCGGAAATCAAGGCAAGGCTGAGGCTGGAGCCGCACCCGGTGGAGGGTGGTTGGTATCGGCGCACTTATGCCGCGGCGGCAACGGTGGAGCTGGAGCGCGGGGTGCGGGCGGTGGGAACGGCGATCTACTACCTGCTGGAAGAGGGGACGTTCTCGGAGATGCATATGCTCCAGTCAGACGAGATATTTCACTTTTATCTTGGCGACCCGGTGGAAATGCTGCAGCTTGGTCCCGGCGGGCGCTCCGCGCTTTTCACTCTGGGACCGGATTTGGAAAGAGGTGAGCAGGTACAGTTGCTGGTTCCGGCGGGGGTGTGGCAAGGGACGCGGCTGGTGCAGAGTGGGAAGGTGGCGCTGCTGGGGTGTACCGTGGCTCCGGGATTTGATTTTGCGGATTATCGCGGCGGAAAGTATGCGGAACTGGCAAAGAAATGGCCGGCGGAAAAGCAGCGCATTCGCGCGCTCACCAGGCGATAAGGAAAATCGGGACCGGGTGTGGTACAACAATTGCGGCTAGCCGACCCATTGCGTCTGGCCCTCGGTTTGCCCGAAGACGGCGGATTCGCTGCGCGGAAAAGTGGCGCGCGCGAGTGCCGAAGCCGCCCAGGCGAGGCCGCCAAGCACATCTTCTCGCAAAACGCCATTACAGATCACTGGAATTTACGCCGTCGCAGCCTGGAAAGCATAGCGGACAGAAAAGCTACATCAGTTGGCGGAGCCAGCCGGCTTTCCCGATTGGTCACACGGCGCGGAAGAAATCACTTCGGCGGACCGGCATTTGAATTTGCCGGACAGCCCGACGCTGGAATGAATGCTTACGAGCAGGAGATTGGAAGGACTTTCTTCGACTGGGACACCGGCACGGAAGGAGCGCACGGGCTCGATCTCGAAATCGAGGTCAGAAATACAATTCTGGTACCAGAAATTCGATAATTGAAGGCCGTCAATGTTGCTGAATCGAAGCCGGACCAGGGTGTGCTTCGACAGGACGAAACGGCCTTCGGGAGTTAGCTCATCGGTTCTTTCAAAGACGTGAATGGTCATTTCAAGGGCCGGCGAATCGGAACCAAGGACCCACGGCTCCGCGCCGGCGACCGTCAGCCGCAATTCGTGGATCTCGGCGTCTTGAAACGACGGCCAGTATCCGAAGACGTCGGTGATTTTGTAACTGTTCCTGATATGCGGCGAGGGGTCGAACTTCTCCATTGGGGCCTTCATGGTCAGAATCATCTTATCGCCGTTCGCGGAAGAAGCCGCGGAGCAGTTCGGCCGATTCTTCCGCGCCGCCTCCTTGTTCCACCCACATCTTGTGGTTGAGTCTTGGATGATTGATCACGGAGAGCACGGAGCCGCAGGCGCCGGCTTTGGGATCGGGTGCGGCTAAGACGAGGCGGTCGAGGCGGGCATGGATCATGGCGCCGGCGCACATGGCGCAGGGCTCGAGGGTGACGTAGAGGGTACAGCCGTTGAGTCGGTAGTTATTGAGGGCGGCGGCAGCGGCGCGCAGGGCGACGATTTCGGCATGGGCGGTGGGGTCGTTGTCGCGCAGAACGCGGTTCTGGCCGCGGGCGATGATGACGTCCTGGCAGACGATGACGGCGCCGATGGGGACTTCGCCGGCTTCCGCAGCCTGGCGGGCCTCGGCGAGTGCGGATTGCATGGGGTCAAAGTCGGAGATCAATAGATTCCATCCCAGATTGAGCGCAATTCTTTGAAATTCCACACGTCAAATCCTCGGCTCCTCAGGTTTCCCGAGAGCGGAAAATCATCGGTAAGGACGAGGGCTTCCGAAGCGATGGCGCCGATCGCGCTATCGGTGATTCCGAACTCGATAAACTCCCCCGCCAGGGCGAGTTCACGCGCAGCAATCCACTTCTCCTGAACGGCATCTGAAGTGATGAATCTGACCAGATATTCAGACCACTCGACCCGATCTGCACCGGACAGCTTATTTGCAAGGTTGGTGATTTCGGTGAGCACGTGAGGCGTGGTCAGAATGGTCTTGAATTGTTTGAGAGTCTGTCTCAGGAGTTCGTAATCATCGAAGTCGTATTCCCTGACTCTCGGGAATCGCTGGAGAAAATCGGAACCGAGATTGCCGGCTAGAAACAGCAACAACAAATTCGAATCCAGAAGCAGCGTTCCGCCTCGATGCTGGGAGAACAGTTGCTCCTCTTTCGTCATGACGCCAACGCGGCGGGAGCAGGATTGCTGATGCCAAGAAGCGAACCATCTTCAGCGGAAATCACCACTACCTTCCGGATTCGCCGGAATTTAAGAAGCTCAGCCAGAGTGGCCGCTTGAGACTGATCACCGGTGTACGCATACAAACCAATGGTCCAAGTGGAGCTGTTGGGGGCAAGTGTGATCTCGTCCACCTTGGGGTCCAGAGCGGCGAAATCAGGAATAAACTGCTGCAGATACTCCTGAGCCTTTCCCCTCGCCTGAGCTGCATCGATCACTGGAAATTCTCCCGGACAATCGATTATAGGCTATTGGTGATCTCCGCGGGCTGCTGCTGGGTCATGCAGTGGAGAGCGCCGAGGCCCCAGATAAGATCGACGCTGTGTACGCCGATGACATCGCGATCGGGGAAGACTTCGGCGAGGATGTTGAGGGCGGTGCGGTCGTTGCGGTCGTGGAAAGTAGGGACAAGCACGACGCCGTTGGCAAGGTAAAAGTTGGCATAGCTGGCGGGAACGCGCTGATTGCGGAAGACGATGGGGCGCGGCATGGGCAGCTCGACGATGGTGAATTGCTTGCCGGCCGGAGTGCGCGCAGATTTGAGGCGTCCAAGATTTTCGGCAAGCGGGACGTAGTTCGGATCGCTAGTGTCTGGTTCGACGGCGGCGATGATGAGGTCGGGCGCGGCGAAGCGGGCAATGTCATCGATGTGGCCGTGGGTGTCGTCGCCGGCAATGCCGCGGTTGAGCCAGAGGACCTGATCGATGCCGAGGAAATCACTAAAAGCGCGCTCGAGATGTTCGCGGCCGACGCCGGGATTGCGCTGCTGGACATCGCTGAGCAGGCACTCTTCTGTGGTGAGCAATGAGCCGGCGCCGTCGGTGTCGATGGAGCCGCCTTCGAGCACGAGGTGCTTCGCGCCGTCCTGGCTTTGGACGGATGGTTGCCACGCGGGAAGGCCGAGGAGTACCCCGACGCGGGCGGGCAACTGATTGTCGAGTGGCCAGTCGGGATATTTGGCCCAGCCATTGAAGCGCCAGTTGGTGAGGCCTACCTGGCCTTGGGCGTTGCGAACAAAGATGGGGCCGGAATCGCGGGTCCAGCCGCGGTTGGTGGGCCATTGATGAAAGCGAATGCGGTCGAGACTGACAGCGGCGCGGCGCAACATGCCGGTGACGCGTCGCTGTGCGGCGGCGTTTTCGACGATGAGCTCGACGTGCTCGCGGGCGGCGAGGAGGCGGACGATTTCCGCGTAGAGCCAGGGGATGGACGGGAATTTCCCGGGCCAGTCTTCGGGGTTGTGGGGCCAGGCGAGCCAGGTGGCGTGGTGCGGTTCCCATTCTGCGGGCATGCGGTAGCCCAGCTCGCGCGGGGTTTTTGCGGGCGGGACTGAGCTCATGATTTTGATTCCGGCTTGTGCTCACGATGCTGTTGCGGATCGATGAAGCGGCGGGTGATGGGGGCGTATGCGTCGATGCGGCGGTCACGCAGGAACGGCCAGTTGCGGCGCGTGTCTTCAAGCAGTTCGAGATCGATTTTAGCGATGAGAATCTCTTCGGCATAGTGCGCGGCCTTGGCGATGATGCGGCCGAAAGGGTCGGCGACGAAGCTGCCGCCCCAGAATTCAAGCCCCGGGCCGGGGGCGCGATTGCCCAGAACGTCGCCCTGTTCGTGGCCGACGCGGTTGACGGCGGCGACATAAACGCCGTTGGCGATGGCGTGGGCGCGCTGGATGGTCTGCCAGGCGTCATATTGCGCGGCGCCGTATTCGTCTTTCTCCGCGGGGTGCCAGCCGATGGCCGTTGGATAGAAAAGGACTTCAGCGCCCTGAAGTGCGGTGAGGCGTGCGCCTTCGGGATACCACTGGTCCCAGCAGACGAGAGTGCCGATGCGGCCGAAGCTGGTGTCAGTGGCGTGAAAGCCGAGATCGCCGGGAGTGAAGTAGTACTTTTCGTAGTAGAGCGGATCGTCGGGAATATGCATTTTGCGGTAGATGCCGGCAATGGAGCCGCTCGCATCCACGGTGACAGCGGTGTTGTGGTAAAGGCCAGCGGTCCGGCGCTCGAAGAGTGAAGCGACAATGGCGGCGCCGGTCTCGCGGGCCACCGCGGCGAGCTCTTCGGTGGACGGACCGGGTATGGGCTCGGCAAGATCGAAGAGGCGGAGGTCTTCGCGCTGGCAGAAATATTGCGCACGGAAGAGCTCAGGCAGGCAGACGATATTCGCACCCTGATTGGCGGCCTGGCGGATGCGATCTACGGCTGAAGCGAAGTTAGCCTCGGGGTCGGGGCCCATGCTCATTTGAACAAGGCCGATTTTGTAGGTACATGATATTGCCATCGGGCGGCGGCGATCCCTCCTGAAATCCTGTGCAAAATAGACTAACGCCCAACCCGCGACCGCCCGGACCAAACCGGCAGATCCGGGTGAGGCTATCGGCCATGCCTGTGGCGAAAAGCTATAAATCTGGCCCTTACAATTCCGAGGTCTCAATATCGAGACCTCTGGCGCCCCGTGCGGACATAGGGTAGCCCTGTCGAGACCGTGCCGCCCTCATCGCTTTCAGGATCGAAACCGTGTTCTCCTGATCGAGGCCCGTGCGTCTCCGGGTATGACAGCTTGTAAGTCGCCGAAGACCTAAGTGTCGAGAATGAGCACGGCGGCGGCGATGGCCGTGGTCCACTTTCCGTAGCGGTCGCCCACGGCGGATTGCGTCATGTTGCTGGTGCGGACGATTTTGTTGGAGAAGCGATAGATCTCTTTTTTCTCGTCCCAGCTTTTGTCGGGATCGAATTCGACGTTGAGGGTTGTAGCGAGCATTTCGGCGGCCAGTTCTTCCGCGTATTCGCCAGCCTGCTCTTCGGTTTCGCCGAAGCTGTGGTGCTCGCTGAGGTAGCCGTAGGTGTTTCGGTCGGCGGGAATGGCGACGCCGATGCTGGAAGCGATGAGGCGGTGTGGCTCGCGGGTGGAATTCTCGGCGATGACCGCGAAGACCACTTCGCCGTCGCTCAGGTAGGTGAGGCCCTGCTTGCGGGGAATCACTTTGCACTGGGGCGGAAAGATGGATGAGACGCGCACCAGGTTTTGCGAAGCGATTCCGGCATCCCGGAGGGCGAGCTCAAAGGAGGTCAGCCGATCCTTATGTTTGCCCACCCCCTTGGTGAAGAAAAGCTTCTTCGGGACCATGTTCTTGCCCAATTTCGATGTAGCCTCCGTGGCGCTTGAGATGAGAGATTTTGAAAACGTTCCCGGTAGAGTCTATCGCATTCGGCGGGCGAGTAACAGGGCGGGGGAGGAATTCATTTTTTGTTTATATTGCGAGGCGGCGGGCAAGGAGGGACAGAGGCAGAACGGGGCAGGACGGGAGGCAACTTTGCGGAGATAATGCGGGGTGTGCGCGGCGGATTTCCGGAGTCCGGAGACGAAACTTTCCCTTGCGAAGCGCGTTTAACTAGAGATGAAAACCAAGTCTGCAGTGTGGAGTTGGCTGCTGTGCTTAGGGTTGGCATGCGGCTATGCCGGCGCCCAGGCGCCAACCTCGTCTCAGGATCAGAGCGCGCCGCAGGAGCCGGGCTCGGCGCCATCGCCGATGGCCACAGCGCCGCCCGTGTATCAGGGCCCCGTGGTGCTGGAATGGACCCCTCCGGCACTGCAGTACCTGAGCCAACACGCGTCGATGAAAGAGAGCTTCACGCTGGACAGGACGATGCTGATTGCGGCCGGGGCGTTGCTGCCGGATTCGGATGCGGATGCCCGGCAGGCAATTAACCGGCTGGATGGGATCTGCGTACACATGCTACGCTTTGCTGACGCCGGCGCGATCGACGAGAGCGCCGTGGACTCGATCCGCGCTGCCTATCACCTCCGCGGATGGAAGCACCTGGTGACGACGACCAATGCCGGGGGCCCGGTGCATGACGGCACCACCGACGTGTGGATGGTGATGGACGGCGTGAACGTGCGCGGCGCGGTGGTGCTGGCGGAGACTCCAAAGAGCCTGACCCTGGTGACCGTGGCCGGAAACCTGAGCCCGGTTGATCTGCTGCACCTGCGCGGGCATTTCGGGATTCCGCAGTTCGCGGGCGATCAGCTGGGAAATGACCAGGGGCACTGAGATGCGGGAAGGAAATTCGCCGAGCGCCTGGCCTCAAACAAAACGAAGCGGGCGAGGACGCCATTGGAAGTGAGGGCGGTTCGCGCATCCGGCTTGCTCTCAAACAAGAACCGCGTTATCTCCGTCATGAACCGGGCAAGGCGCTGAATTGAGAATAGGCCCCATCGAGGCAACTTTAGTAGACTCAACGGAAGTATGTGTAATTCCCGCCGCATGGCAAATTTCTGCCGATCTGTATTCGCCTTAACAGTGCTGATGGTGGTTGTGGCTGCGGCCGCAAGAGTGGCCACGGCGCAGGGCACCCATCTCTGGAAGCAATCGACGTTCGATCAACTGGAAAAGGGCAGCGTGGAAGGAGTGGCGCTGACCAGCGACGGCCATCTGCGCGAAGGGCCGGGGCTGACTTCGCTGGTGACTACGCCTTCGACGTTTGTGTGGTCCGTGGCGGTGGACAAGAACGGCACCGCGTACTTGGGGACCCAGGCGCCGGCGACAGTGTTGCGGGTGAGCGCGCAGGCTGGGGAGAAGCCGTTTACGCTGTTTTCGACCAAGGACGTGAGCGCGCAGGTGGTGCGACTGGGTCCGGACGGATCGCTGTACGTGGCCACGATGCCGAGCGGGAAGGTGTACAAGCTGAACCCAGAGGCGACGGCCAGGCAGGACGACGCCAGTGCGACGGTGGTCTTCGACATGTCGAAGCTGCCGGCGGCGGAGGGCGGCGCGGACAAGCAGTCGAAGACGCATTACATCTGGGATATGACGTTCGACAAGGAGGGGCGGCTCTATATTGCGACGGGAGATCCGGCGGCGGTGTTCCGCGTGGATGTTGCGAAGCCGGGGGCTCAGCCAGAGGAATTTTTCAAGAGCGACGAGGCGCATATCCGCTCCCTGGCGTGGGACGGGAAGGGCAACCTGATCGCGGGGTCGGCGGGATCGGGGCTGGTATACCGGATCAGTCCTGCGGGGAAGGGATATGTGATCTTCGATTCGCCGAAGGGGGAGATCACCTCGCTGGCGGTGACGCCGGATGGAACGATCTATGCTGCCGGGGTGGGTGAGAAGGGGCACAATCCTCTGCCTCCGCTGCCGGTACAGGGCATGGCGACGGTGACCATCAGCATCGTGCAGCCGGGATCGATGCAGGCGGCGAATGCGAGCACGACGGTGCCGGAAGGCACGGAGATTTATGCGCTGAACGAGGGAGAAGCGCCGCGGACGCTGTGGTCGAGCAAGGACGATGTGGTGTATGCGCTGGTGATGCGGCCGGATGGATTGCTGGCGGTGAGCGGAAACCAGGGACATGTGTACCTGATTCATGCTGACGGGAGCTACGCGGACATCGGGCACCTGGATGCGCAGCAGGGCCTTTGCGTGGCGCAGAGGCCGGGCGCGCAGGGCGAAGTGCTGATTGGGACGGGCAATACGGGGAAGGTGTTTCTGCTGGGAAAGACGGAGAAGCACGAGTATGCGAGCGACGTGCTGGATGCGGGCGCGGTGGCTCGGTTTGGGAGAGTGGAGATTGAGCCGGGGTCGGCCAATTACCAGATTCTGACGCGGAGCGGGAATATTGACCAGCCGGTGCGGGGATGGACGGATTGGGTAGCGCTGAAAGACGGCGTGGTGGCATCGCCGCCGGGGCGGTTTCTGCAGTGGAAGGCGGTGCTGCAAACGGGCGGCGTGCTGGGCAGCGTGGGGGTGAATTATCTGCCTGTGCGCTCGGCGCCGGTCGTGGATCAACTGGTGGTGGTTCCGGGCGCGAGGTTGAACCAGCAGAATGTGAGCAGCGGTCCGCAGACGGTGAATATCTCGTTTCCCTCGTCGGGGCAGGGCGATGTGACCATCGACGATTCGAGCTCGCCGCTTTCGGCAATCAAGGACCGGACCGCGGTGACAGTGCGATGGTCGGCTCACGATGAAGATGGGGACAAGATGAGCTATTCGCTCTATCTGCGCGGCGACGGCGAGACACAATGGTGGCCGCTGAAGAAGGACATCCGGGATACGGCGTACAGCTTTGACGCCACGCAGGTTCCCGATGGCGGATACAGAGTTAAGGTGGTGGCTTCAGACGCGCCATCGGAACCGCCGGGAGAGGCGGTGACGGGATTCAAGATCAGCGATCGGTTCGTGATTGATACCACACCGCCGGTGCTTTCGGCAGTGTCGGCGGCGGCCGAGGCCGCGGGGTGCAGCCATGCGCCTTGCGCAGAGCAGGTGCGGGTGGTCTTCGACGCTACGGATGCCACGTCGCCGATTGCGCGGGCCAGCTACTCGGTGGACGCGGGGCCGTGGCAGTTTGTGGCGCCGGTGGGCGGACTTTCCGACTCCAAGCACGAGCACTATGACTTTGTGGTGCCGGCCTCGGCGCTGGACGCGAACGTGAGCGAGCACCTGATTACGGTGCGCGCCTACGACCGCTATGACAACGTGGGACTGGCGAAGTCGGTCTTCGAGACGCAGGCAAAACAGGACGGTAACGAGAAGAAGTAGAGCCGATGCGCTTTGAGCTTTTTGTTGCGGCACGATATCTGAGGGCGAAACGCCGGCAGGCGGTGGTGGGCGTGGTGACGGCTATCGCCGTGGTGGGAGTGGCCGCAGGAGTGGCGGCGCTGATTATCGCGCTGGCAATTACCGCGGGCATGCAGCAGGACCTGCTGGGCAAGCTGGTGGAGACCTCGGGACAAGTGCAGTTGATGCCCGTCAACGGACTGGGAATCAGAGACTGGCGGCCGTTGCTGCGGCGGGTGAGCAAAGTGCCGCACGTAGTGGCGGCGGCGCCGGAGCTGTGGGAAGAGGTGGAAGTGGCGCGGGGAGCGCGGCCCGGCGGCGCGCTGGTGCTGGGCATTCTGCCCCAATACGAAGAGAAGGTGAGCACGGTGCTTGCCCATGCCACGCCGGGAGCCGTGAAGGCATTGGAGCCGCGAGCAAACGGCGCGGAGACGGGTGCGCCGCCGCCGATTGTGCTGGGCAATGACCTGGCGGACTCGATCGGCGCCAAGATCGGGGACGTGGTGAAGGTGATCAGCCCGCAGGGGGAGATGACGCCGTTCGGGATCATCCCGCAGTGGCTGCCGTTCCGGTTGGCGGGCACCTATCACACCGGCTTTTATGAGTACGACGACCAGGGCGGCATGATGCGGTTGAGCGATGCGCAGCGGATGTACGGCGAACCGGACCTGATCACGGTGATCAGCTTTAAGGTCGATGATCCGGACCGCGCGCCGGAGATTGCGCAGGCCATTGAAAAAGCCGCGGGCAAGGGCTACCAGACGACCAACTGGAAGGAAACCAACCATGCGCTGTCTGAGGCGCTGCAACTGGAACAGACGGTGACCTTCATTGTGATTGCGCTGATCGTGGTGGTGGCGGCGCTGAATATCCTGACCGGGCTGACCATGATGGTGATGGAGAAGACGCGGGATATCGCGGTGATGATGAGCTTTGGGGTGCAGCCGGGGCAGGTGCGGCGGATTTTTCTGCTGCAGGGTCTGCTGATCAGCGTGGTGGGCACGGGGCTGGGGCTGGGGCTGGGGTATCTGGGGGCATGGGCGGGCGGCCGTTATGGAATTCCACTTTCGCCCGATGTTTATTCGATCGACAAGCTGCCGTTTGCGATCCGGCCCCTGGACGGGGTGATTGTGGCGGCGGTTTCGATTGGGATATCGCTGCTGGCGACGCTGTATCCGTCGTATGCGGCGTCGCGGATTCTGCCCGCGGAAGCGCTGCGGTATGAGTGAGGCCGGGCGGGGGCGCCGAAGGCGCGGCAGTTGGGGAGTTTCACCACCGGCTCGAAGAGATGGAAGTGGATGGGGCGGCGGAAGCGGAGCGGAAGCGAAGAAATGAGCGGCAGCGGTCGGCGAAGGTCTGCACGATGGGGCACTCGAAGTAAACCTGGCGATTGAGGGCCATGAGGAGCTGAACAGCTTCCACCTGGGGGTTGTTGGCCGAGATCAGGCCGCCGTTGTGGATGAGCTCGTCAGTCAGGTACTCGATGGCGTGGCTGAGGGCCTCGAGGGCGCGTCCGGAAGCCTGGTCGATGTGGCGGCGGCGGTTGGAGGGCGCGGAGAAGGAGTGGCCGGCCGCAGGCGGAATGGAGACCGGGAAAGCCGTAGATGTGGACGCTGCCATGGTCAATGCTCTCGATTGGTTCTTCGCCCGGCTCCGCACACATGATCAGATTACGAAGGTGCGATTCTGGTGCGATTGGGGGCATTATGGCGTTCTTTTTCTTGCTGACTTGTGACGAATCGCACACCTCCGGGCGCCTGGGCGAGCCGACTGCCAAATTGGGCGGGATGGGGAGTTTGGAGAGGATGGCAGGCCCGAATTGGGATGGAAACTTGAGGCTGCGGGTGTAGGGGTGGATTCCGTGTTTGTTGCCGTAGTCGTACAATCTGGATGAAATCTCAGGGGAATCGATGAGCTTTGCGAGCCAGATGGGTAGGCCCATTCGAGAGGGGCTGGAAGAAGGGATCTTCGATTTGCAGGGCTTGTTTTCAGCCATGGGCGGCGCGCGCAGGGCGCGAAGAATGGCAGTGAGACAAGTGTTGCGGCGCGCCCAGCCTTTATTGCTCCTGGCGGTGGTGGCGCTGGTGTTGGCGCGGGCGGCGGGGGGAGAGCAGCCGCAGAGCGCCGTTTTGCGCGGGGTGGTGCGTGATGCTGCCGGGAGAGCGGTGGCCGATGCGCAGGTGGTGCTGCAGGGAAAGAGCCTGGAGGTTTCACGAGCGGTCAGCACCGACACGGCAGGGCGCTTCGCCTTTCCTGGAGTGGCGAGGGGAGCATTTACATTGACGGCAAGCCGGGGAAGGTTGCGCAGCGCGCCAGTTGCGGTGACCGTGACCGGGAGCGGCGAGCAGCCGCCGGTGGGCCTGGTGCTTGGCGACGCCGGCGCGCAGCCGAAAGGAGCGGCGGCGGGCGACGCCAGCCAGGCGATGCAGTTTGCGGACAAACCCGATTTTGCCATTGCCGCGGTGACCGACTGGACGGCTGCGGGAGGGCACGGTTCGGATTCGATGTTGAGGACCAGCGAGGCGCTTACGCGGCAGGCGGTGGACCTGAAAGCGGGCAGCGCGGAAGCTGCGGCGGCGGGTGCGGCTGGCGGAGCGGGCAGGGGGGAGGAATCGGAGACTGCATTGCGCGATGCGGCGGCGAAGGATCCCGAAGGCTTCGCGGCCAATTACCGGCTGGGGGCGTTCTATATTCAGGCGGGAAGGTACAAGGAAGCCCTTTTGCCGCTGCAGAGGGCGTATGAGGCCGATCCCGCCAGTTATGACGACGAATACGATCTTGCGCAGGCGCTAAGAATGGCGGGCGACGATGCGCAGGCGCGCGAGCATGTTCGACGGATGCTGACCCGGCGTCCCAGCGCGGAGCTGCGCCGCATGGAGGGCGAACTCGATGAGAAGCTGGGCGATCCGCTGTCGGCGGTGCGGGAGTTTCAGGAGGCGGCCAGCGAGGACCCGAGTGAGGACAACTATTTTGCCTGGGGATCGGAATTGCTGATTCATCGCGCCATCTGGCAGGCGAATGAGGTGTTTGACGAAGGGGTGAGGCTTTATCCGGATTCGGCGCGGATGCTGACGGCGCGTGGCGCGGCGCTGTTTGCCGGCGCAGAGTACGACAGGGCGGCGCTGGATCTGTGCCGGGCATCGGATCTGAGCCCGGAGAATCCGGAGCCTTACCTGTTCATGGGGAAGATCGAGGTTGCGGCGCCTGATCCGCTGCCTTGCGTGGTGGCGAAGCTGCAACGATTCGAGAAGCTAAGGCCTGCAGATTCCCTGGCCAATTATTACTACGGTATGGCGTTATGGAAGCAACAGGGCCAGGAAGCGGACCCGCGGATCATGGAGAGCGTGAAAGCGCTGCTTACCCGGGCAGTAACACTCGACCCTGAATGCGCGGATGGGTATTTCGAGCTTGGGAACCTGAGCGCGGGGCAGAAGCAGTGGGAACAGGCCATTGGTCTTTATCTGCAGGCGATAGAAGCCAACCCGGAGCTGAGCGAAGCCCACTATCGGCTGGGAGTCGCATACGAGCGCGCGGGGGAAAAGACGAAGGCGCGGGAGCAATTTCAACTGCACGATGCGATCGCCAGGAAACAGGCTGCGGAGATCCAGCGCCAGCGATTGGCGGTGAAGCAGTTTGTGGTGGTTTTGCCCGGCCGGGCGGATAAGCAGCAGCCCGCGCAATAAGCGAGCCTTTGCCGCCTGTGTCCAAGCAGAGATGGTGATGCTCAAGCGCCGGCCGATGTGAGGCCGGAGTGCGGATTTGGCTCCTGTATGGCTGGCTCAGGATTTCTGCGGCGTGAAATTGGAAACGATTCCGGCGCCCTCGCGAATGGTGAGAATCTGATTTGCCCTGACGGCGGTGAAGCGCTCGACCGCCTGTGTGGTTGGCCACTTCACCTCGATGAGGTCGACGGTTTGCGTGCGGCCCAGTCCGAAATGAAGGCGCAGGTCGCTTTGCGACATGACGCTGCCGCCGCTGTGGACTTCATCGATCTGCGCGTGCTTGCCGATGACAACGCGCACGCGCGCGCCGATGGCGGTGCGGTTGCATTTTGTGCCGAGCAGCTTGATCTTGATCCAGTTTTGTTTATTGCCGCCGGTATTGTGGAGGAGGGAGGGAAGATCGTTCATGTTGTTGATGAGGGCGTCGATGCCGCCGTCGTTGTCGTAGTCGCCAAAGGCGGCGCCGCGGCTTGAGTAGCGGGCGCTGATGCCTGGTCCCATCTGTTTTGAGACATCCTGGAAATGGCCGTTGCCCAGGTTCTTATAGACGATGCGGGGATTCTTGAATCTTTCGCCGATGTTGTATTTATCCACTTCGGGATAAACGTGTCCGTTGACCTGCATAATGTCTGGCCATCCGTCGTTGTCGTAATCCAGGAATCCGCAACCCCAGGCCACGTAGCGGTTGTTGACGCCGATGCCGGAGCTGAAGGAGACCTCGGAGAAGGTGCCATCGCCGTTGTTGTGGTAGAGGTCGCAGGTGTCGTCGACGAAATTGGTTTTGAAGATGTCGAGCCATCCGTCGCAATCGTAATCAGCCACGCCGATGCCCATGCCCGCCTGTTCGTGGCCATCATCGTTATAGGCGCAGCCGGCCATGACGGCAACGTCAGTGAAGGTGCCATTGTGATTGTTCCTGAAGAGGATGCTGGGCATGGAATCGACGGCGACGTAGATGTCGGGCCAGCCGTCGTTGTCGAAGTCATAAGAGACGGCGGTGATGGAATAGCGCGTGCCGGGCTTGAGAATGCCGGCTTGCTCGGTTACGTCAGTGAAGGTGCCGTCGCCGTTGTTGTGGTAAAGCAGGTTGGTGTCGCCGGGAAGGCCGCGCGGGCCGCACATGGTGGGAATGCCTTTCCACTGGCAGAAGGTCATGTCGTCAGGGGATGGAGGCTTGTCGGGATCAAGCTTGACGAAGTTACAGACAAAGAGATCGAGATGGCCATCGCGGTCATAATCGAGAAAAGTGGAGCCGGTTCCCCAGCGCCCTTTCTCCTGGTAAAGGCCGGCCTTGCGGGTTACGTCGGTGAAGGTGCCGTCTCCATTGTTATGGAAGAGGATGTTTCTTCCCCAAAAGGTGCAAAACAAGTCGTCCCAGCCGTCGTTGTCGTAGTCGCCCACGCAGACGCCGGTCTGCCAGCCGGATCGCGCGATTCCCGACTTCTCGGAGACATCGGTGAAGGTGCCGTCACGATTGTTTTTGTAGAGATGCGTGGTGGGGGCCTGGCCGGGAGGCCAATGCTCATTCAGCCGGCTGCCGTTGGTCAGGTAGATGTCGAGCCATCCATCGTTGTCGTAGTCGAAAAAGGCGATGCCGCTCCCCTTGGTTTCGACGATCAGCACCTTATGCTTGATTCCGCCCCACACATTGGGAATGCGCAGCCCGGCCTGTTGAGCGACGTCGAAATACTGCACAGGTGAGGTTTCAGTGGTGTCGGTGGCCGCTTCCACCACGATCGGATTTCGCCATTTCCAGATGGGAGTGAGTAGGGCATCGAGAAGAGTACCGCCCAAAGCGACGAGCGAGGAGCCGAGGAAATGCCTGCGGGGCAGTGTCATGGGATAGGCCCATTATAGAGGTATCCGGCGTCCGCCCGCGCTCCTGCGAATGATGTCATTGCAGCATCTCTAAAGCCTGTTTTGCCGCCGCATCCTGAGGCTGCACGCGCAGCAATTCGAGCAGAACATCCCGCGCCCTTTGCCGGTCATTCTGCATGGCGTAGAGCCGCGCCAGGTTGAGGTAAGACTGATCATATTGCGGGGCTACGCGGATGCCGGTTTTGAATTGTTCCTCGGCCCGCGCAAAGTCCTGATTGCGGACAAAGAGAACGCCGAGATTGTTCAGCGCTTCAGCATAGTCGGGACGCAGGGCGATAGCTTTTTCAAGATAGGCCGCCGCTTGTTGGAATTGGCCTTGTTGCGCATAAAGCATTCCCAAGCTGTAGTTCACTTCCGCGTCGTCTGGCTCAAGGCGGAGGGCGCGATTGAAGCATTGCTGCGCGTTTGCAAAGTCCTGTTGCCGGCGGTAGACGTTGCCGAGATTCAGCAGCGCGGTTGCATATTGAGGACGCAGAGCGAGCGATTTTTGAAAACTGCGAATTGCCTCATCCGCATCGCCCATTTGTGCGGCCATCATGCCGAGGTTATTCCAGGCTTCGGGGTAGTCGGGCCTCAAGCGCAGAGTTGCTTCGAGATATTGACGAGCCTGTGCGAAGTCGTGCTGCCCGAGCCTGAGCGTGCCCAGGTTGTAATAGGCGTCCGCATCGTTGGGTCGAGTAGCGATGACCTGCTGGAACGAAGTCGCAGCCTGATCGAGATATCCATGCTGGAACATCGCGACGCCGTAAGTAAAGTCGTTGCGCTGGAAGGCGTCCTGCACGAGTTGTCCTTTAAAAGGGAGTGCTTTGCGCATGCGCTCGGCGCTGCCGGCAGGGATGGACTGCAAATCTTCGAGCAGCAGATCGGCGACGACCGGACCCTGATAGACCTTGACGATCATGCCATTCCGATCGAGGAGGAAGGACACCGGAAGGGGGAGATCTCTGCGGCGGTCGAACAGGTGGCGGTAGATGATGTTGTAGATGCCCGCAACCTCGGCAGTCGCAAAAAGAACGGGAAAAGAGAAGCGCTCCTTTTGTGCGAGGGAACGAGCTGCGTAGAGATTCGCGGCGTTATCTACATTGACGGCGAGCGTTGCGAGCGAAGCCGCGGTTAACGCTGGATCCCCTATTTGCAACCTGCGAAGCTGGTCAAGGCACTCGGCGCTCATGGCAGACCAGAAGTTCAGAAGTACAAATCTCCCCTGGTACGACCTGAGTTCGCGGATATTTCGTTCCGCATCGGGCAGAGAAAACTCGGGCGATTTCAAGGGCTCGATGAGCCAGGTTGCGACGGTTTGAGGCAGTTGTTCCGGGGCGGGCTGCGGTCCGGCATGAGCGTAGCCCGCCGGCGAAGATGCAAAGCGCGCGGCATTAAATCGGCTTGAACCCTCGTCGATCTGTATGCGGTGGTTCGCGGGGAGATCGTCAAAGCGCTGCTTGAGGCCGCTGGGCCACTCAATGGTGGCGCCAATCTTTCCGCCCGTCGATCCGAGGCCGAAGAACAGTTCCTTGGAGTGCTGAGCCAGGAACCCCGATCCGGCCTGAAGAAATTTTGTTTGGCGGAGTGCACCGGCTTCGACGGTAACTGCCGTGCCGATGGCGTCGCGATTGCTCTTTGTGCCGCGCAGGCGAAAGGAAATGGAATCGCCAATCTCCTGGATCACGTTGTGCAGGATGCGCAGTTGGGGGGCATTGCGGTTCTTAAGGATGATTTCCAAGCGGCCGTCGTGGTCGATATCGGCCAGGGCGAAGGTGCGGCCGTCCTCAAAGAAATCCAGGCCCGAGGGCCCGGATATCTCACTGAAAGTGCCGTCATGGTTATTGGAAAACAGGACATTGCGCGCGTAACCGTGCCAGGTGCGGTCCGAGCGCACCAGTTCGTTGATGGCGTTCCAGCCGCGTTCGTAGGCCGGAGCGGGCGTTGCGTCTTCCGGGGACTTGGCTACAACCTGTCTCCAGAAAAAACTTGCCAGGTCGTATTTGTCAGGCTCGGAGAGATAGCCGTTCGACACGTAGAGGTCGGAATAGCCATCGTGGTCGAAGTCGAAGAAGTCCGCGGACCACGACCAGCGGCCCATCTCGACCCCAGCCTGATGGCCGACATTTTCGAACGTACCGTTTCCCCGGTTCCGATACAGCGCGTTGCCACGCGCGTGGCGGCGGTAGAGTTCGCGGATGCGCTCCGGCGCCGCGGCGTGGAACTGCTTTTGTCCGGAGACTCTTTGCCCGGCGGCCTCCCACATGCTGGGGACGTAGATGTCCTGGCGGCCATCGTTGTCGAAATCGCACCAGCAGCAGGCCATGCCCGCGCCCACTCCCTCTACCCCCGCCTGAGCGGAAACAACCGCAAACGTGCCGTCTCCGTTGTTGCGGTAAAGCTGGGAAGTTCCGAAGTCATTGGACACGAACAAGTCGGGCAAGCCGTTGCCATAGGCGTCGC
This sequence comes from Acidobacteriaceae bacterium, assembly GCA_030038435.1. Lineage (GTDB taxonomy): Bacteria > Acidobacteriota > Terriglobia > Terriglobales > Acidobacteriaceae > Telmatobacter. Next base: position 16,955 of record JASHOY010000033.1, on the reverse strand, counting down.
CCCAGGCGCAGGAGAAAGTGTAGCGATCGTTGTCCCGGTTCATGCCGGCGGCTTCAGTCGTCTCCACGAAAGTCCCGTTGCCCTGGTTGTGAAAAAGGCAGTTTGGCGGCCCGTCGCGAGCGTCGTAATAGGGAACGGGATAGTGATACTGTTCGAGGCCGAGATAATACATATACATGCAGAAGTACACGTCGAGGCGGCCGTCGCCATCGTAGTCAGCAATTGCGGCATGCGTAAACGTGCCCTGCGGCTGGCGCGAAAAACGGAATGCGTCCCGCTTGAGACGGAAGCTTCCGTTTCCCTGGTTCAAATAAAGAAGGGGCCCGGTTCCGCAGACGACAAGGAGATCCTGGAGCCCTTTGTTTTCGAAATCGGCAAAGAGCGCACAGGCGGTATTGTCGAGAATGCCGAGGCCGGCTTTTTCGGTTACATCTTCGAAGCTGCCGTCCCCCCGATTATGAAATAGCCGGTTGGGCAAGCCCGCGGGCTGGCAAACATAGAAATCGTCGAAGCCGTCATTATCGAAGTCGCCGACGGCAACGCCATTGTTACAATAGACGTCCATGCCGATAGCGCCGTCGAGCACGGTGCGCCAGTAATCGGCCCCGTGGAGAAGTTGCTGGTGGTAGGAGTCGGTTCCAGCGAGGGCCTGGGCCGTGACGTCGACAAAGACAGAACCCTCCGCGCTGGCGATCGACTCCTGGTCCGCTTGCCACTTACGCGCCTTCCAGGCGCCGGATTCGCTGACGATCCATTCCGTACGCCAGGAGCCAACCCGCTCTTCCTTGCGCTCACCGCCGCGGGTCGAAACGATGTCATAGCGGATATCGGCACGCACAGCGAGTGGGGTTTCGGCGATCTGTTCGATGGCGAAGATTTCAAATTCTGCGGTCTCGATCTGGAGGGGCCCTGCCAGCCAGCGCCGCAGGCTGTCGATAAAGCGGTCGCGGCCGCTCCCAAACTCGAGCGCGAACTGGCGTCGGACACTGCGGATGCCATAGGAAGAGCGAAGCGCCGTTTCTGAAGCCGGCGTCAGCGTGGATGCTTCGAGCGAGTCGTCGAGCGATTCGGCAAGCACACTCAGCCCTGCCGAAGACGCTCTGAGAGCATTGCTCCATTTCTTCAGCACGGAACCGATTTCATCGGCATATTTCTCGGTGATGTAACGGTCGGAACCGGGAGTTACCAGAGCGAGGATATCGGCGAGCGGAGATTGGGCAGGATAGTGGGGCGTCAGGCGAAGATCGGTAAAAGGAACTCCGCCTTGCCGATGCGAAGCCAGAATCACTGGAGCTGCCCGGAGCGGTGATGCAAGGAGTGATGAGGCAGCAAAGGCCATCGGCGACAGCGCCATGCCCTTCAGAATCTCCCGGCGAGTGGACAAATGGCTTCCGTCGATGCGGCGCGACGACATTCCGAGGGTCCGTGCAGCAATTGGGATGACCGCATCATAGCATCCGGCCGATTCGATCCGTTCGCCCCCGGGGGAACGACCTCTGGAGAGGGAAAGGGCTCCGGGCGAAACTCGCCGTTTACGTCAGGTTGAAAAGCCACGTAGCGCAACAGCCTCGGATAGGGAAAACTGGGGTGCGGCCGGTGCGTGGAAGAGGATGCAAATGAATGAAATAGAAAACGTTATGTTTTGAGCTAGGGCTCGGACTGCCTGCCTGATCTTGGACCGTGCCAATGGTCTTGACGTTATCTAAAACTTTTGGTTGACAAAAATAGTGCGAATGTACTAGTCTTCGTTGCAAATTCTGAAACCGTTTACAGGGGAACTCTCTCCGCGCAATCTCGGGAAGGGTTCTTAAAAATGTATTTCTACCCTCGGGAAAGACCAAACAGTAGTACGTGTAACCATGCTGGAGGGTATTGGGATGCTTCGTGATAGCAGTGCAATGACTCTGAGAAGGGCGCTCTGCGGAGTGGCCTTTTCGTGCGTATTTCTCATTCTACTTCCAAATCAATTCGCCTATGGCCAGGTCGATGAAAGCTCGATTACCGGCACGGTGACCGATACTACGGGAGCCGTGGTGCCGGACGCGCAGGTGACGCTGCTGAATACCGATCAGGGCATCAGCGTGCAATCACGCACAAACTCCACCGGCGGATACACATTTTCGCCTGTCCGCATTGGACACTACACGGTTACGGTGGTGGCCAAGGGTTTTGCGACGACCACGCAGACGAACCTTACGGTTTTGGTTGCGACGCCTCTAACAGTGAACGTGACGCTGAAGCCGGGTGCGGCATCAGAGACGGTGCAGGTGACCTCAGCGCCGCCGTTGCTGCAGACAGAGGAAGCTTCGACGGGCCAGGTGATTGGGCGGCAGGAGGTAAACGATCTGCCTCTCAACGGCCGCAATTTCACCTTCCTGGCGCAGCTTGGCGCAGGCATGCAAACGCCCCAGGACGACACCCGCGGCAATGCCGCCTCCGGTGCATTCTCAGCCAATGGCGAGCGTCCGGCGCAGAACAACTACCTGCTGGACGGCATTGACAACAACTCCGACAATGTGGACTTTCTCAACGGCACCAATTACGTGATCCTTCCCCCACCGGATGCAATTCAGGAATTCAAGGTGCAGACCAGCGATTACAGCGCGGAGCTGGGGCGGGCGGCTGGCGCGGTGCTGAACGCAACCGTCAAATCGGGCACCAACCAGCTCCATGGCGATGCCTGGGAGTTTTTCCGCAACGACAAGCTCGACGCCGCCGACTGGTTTGAGGACGATACTCCGACTCCGGTGAAGGGCGAATACCGGTTCAACCAGTTCGGAGCAACGGCAGGCGGGCCCATCATCAAGAACAAGGTCTTTTTCTTCGGCGACTACGAAGGGACGCGCCGCGTGCAAGGCACGTCGGCTACGGCTGCAGTGCCGACCAACAACGAGCGAAGCAGCAACTTCCAAAACCTGCAGGACATTCTTACGCAATACACCGGAGGCGCCAGAACCGACATCCTGGGCCGCAGCATTCAATATGCGACCATTCTCGACCCGGGAACCACGCGGTACGTGGCTGCCGGGGCGGTCGATCCGGTTTCAGGATTGACGAACAACTCCGGATCCAGTGGCTATGTGCGCGATCCTTTCAGCAGCGTGTGCGGACCGGGAACTGCGAACTTTACAATTGCCGCGTGCCCGGATCTCAACATGCTTCCCGCCAGCCGCATCGATCAAAATGCGGTCAAGCTCCTGGATCTTTTTCCCGCGCCGAATTCCGGCCTTGGCACTTACCAGACCAGCCCGGCGCTGTTCGAGCACGAGAATCAATTCGATACGCGCGAGGATTTCAACCCCAACGATTCCAACCAGGTGTTCGCCCGCTTCAGTTATTCCGACGACCCGCAATTCATTCCCGGGCCGTTTAAGGGTATAGCTGACGGCGGCGCCTTCCAGCAGGGGCTGCAGAGCGCAAAATCGGCGCAGATGGTGGCGGCGTATACGCACGTATTCAGCCCCAACGTCGTGAACCAGGCGCGCGCGGGTTTCGCCCACCTGCACACCACGCGCTACGGACCGGTTGCTACCCAGTCAGGGATTCCAGCGCAATATGGGATTCAAGGCATCCCGCAGCCACCTACAGCCGGACCGGAAAACGGCGGTCTGCCCGCCATCGCCATTACCAACTTGCAGACCTTGGGCAGCAACGAATATCTGCCCTCCGATGAGGCCACGGCGACCCTCCAGGTTACCGATGACTTCACCCGGATTTACGGCAGGCACAGCTTCAAAATGGGCATCGAGTTCCAGAACGCGAAGTTCTCGACATTGCAACCAGAGGCTTCGCATGGCGACTTTGCCTACAGCGGCACTTACACGGATATTCCCAACCAGGGGGCTACGACGGGCGGCTTGGCGCAGTTCCTGCTGACTCCGATTGCAGCGCCTGGCACACTGGACGGGAATCCGAATCCCAATGGCTACGGCTATTCCGGCGGCTCCAACAGCGTTACTGCATCCAACATCAACAAGACTTACGATGAGAAGAAGTACGTTGCCGTCTACTTCCAAGACGATTGGAAGATGACCGCGAAGATGACGGTGAATCTAGGTGTTAGATGGGATTACTTTGGTCCAATCAACGAGACCAACGGTGGGCAGGCAAACTTTGTTCCCATCGCATTGCCGCAACTGGGCATTGGCAATCCGACGTTTATCGTTCCGGCCAGCGGGAAAGACAATCGGACGCTGTCCACAAACTCCACCTGCGCCGGAACTGGATGCTATGGCCTGGTCGATCTTCTGGCGGCAGATGGCATCACTCTGGACGTGACCGATAAGTACGGGCAAGGACTGCTGCAGACGCAAAGAGAGAATTTCGCCCCACGCCTTGGCATGGAGTACCAGATCACTCGGAAACTGGTGGGCCGCGGCGGCTTTGGCGTGTTCTACAACTCGTTCGAGAACCAGGGATACGGACCGAACATCGGCGAGAACTATCCTTTTGTGTTCAACTTCGGATATGGCGTGGTTGCCAATCCCTCCGACCCGCATGCTTCAATCGTTTCGCAGGTCGCGCCGGTCAGCTACAACACCGCATTCGCCGGTTGCTCGACTGCCGGTCCGGGCGGCACTGCATCCATCGAATCGGGCTTCTCCTGTATCAATTTCAGCCCCAGCGTAGTCAATGCCAAGGGCCTCGGGCTGCAGGGTCTGCAGTTCAATTACCAGACGCCCCGCACCTACAGCGCAAACCTTACCTTCCAGTACTCAGTCACGCCTACGCTGGCGCTGACAGCGGCGTACGTTTACACCCATGACACTAATCTTCAGGGCGGCGTGGGCTATCAACATGTCTCGGAGCTTCTGCCTGCCGGCATCACTACCGGCACTGGGTGCCCATACGGGAACTACGCGGTAGGAACCGCACCGGGGAAGTTGAGCTGTTATGCTTTCCCGGATTTTGGCGGCGGCAGCTACCAGGCGACTTACGGCACCAGTTCCTATCACGGCCTGCAGACCACGCTTCAGGAGCAATACTCGAATGGCCTGGTCTTCCTGTTCACTTACACCTGGTCGAAGGCGATGACTGACGCCGGCGACCTGCTGAATGGCACTGCTGCTGATACGCTCCGCGCCTACGCTGTTCCGGGCCTGGGGCCGAAGTTCGACTACTCGTTGGCCGATTTCGATCTCCGCAACGTGTTTCACTTCAGCGGCGGCTACGATTTGCCCTTCGGAAAAGGCAAGCAATTTATGAACCATGGAGGATTTGCCAACCAGGTTTTGGGGGGCTGGTCCACCAATTGGATTGTGACATTGCAGGGTGGGCAACCGCTGGGATTTGGCACTCATTCCGGAACGGTCTCAGGCTTGGGCTCTGACGCCATTCTCCTGCCCGGTAAGGATCCGCAACTCGGGATCAAGACCAAGATCGTCGGGGGCACCAAATACCCGTTCTGGATCGGCAATCCGTCTGCCTTTACGCAAGCCTGCCAGTTGGGAGGGACGCCGGAAGCGCTTACTCCCATTGCAGGCTCGGCTCCCAATTGCGTTCCACTGACCGGCGCAGCGGCGCTGGGTGACAAACGCGATCAGATTCCGGGACCGGGATTCCATCGTCTTGATTTCTCGGCATTCAAGGCTTTCCAGTTGACGGAAAGGTTCAATCTTGTCTTCCGCTCAGAGTTCTACAACATCCTGAACCACCCGAACTTCAATCCTCCCGGCTTCGGCGGAAACGGCGTGGTCTCGGTTGGCGGTTCGACTGACTACACCAACAGCGCCTTTGGTGCAATCGGGTCAACTCGGGGCGATCCATTCAATCCCCGGCAGATCCAGTTTGCACTGAAGCTCAATTATTAGGGCCTGCGCGCCATGCCTGGGAAGAGCAGGTAGGGTTCGCATGAGATGGTTTAAGATGAACGACACCCCGGCACGGCACGTTTCAAAGTGCCTGGCTGGGGTGTTCTACTTGGGGGCGCTTTGCTCAAACCAAGAAGCGGGAGGCAAGCGGTGAGCAGGAGGCCTCGGCTGAGCTGGTTGGTGTTGCTGGCCGCAGGTGGCGGTGGTGCGCTTCTTTGCGCTCAGGGTCCTAATAGCGAGAAGTTCGAAGCCGCCTATCGGGCGGCAGTGAAGAATTACGACGCGGGACGATATGCGCAGGCGGCGCAGGGGCTGGAAGCGATTCTTCCCGAGGCCGCAAAGAACTTCGAGGTGCACGAGCTGCTTGGACTTGACTATGCCGCGATGTCAGAGAATGCCAAGGCCATGAACCAACTGCAGCTCGCTGTTGAACTGAAGCCGGATTCAGCGGCTGCGCGAACCAATCTGGGCGCCATCCTGCTGCATACGGGCAAAGCATCCCAGGCCGTCGATCAATTCCGGAAAGCTCTGCAACTGGAACCGGAAAACTACGACGCGAACCGTAACCTTGGCGAGCTTTACGCGAGCTCCGGCCATGTTGCCGAGGCGCAGCCGCTGCTGGCAGCGGCCTTCCGGATGAAACCGGATGAGTATGACAATGGCTACGATCTTGCGATGGCCGATTTTTTGCTGGGGCGGCTGGACGAAGCGCGGCACGTGGCGCAGGAGTTAATCCAAGAGAAGAGCACCGGTGAGCTGCACAACCTGCTGGCGCAGATCGAGGAGAAGCAGGGAAATTTTCTGGACGCGGCAAACGAGTACGAGACGGCTGCCCATCTTGACCCGACCGAAGACAATCTGTTCGATTGGGGAAGCGAAATGCTTCTGCACAGAACTTACGAGCCGGCCATAAACATTTTCGAGGCCGGTGTGGAGCGTTATCCCAATTCAGCGCGCATGCAGATTGGTCTGGGACTGGCATTCTATTCGCGCGACAGATTCGATGAGGCGGTGAAGGCACTGCTGAAGGCGGTGGCGCTGATGCCAGGCGATCCGCGCTGTTACTACTTTCTTTCCAAGGCCTACAATAGTTCTCCCAACCAGGCGGACGGGGTAATTGAGGCGTTTCGCCGATATTCCGAGGCCGAGCCCCGGAATGCGCAGGCACAGTATTATTACGCGTTGAGTTTATGGAAGGGGCGGCGCTCGGAGGGATCGGACCCTGATTTGCAACTAGTAGAATCTTTGCTGAAAAGGGCAATCTCGCTCGACGATCGGCTTCCCGAGGCACATCTGCAACTGGGCGATCTTTACGCGGATCAGCACTATTATGAAGAATCGATACCGGAGTATGAGCGGGCGCTGGCGCTGAATCCGAATTTGTCCGACGCCCATTACCGGCTGGGAACGGACTATGTTCACTTAGGTCAACGAGAGAAGGCGCAGCAGGAGTTCGCATTCTACCAGAAGCTGCGGGCCGAACATCTGGCGGAGGTCGACAAAGAACGGGCGGAAGTGAAGCAATTTGTGTATTCGGCCAAGGGACCGGATTCCGGCAAGCAGTGACGCGCGCAGAGGGGTCGTCTCTGCGAGGGTCATAAGACAGGAATCTCCGGGGGCGCCGAGGCTGTCGTGTGTGCGAGAGGTTATTTCTCTATTCGAGTCGGATGTTATGGGTGAGAGTCTTCCCTTTACGAGTGTTCGGGCGGGCGGTACGGGAGAAGAGGCTTTGAGTCCCCGCGAGGTGGCGCGGCGCCTCAGCTTGAGCAGGCGCGAGTTTCTGCGCGGAGCGACAGGCGCAGCTATCGGCTCGGCTCTCAGCGGCGCCAGTCCGTTTGTGTATGGCGATGAACCGCGGCGGAAGCGCAAAATCATCGTCATCACGTTTGGCGGCGGGGCGCGAGACCAGGAGACGTTTGCGCCGCAGGGGCAGGAGAATATACCCCACCTTCTGAACGAGCTTGCACCGCAGTCGAGTTTCTTCACCCACGTTACCAATCAGGGAATCCTGGGCCATTACGTGGCCACCGCGAGCTTGGCCACCGGAGTTTACGAAACGCTGAACAATTTTGCCGCGGTACCGCCAGACCACCCGACGGTGTTTGAGTATTTTCGCCAGGATTTGCGGCGGCCGCCATCCGACACCTGGGTGGTTGCGCCGAGCAATGGATTCAATCGCATTGGCGAGAGCGACTGCCGGTCCTACGGGATGGGCGCCACGGTCATCCTTCCCAAGCATCTGCTGCAGGCTGCAACCGCAGGCTCGGGACTCAACCTCAATCATCTTCTGCTCGACAACTATGAGAATCCGCTCTACACGCCGACGCTGGAAGGTGGTGAGTTCGAACTGCAGCAGTTAGATCAGATTCTGCGCCTCTCGGTGGATGATTTTATGGCGCACGCGCGCACGCTTTCCAGCCCCGATGAGCTTTCGGTCTACGTAGCCAGGCGGCTCATGCAGCAAGAGGCGCCGAGCCTGCTTTGGATCACTATGCATGACATGGACATTGCTCATTCCGGCGCCTACTCGCTCTATATTGAGGGAATCCGGCGCACCGACCGACTGTGCGGAGAGATATGGAAAGCGGTGGAGAGCGAACCGGAATACAAGGACAATACAACGGTGTTCATCCTTCCCGATTTTGGCCGCGACGCGGACTATGATGCCGGTGGGAACGGGTTTCAGCATCATCGCACCGGCGATGCCGCCAGCCGCACAACCTGGATGATGGCGCTGGGCAGAGGCGTGCGCGAGGGAGTGATCTATGACCAGCCTATGCAATCCATAGACTTGGTTCCCACGCTGGGAGCGATCATGGGTTTTTCGCCAGAACTTGCACAGGGGAAGCAAATCAAGGAATTGTTGTAAGCCACATGCAGCCTTCGCACCTCAAACCCGAAGATTTTTCCAGGTATGCGCCCGAGGCTCGCCAGTTGGTCGTTGCACACCTGGACACAATTCGTGAGCTGCCCTTGAGTTTTGTTCCGAACCTGTTACGTGAAGCGATTGATTACGATTACATGTTTCCGGCGGAGCGATCCGCAATTGACAAAGAACTTGCGGTCCTCAGTTCGCTTTCGGCCTCTGAGCGTGACGACTGGTTTCATGGCTTCTCGCAGATCACTTTATCGTCAGAGCTAGAGCACGTGGATTGGGTGAATCATCCGTCGCGATTCGGTGAGCAGGAATCCGCCTATCTTTGGACCACGCATCAACAGGATGCCTTCACCAAAGCCGCGTTGGCCTACGGCGCGCGCTTGCAGGCGGCGGCGCCGCCGGGTCGGCCGCCGGCGCCAAGACTGGGCATCGCGGTCATTGGTAAAGGGGTAGCCGAGTACGATAAGCCAATCTTCCGCGACCTGCGAGCGCATGGGACATTTTTCAGTAATGTGAGTCCGGGAAATGGCCTGCAGCTTCTTCTTGCCGCGGTGGACGCGCGCGCCAAAATGCACCCCATGACCTACGGACACTGGTATGTGGACGGGGGTGGGGCGGCTGAACACAGTCCTCTGTTGACGTGCGTCTCGTATGAGGCTCTGGGCCGGGCGCGCGAGGCGTTGCTCAAGAACATGCAGGCGGAGATACGGCGTCCGGGGATGGGCCCGGAGGAATTGCGCACCCACCTTGCCGAGTTAAAGCCTTCCGATCTTGGGATGGATAAAAGCGGCGACCCGGTGCTGGAGCGCTTTCAATTGAAAGTCCTCACCGAGGGCTCGGGGACGCAGATCTTCAGCACCACCTTTGCCCAGTGGGCGGGGCGCGAGGCGCTGCGGCGGGCGCAACCGCTGACACTGCTGGTGCGATTTGCTCCGCGCCAGCGCCTGCGGCCGATGAACGAACTGCTTGCGAACACGGACACGAAACCGGAGCTTGATTTCATGGGGTCGCTTATGGATGCTGACATGGGCGCCTATTACCACTGGATCAATCAGCAGCGCCTGCCGGGGGCGTCGCAATCGGTCTTCGTGGCCTGGTTTGAAGATCACCAACAGGCGGTAGTGGTCTCTCCCAGCCTGCCTCATGGGGTGGAGTCGGCATCGCCGGTGGGTCTTGAGAAGCTTCTCGATCTTGCCCTGAGCTGATACCGGGAAGGGCATTGATCCGGCTTCATTCTCCGCATATAATTACTTCAATTTCAACTGAAGTTTCTGTCAGTAGCTGAACCTCGGGATGCTATCCCTGAGGAGGCGTTGTGATGGAGAATGGCCATTGCGCCGATGATAAGCCGGGCGCAGGGGTGCCGGATGGCGATAGCCGGCATGCGGATCTTTCGCGGCGCAGATTCCTGAGCGCGGCCGGGTTGCTGATTGCCGGAGCTATGCTTCCCGAAGCCCGCGGGGCGCGCAGCGGGGAAATTGCGGGATCGGGACAAAAGGTGGTCATGGCGATCATCGGCGGCATTCGCCGCGCGGAGAGTTTTTCGCCCGAAGGATTGCGGTATATTCCGCATCTGGTCTCGGACCTGGGACCGAACTCGCTGCTCTATCTCCATGCGCGCAATGAGGGAGTTACGGCGCATTTCAACGCCATTTCGAGCATCCTGACGGGCAACTGGCAGCGCGTGGACGACTGGGGAAACCAGGCACCTACAACGCCCACGCTCTTTGAGCAATACCGCAGGGCGCAGCACGCAAGCGCGGGAGAGACCTGGGTTGTGGCCAGTAACAAAGCCCTCACCAGCCAGATTGGCGCGAGCTCAGCTTCGCACTACGGGCCGGAGTTCGGGGCGAATGTGGTTTTCCCCAAGCAGCTTATGCTGCAGGCGATTGTGAACGCGCTGCGCAACGGACGCAGCGGGAACATGGCCGATCGCGACAAAGTGGAGGCGGAGCTGGAGACGGCCATGGCCGGGAGCAACTACGAGGGGTTGGGATGGAACGTATTTGATGCGGCGGACCAACTTGATCCGCGGGTGCGCAGTACGATCGAGACGGCCATTTCCAGCTTTGTTCACGGTGGGGGACCGACATCAGGCGACGAACTGACCTTTTTCATGGCCCGCGAGATCATGCGCAAGTTCGCGCCGAACCTGCTGGTTACGGTGTTCTCAGACGTTGAGGCGGCGCACTTTGGCTCCTATGCGATGCATCTGGCGGGAATCGGCACGGCGGACCGGCTGGTTTATGAGCTGTGGCAGGAGATCGAGACGAATCCCGAGTATCGCAAAAAGACCACGTTGCTGGTGTTGCCTGAATTCGGGCGCGACCCGGACGGTTCTTCGACCAACGGCTTTTTCAATCATCGCGCCAACGAGGAGTCGACGCGTGATACCTGGGCAATGGCATTGGGCGCGGGCGTCGGCCAGGCCACGATAGTGGAGCGGCCGATCCGGCAGGTTGATCTTTGCCCAACGCTGGCTGCTTTGCTTGGCTGCCGGGCGCTGGAATCGCAAGGAGCAAGCCTGAGGGAGCTGCGCGGCTGAAGGCGCCGAGCGGCCAGCCCGCCGGAGAGAATGGATGGAAGCGTCAAAGCAAATGCCGGAAAGACTGCAGGAGGCTCTGCGGCACGGTGTACTCAAACGGCTTCCATTGACCTTTCTTCCCTTTGTCAATCAACAGCTTCATGAGTGGGAGTTTCTGTTCGCCAACGAGAGGCGGTCGACGGACAGGCTGGTTTATTACGTAGAGAGCCTGAGTGCCGAGGAATCTGCCGCGCTGTTCAGCGATCTGATCCGCCTTGAAGACAAGATGGGCGTCAGAGGTTGGCAGCAGTTCTCAACAGAGGAGGAGACGATCGAGAACTCGTCGGAGCTGGCGCGCTCACCGTATTTTCAGCAATGGCGCGAGGCGGTGCAGCGGGTTTTCGACGCCGCCGATCGCTATGCAGTGCAAAGCGGTGGTGCGGGGGCCAAGGCGGCAAATCGCGCCATCGTTCTGGATATACCGGCGCTCCTTCCGGTGCAGCCGCAGCAGGCCTGGGAACATTGGCACGGCGCGGGCCGGCGGGTGAAATTGCAGCCGCTGCCTTCGATATCTGCGCCTAGCGCATGGCAAGGAGCGCTTGTCGGGTTGATTGGCGATGCCGCGAGAAGGGGCGGATCGCCGGATTCACATGATGCCCCGGACGAAGAAGCCGCAGCGGAATCGTGGGCGATTGATGGAGCGAGCAGCCTGGTGGACGCCTGCCTTGTTGACAAGCGGTCGGCCGCAACTTCGCATGCCGTTCTGCTGAGCCACGCAAGACTCGCCTCCTACCGCACGAACTTTCTGCGCGAAATGAACAGCATGAGCAAGAATCTTGCCAATGCGGATTCGGTCTACGATCATTTGCGCAAGGTGGACGTATCGCCGTGGTGCCCGAAGGAAGTTGCTGCGGACGCGGCGGTGCGGGAGTTTGTTCGCGCGCTTTACCTGAGCGGCAACGGGGCCGTGATCTTCGGGAATTCGTTTGTAGAGTGGGCCGCGTCTGAGGCTCTGCGCAGAGCGCGTCCACGCTTTCTGGCGGCCAGATTCAGCGTGCGCAGCAAGCCCAAGCCATTTACGGCCGTAGCGGTATTCGAGAACCCCGACCGGATCAACCCGCTTCCCGCCGTCGATGATAATCCGGGAAGCGCCGTGGACGCGGAGATCCTGGCGGCTTACATCTGGCTTTCGGCAGTCCGTTATGAAGAGTACAGGCAGGCCACGGTGTGCGTCTGTGTTGCAGAGAGCGCAGCCGAAGCCTACCTGGTGGCGCCGCCGGAGTTTGCCTGGCCGGAAGCAAGTGAGCCTGCTCCGGTGGAGACGCTGATCGATTCGCTGCGCAGGTGGATTTGCTGAGGCGGGCGGGCGTGGCCACTTGCGCGCCCCGGGGTGCCACCGCAACGCTGTACTCATCGCGGACTTTCGAGGCTGGTTGAGCCGGCGATCTTGATGGGTATCTCGAACGCCGGCCCGAGGGCTTTACCTCTGCACGCGATGCAGGACCACCGGGATCGCGGACGGGAGGTGGAAGGCAGAGCCGCGCGAAGGATCCGATCCATCTGGCGGCGGCCCGACGGCCGGCCCTCCCGTGGTTTCCTTTTCTGGAGTGCGAAAACGCCGGGGAATATTGAAGGTGCGATCTAGTTCGATGCGGTCGCCGTTCACCGTGCCTGAGTAGGTGCTTCGACCCGCCTTGAAGGAGATGCGATTTCCATTGATCTGGCCCTCCTCAATCGGCGTGGGCACATCGCCGCCGCCGAAGAAGCCGCTTCCTTCACCATCTACCGTTCCGGTGAGAGCGCTGCCGTTCTGTTGAAGCGAAAAGACCATGGCGCCGGTTCCGACGAGGAAGCGGATGGCGGGGTTATTGGCATCGCTGGCTGCGGGAGGTCCGGGCCGCCACAGGCCGGTAATGCCGGCCCCTTGCGGCACTGCGCGCTGCCAGACCGCAACCTGGGGACGAAGGGTTACGGCTTTGGCCTCAATGCTAGCGCGAGCCGGAGTCAGCCCGGGGGTGGCCGCCTCCACGGTGATCTGGCCATCTGTTTTTTCCGATTGAACGATGGCCATGCAAAGGCCGGAGAAAGCCTTGCGCGAAGATCCTTTGTCCGGGGCATGATCGGTCGGGTCGCCGTTGCCGACGCCGATGAGCTTGCCGGCGCCGGTCACGGTGAAGGCCACGTCATTGTCGGTGATGGGGACAACGCGGCCCTGCGCGTCCTGCACCTCGACCGCGAACATGGCGACGTCTTCACCGTCGGCAGAGACCTGACTGCGGTCGGCATGCATGACCAGCTTTGCCGCGGGGCCGGTGGTCTCGCGCCGGGTGGTCATGACCACCTTGCCGCCCTTGTATCCGCGTGCCTCGAGGGTTCCGGGGGCATAATTTACGGTCCAGGCCGGATGCAGATTCTTCTTTACGTCTTGTGTGCCGAGGCTGGTTCCGTTGAGGAGCAATTCGACCTTGTCGAGATTCGAGTAGACCCAGACGGCAATCTGTTTGCCTTCCATTCCCGTCCAGTTCCAGTGCGGAAAGAGGTGCAGCACGGGTTCATCGGTCCACCATGAGCGGTAGTAGTAAAAGGTGTCCTTGGGAAAGCCGCAGGTGTCGATGATTCCGTACTGCGAACTGATGTTGGGCCACTGATTTGGGGAAGGCTCGCCGCGATAGTCGAAGCCTGTCCACACAAATCCGCCCAAGAGCCAAGGCTGCGAATCGCAGAAGCTCCACCAGCCCACGGCGGAAGCGCGTCCGGTAGTGGTCCAGGGATCATAGGAGCCGACATAGCCTTTGGCGGGGTCGGTGACATAAATGCCGCGGGTGCCGACGGCGCTCACGGTCTCGGTGCCGATGACCGGGCGGTCAGGATGCGCGTCGTGATAGGCCTTTGCCTGGGGGTCCATGTAGTTGTATCCGATCACGTCGCAGACCGCGAGGCCGCCGGTTCCGATTGCGCCGGTGGGAGCGATGGAAACCGGCCGCGAGCCATCCTCTTCGCCGGCCACTTCCTTCATGGCGGTGAGGATGAGGACGCCTCTGTCGCCGTTGGCCACGCGTTCTTCGTTGCCCATCGACCACATGAAGACGCTGGGGCGATTGCGGTCGCGGCGCACCAGGTCACGGAACTGGCTCAGGCCCTCGGGATTGGAAGACATCATGCGCGTCTCATCGAAGACCAGTATGCCGAGCTTGTCGCAGGCGTCAAGCAGTTCCGGGGTGGGCGGATTGTGGGAGGTGCGAATGGAGTTGCAGCCCATCTCCTTCAATTTGCGAATGCGGTAATACTGCACGGAATCGGGCAGGGCGGCGCCAAGCCCTGCGTGGTCCTGGTGGTTGCAGGTTCCCTGGATCTTCACGTGACGGCCATTGAGAAACAGGCCTTGTGCGGGGTCGATCTTGATGGTGCGGATTCCGAAGGAAGTCTGATAGCGGTCGACGATTTTGCCTCCGCTTCGGATTTCGGTGACCAGCGTGTAGAGGTTGCGTTCTTCAAGCGACCAGAGGCGCGGGTTGGCGATGGTGATCTTTTGCTCGTATCTGTTGTCAGCCTGCGAAGCGATGACGGCGGACGCGGTGGCGTCTTTGGCCAGGGGCTTGCCGGATGGGTCGAGGATGGTGGAGATGACGCGGGCGTTGGCCGCGGAGCGGCTGTGGTTATTGACCTCGGTGCGGACGGAGAGAGTGGCCTGGGAGGCGCTCACCTGCGAGGCAACAAAGGTTCCCCATTTTTTCACGTGCACGGGGTTGGTCTTCACCAGCCAGACATGGCGGTAGATTCCCGCGCCCTCGTAAAACCAGCCGTCGCTGAGAGTGGCGTCGACGCGGATCAGGAGAACGTTGGTTCCGCCGAAGTTGGCGAAGTCAGTGACGTCGAAGCTGAAGGGATCGTATCCGCCGCTATGCTGGCCCAGGTAAAAGCCATTGAGGGCCACCATGGTTCCGCGGTAGGCGCCGTCGAATTCGAGGCTGATGCGCCTGTTGGCATCCTCAGGCGCGAGTTCAAAGACACGGCGATACCATCCGACGCTGGTGGCCGGGTAGTCACGCCCGAGGGGATAGAATCCTTTGCTGGCCAGCATGGGATCGTTCTGGAAGGGCAACTCGATGGCCCAGTCGTGGGGCAAGTTCACCGCGTTCCAGTCGCCGTCGTCAAAGGCGATGGAGCTAGCAGGCAGAAAGTTGCCGGTCTTTTGAAAATTGCCGGTTTGCGCGTATCCAAAATCGAAATCCCTGGTGGGATCGTCGGCGTTGCCGAGGTGAAAACGCCAGCCGAAATCCAAGAGGAGCCGCTCTCGGGGCGCGGAGGATGGAAGGGCCGCGGGGTGTGCTGATTCACCGGCGGTCTGCGGAGAGAGCGGGCCGGAACCTTGACCCACGGCTTTAATGGCAGAACCGATTGGAGCTACGCCCTGTGCCGCCGCGGCGGCAGGGATCAAGAGGCCAGTTTTGAGGAGATTGCGGCGTGATAACGTTTCCATTTGCCCTCCGGCTACGGTGTGATTCTGGATTTCCAGCGAGTATATACCCGCGGCTTTACCCTATGTCCAGCAAGAAAAACATTCCGGCAAGTGAGGGAGGCGTGAAATGGGGCTGGTGAACCAAGGATGTTGATAGAGCGGCGCAGGCAGCTTTAAAGCGCGTTGAGCAGAGATGGTCCCGCAGTAGAAGGCGCGTCAATCGCTTCCGGCGAGCAGAGCGACGGGAAAACGATTCAGGATGCCGGACAACATGAGAACCCGGTATCCGGTCTTGCGCGCCGCAACCGAAGGGGGTTCGGCAGTGAGAATACTTTGCCAATGCGCTGGAGCTTCGGAAGGCAGATGCAAGGCGGAATCCTGCCACACGGCGCTGCCGAAGGGCATTCTGCCTGCGGGCGAAAGTTGGGTCGTGAGGCGTGGTGCGATGGCGACGCACCACTTTTCGCCCTTGCGGCGAGCGAAGGCGAAGACGTTTGCCTCTCTCGCGCCTGAGCATGGGAGCGGAATGTAATCGCCTTCCGCGAAGAGTGCCGGATTGGCGCGACGAAATTCCAATGCTCTGTCGGTCAAGTAGAGCTTGATCCGGCCATCCTGCCAGCGGGACAGGATTTCGCGCAGCGTGCGCCGCGGCCTTTTGCTTTGTCCTTTGCGAAGATCATCGAGGAGCTGGGTGCGCTTGAGGAAATCGACGGGGCGGCGATTATCCGGATCGACCATGCTGAAGTCCCATAGCTCGGAGCCCTGATAAAAATCAGGCACCCCGGGTGCGGTGATCTTGATAAGGAGCTGCGACAGCGAATTCAACGCGCCATGCCAGGCGATTTTGCGCTGGAAGCGGAGAAAGTCTTCGCGGAACGAAGCTGGTCCGGGGTGAAGGATCGCCGCGGCAAAGTCCAAGAGCGCTTTTTCATGCGCTTCATTCGGCTGGATCCAACTGGAATGCTGTTTTGCTTCGCGCACCGCCTTGGTGAGGAATTCCTGGAGGCGCGCGATCAGTCCCTGTTCCTCGATGGCATCGAAAGGCCAGGCCCCAAGCAGGGTCTGGTAGAGGAGAGATTCTTCACCGGGCGTGGGGACTTCGATGCCATCGACCACGGTTTTGTGGCGCCGGTTCATGCGGTTCCAGCGGAGGAGGGATTTCTGCCATTCGCGGGGAAGTTGGGAGAGCACGTTGATGCGCGCGCGCATGTCCTCGCTTCGCTTGGTGTCGTGCGTCGAGGTTGCGTTCATGGAATGGGGCCAGTGGCGCAGCCGTTCCTGCAG